>CAKRAK010000010.1 GCA_934294885.1 uncultured Lachnospiraceae bacterium | reverse complement strand
TTCAAGAGCCATTGAAAGCGTCCAGGTAGGAACCATCTGGGTAAGAACCATGCCAACAATTACTTGACAATAACCGACAAAGTTTCGGACTAGACAGATTTACATAACTATATTATAATGTAATTAATTATATCTTAATCGTGGGATACTGGGATTATTGGTTTCACGGAGGAAACATCCCAGAATTATCGTATATAATTCAGCTCAGACTGTAATATCCAAGGAAGGAGGAACAGATATGGTGAATTTAAATAACGTCTATAATCACTATAGTGCTCAGCTCATTGCTCCACTTACAAACAAAAAGAATAACACACCAAAGAAGGATGACTTAAAGACTGTATACCAGAATATGGTAAAGCAGAATCAGCATTCTCCATTTTACAAATTCACAATGTCAGATGCGACTTCCTCCTATGCCATCGGTATTAAAGAAGCTGCCATGGCGTTAGAAGAAGACAGCCAATCCTTGAACAGTCAGGGCAATAATTTATACCGGCAGATGACGGCAATTTCAGATAACGAGAATATTGTGTATGCCAGTCTGAACGACACAACAGCCACCGACTTACCAACCAAGTTAACCGTTAAGGTTGATCAATTGGCAACGGGGCAGACAAATGTGGGAAAATATATGCCATCCGGGGAGACATCGATTTCTCCGGGAGAATATTCTATGGGAATCACCGTAGGTCATAACCAGTATAATTTCCAGATATCTGTTCACAAGGGAGATACGAATCAGCAGATTCAACGGACACTTGCCAATGCAATCAACGAAAACAATATCGGTATCAGGGCAAATATCCGGAATCACCGGGTAGACGGAACCAGTGCATTGGTACTTCGTTCAGAGGCCGTGGGATTACCCAATGACAAGGATTTGTTTTTTGAATTCAACGATACCTATCTGGAAAATGATATTGTAACTACTTTGGGAATCAGCGATGTCCAGACACCTCCGGCAAATGCAGAATTTTATATCAACGACCAGAAGCATACCTCTATCAGCAACCGGATTTCCCTGAACCACTCTATGGATTTGGATCTTTTGTCGGTTAACGAAGCTCCGGTACAGATCAAATTAGTGGTAGATGATGAGAAGATTACCGACAAATTAAAGGATTTTACGGATTCCTATAACCAGCTGGTGGATATTGCCAGAAACAGCACAAGCCAGCGAGGAGCAACGAAGCTTTTCCGTGACATCACCAATTTGACAAGACGTCATACAGACAGCCTGACGGCAGCCGGGTTATCCATAGACGAGAACGGTTATATGCATATGTCGGAGGAAGTCAGCTCTACAGAGATACAAAAGCTTTTTGACGAGGATTTATCCGGTTTCCGGTCCGATATCAAGAAAACAACCCAGAATATGACGATTAATCCATTGAATTATGTGGATAAGATCGTGGTTACTTATCCGAATGTACAGGGCACCTACCCAAACCCATATCAGCCATCCAAATATTCCGGATTGCTGTTTAATGATTATGTATAACTTAAACGAGACAAATATAGATGACTCCATGGGAAACAGTAAGATTACTTAGACCGCAAGGTCAATGACATTTAGTTAGAAAATCCCACATCACTACCATGTGATGTGGGATTTTTTTGAAAACATTTTCGTTTCAACTTTGCCGGATTAAGAAAAGAACTCTTGAAACAAACATTTACAATTGATGATAAATAATCTAGAATAGAATCAAATTGTTACATGGAAGGAACACAAATGAAATGACCATAGCAGAAATGATTAAAAAAACAAGACAAGATAATGATATGACACAGGAAGAATACGCTAATCAATTCGGTGTTACAAGACAAACGGTGTCAAGTTGGGAAAACGAAAAAAGTATACCGGATCTGCAACTGCTTATCACTATTTGCAATACATATCATCTTTCACTGGATTCATTGCTAAATGAAGACCATAAATATGTAAAAAAAATAGATATCACACAAAAAGCCGTTCGCATCTTGAAAAAAATACTACCGATTCTCGGCATTATGGGATGTATTTTTATAGCCGTTTTGGTAACTTGGAAAGTAAATGCGGTAAAAAAAGAAAAAGGTTTTGTCTCAAATGTAAAAAAGTTGGGATTTGAATTGGAAAACGGCATCTATACACTGGACGATAAAGACACCGTATACCATCTGCCAAACCAGAAATTACCTTTTCTGAAATCCGGATTCAATATTCAACAAATCACTTCTTCATATAGAAGTGAGGATTTCTCCTGTAATATACTGTTGAATTACGATGAACAACAATACACCTTTTCCATCGACTATGGTCTGAATCATCAAATTACAGGAACGATTACAGCAGACAACAAAGTAGAATATCAGGACCTGTCAAAAACCGATAAGATTATATTAAGTACATATAGCGACACAATAACAGCTATTTTGTCAAAAATGGTTATCTATTACAAGAGTGTGTATCTATAATATAAAATCCGGCCAAACAAATCAGCCGGATTTTTCATATCAATATCTGACGGATACAGAACAGCAAACATTATTGTGCTCCCACAATCAGCTTAGCCGCCAGGTCTAACTTATTCAAAAACGGAAGGAAATCATATTCCAGGCAATCGGAAATCAACCAGATATCTCCACTGTTTAAAGCCATTCCAAGACTTTTTACGGAAGCTATCATTACTTTTTTGTCAATATAATTACAACGTTCATTAATCAAGCCTGCACACTGATTATATACCTCGATTTCCCAGTTAATACCGGTAATGACCTCACTTAAAAAGTCCTCCGTATCCACTTCTTCCTTTTCTTTGTGTTTGAGTTCTTCAATTACCTGCTGCAATGCAGGTATTAAACTGTCGCTATATTGAATTAATTCCTTCAAAATGTCCCTTTGCAGAACCTCTCGTTCTTCCACAAGCATTTCCTCCGATTATTTTTATTATTTTCTCCATTTGATTTGCAATTTGTTACGAATCTCTTCTGTTTCCTTCTCCATATTCCGGAAGCTGGCATATGGATTAGACTTTAACAGTGTACGGGATTTTTCTTCCAACCGAAGCTTCATCTGTTCAAAAGAAGCTTCCAAGGTTGCCCGGTCATCCAAACGCTGCTCTCTTGCATCTGCAATCCGCTGTTCCAATGACTCAAAGCGTTCCTCAAGCCGTCCCTTCTTCTCCTCCAACAGCTCTTTTCGTTCTTCGATGGAATCATCAATACGCTGCTCCAACGCTTCTCTTTTTTGTTCCAATGCAGCCTCCATACGCTGCTTTAACTCGCCGGCCTGTACAATCAGAGCACGTAAGTCCATAGCCTCCCGGAATGCATTTGCAAAATCATAAGCCATACAGACAGTAATTAAAAATGTAAGAATACTTACCACTTCCTGATTCCAGCTGCTAACCAATTTTACCACAGGAGGATGCACAATGTACACCATTAATAATCCAAGAAAACCCCAGACAATCGTAGATACCAGACAAATATGTCCCTGAAACTGTATCTTTCGATACCGGTAATCCCAATAACGAACCTTGAATATTGCCAGCATACATACACCGGTAACATATTCCAGAATCGTAGCTGCAACTGCCGCTGCAAAATAAACCATTACAGGATATTCCTTAAAGGGAAGGGTGGAAAACAAAATCACCAGCGCCCCGCTTCCGTATAACGGCAGCCATGGTCCCTTCATAAATCCCCGATTCACCCATTTTCTCTGTCTAATGGATACGTTAAGGCTTTCAAATATCCAACCACATATGCAATAAAAATAAAAATATACAAGCCAACTGTTAAAATGAAATTCCATGATGTCCATTCCTTTATTTTAAATCGTAATTATCCGTAATATACTGTCCCATATAAGCGGCAACCTTTTTTGCCCCGTTGACATTCAAATGCCCTTTATCCAGAAAGTCTGTATTTTCGTCAATTCCACATTCTTCTACCTTGTCAAACAGATTCACATAGGCACAGCCCCTTTGCTCCGCATACTGCTTAAAAGCATCTGCATAATGGTTTTTCATACCACTGGGAATGGTGTAGAAAATCACCTCTATCCCTTTTTCATGACAAAGTGCCACCATATCATCCAATACGGCAACGGAATCCTCCGGGAGGTCATATTGATATTTTGTCCTGCCGGGAATCTCTACCGGTACTACATCATCCTTTCCCAAAAATCCCCTTGACTGGGAAAAAAGACTTATATTATCACTTAGGGGCATATAGCTTTTATAATCTATATCCTCCCAGCTTTCATGGAAAGCCACCAAGGGAAAATAATAAGATACATATCTGCCCCAGTCACCGGCAAAACACTGCTTTAAATATTCCCGTCTTGCAGGAGAATCCGGCAGATAACGGGAATAATAAATCTCTCCGTTCATATTCTCATCCGCCAATATCTCAGGAATATAGGTTTCGATCAATACCACCTTAGGGCTTTGTGTTTCCAAAGAATCCTTTAAAAATAATCTGGTTGTATTCATATGCTGCCACATACAGCTGTAATTATATGCAGAGATTCCATACTGTTGTGTTAACACATTCACATCAAATCCATTCCAGGAATGGCTGGAACCATATACCATAACATCCACTGAATTGTCCGGAAGCATGTGAAATGCCTGAATCTGGCAATATGTATTTTCCAAAGACTTTGGTTTTAACCGGTATCCGGCATATTGTACCATGCCGAATATCAGCAGTACCGTCAAAAGCACTCCGCATATTCTTTTTATCTTTTTCTTCATACAATCTCCTAAAACTGAAAGTATATAAAATTGGTTGCATCATATGCAGGTCCATAATGTCCGAAGATTAAAATAAATGTTACAAACACTGCAACAAAGACACATTGAAACAACCAATCCTGTTTCTCATATAGCTCTATCAGATTCACTTTCTTTCGTTTGCACAGATCAACAACAAACAAAATGCCAATGCATATCAGCATAAACAGGAAATTCTTTTCCTGTAATCCACATTCATATAAAGAACCGTTTGTCAAAACCCACGGGTTATGAACCGTAACCATCTGTTTTATAATCGCCATTGCCTCTTTCAGACTGCTTGCCCGGAAAAATATCCATGCAAAATCCACAAACACAAAAGTAAAAAAGCACTTAACGGCTTTTCCCGATAAACTGCTGCCCTTTAACTGCAAGCCCTCTGCAATACGATGCATAACGAAACCAAAAGCCTCTTCTATTACCTGATAAATTCCGTTCAAAGCACCCCATATAACAAAGGAAAGAGACGCACCATGCCACAAGCCGCTTACCAAAAATACGATCATTTTATTGATGTACTTTCTAAAGGTTCCTTTGCGGCTTCCCCCTAAAGGTATGTAAAGATAATCCTTCAACCACGAGGTTAAAGATATATGCCATCTTCTCCAGAAATCGGATACGGATGTAGACAGATACGGTGCATCAAAATTCTCCATCAAAGAAAATCCCATAATCTTAGCTGCCCCTCGGGCAATCATTGTATATCCGTTAAAATCACAGTAAATCTGTACCGCAAACAATGCAGTTGCAACCACCAGATACCATCCCGGGTATGCCTCATAATCCCCATAGACCGTGTCCACAAAAATCGCAATCTTATCAGCCAGTACAATCTTCAAAAAATATCCCCACAGCATAATCACAAAACCAATTTTTAAATTTTCAAATCGGAACTTATGGGTTTCATTAATCTGAACCAGCAAATTTTTAGAACGCTCAATGGGTCCCGCCACCAGCTGCGGAAAGAAAGATACAAACAGGGCATATTTCAAAAAATTCTTCTCTGCGTAAATATCATCCCGATATACATCTATCGTATAACTTAATGCCTGAAATGTATAAAATGAGATACCAACCGGAAGGAGAATATCGAAGTTATGCTCCATAATCTGAACATTAAAAAGTGCAAATATTTTTCTTCCTAAATCATAAAAAAACTGGGTATATTTGAAGTATCCCAGTATCCCAAGATTACTAATCACACTAACAGCAACGCAAATTTTCATCCTACGGCTTCTTTGCCGGGGCGATATGTTTTTCTTCTTAATACGCTCCAGTACCAAACCACTTACATATGTAATCACAGTAGAAGTAAAAATCAAAAATGCATATTCCACATTCCATCCCATGTAAAAATAATAGGATGCAATTAACAGCCATATATATTTTATCCTTTGTGGTATCAGAAAATATATGATAGTCACAACAGGAAAAAAAATCAAAAATGTTCCTGACGAAAAAGACATTTCACGACCCCTCATACATAATATTCTTATCTGTTTACAAAATACCCTGCTAAAAACAGGGTATTACAAACAGATATATTTTATCATAATTTATTTTTTCGTTCAAGACACAACTACAGGGGTACAAGGGGTCTAATCCCCCTTCTTAATACCCTGAATCCATTCATATAACTTGCAGGACGGTTCGATTTCCACATCCGGATTGGCAAACAATTTTCTGTATTCCTCATCAGTGAGATTTTTCTTTAAAAGCTCCTTTCCATCCTTGGAAACCACTGCCGTTGATTCATCAATAAAGCATAAGGGCGGATACATGACACACCACCAGTTATGACCCTTTGCCTCTCCGATATCAATCCGTAATGCCTGATATTTTCCCGCCGGGAAGGTCAGATCACCGTATGTCTTTGCCGGAAATTCTTCCTCAGTCAAATACACCTTTACCTCATAATCATATCCCTGCTCTACAATGGTATTCACCGCTGTCACATAGATGTTTTGCAAGCTGGAAACAATTATATTTCTGCTTTCCTCCACTGTACTACAACGGGCAAGCACCGGCTTTAACATGGTAACCACATCTTCCTTTACTGCCATTTTCAGTTCCTGATCCTCTTGGGAATCACTGTTTGCCCTTACATGAAATCGAATAATTCCGGAATACGGATTATCCGCCAAGCTGTCTTCCTCCATTGCCAGTACATCTCCCTCGCTGCCGTTTTGGTCACTTCCCAGAATGCTATTCAATACAGTTGAATATAACGAGGACTTATCCGAATCATCCATTTCATCAAAAGCTTCCAAAACCGTTTTTTCTATATCCATATCACTTAAGGTTTTCGTATTCTCATGGGAATACGCATCGGATACAACACCTACACTGTTGGCAACTGCCATCATTGTATGAAATGCCCCCTGCTCCTTATGGGAATTATAGTAACAAAGAATCGTTACAAGGAAACCTCCCATAAGCCCTATCATTATCGCCGCAAATATATCACGAACAATCCTCATACCTGCTCTCCTTCTTTCCCTATGGTCTAACTTCTACCTTAAGTATTACCCATTCATGATATATTATGCATCATGCTTATCCATTGTTATAGGCTGTAAGCTTTAATCCTTCCTTTTTTATTTGAATACGATATACAAAAATCTCCCTTCCCTCCTGTATGTGCTTCAAATAATCCATAAGCCATGGTATTTTTCTGCCTTCCCGCTCTTTTACTCTTACCAGATCACTCATATAAGTTCCCATAGGCTGCTTCAAATCCTCGGCATACTTCAAAAGGGCATCCACATCATCCGATTCCAATACCGGAACCGTTTTTGCGATTTCGTTGTCCCGGCGAAGCTCGTCCATATAGTCCCGGCAATTTTCCATGGGACATACATTTGTAACGATAATTACCTTTAGATGCGCCAGCGACAGATACTTACCCTTTACTGTCTCGTATTTTTCTCTTAATTCCTCCAGACTGCAGCATTCAAAGGAGGAAAACCTTTCCCCTTCCGCAGTTTCTCCCTGCAGCCTGACTCTGGCAACTCCCAGATTCATTTTGTATTTTTCATCCCCCAGCTTTTGTATCATTAAAACAGTAGCATAATCCCGTTCCTCGAGATTTCGCATATTATTTTTTCCCGTTGCCTTACAGCCTGTCAAACAGATACACAGGAGAAAAAAAGCAACACCATATAATTTCCTCAATTCTCATTTTCCTCCACATAACCGATTTTTCCTGAAAGAAATGCAAAAAGAATGGATAAGGGAACATCAAAAACAGCTCCGTAACACAAATATAACCACAAGGATTCCTTGTAATCCGGCAGCCACAGTACAATAAGCAAACTGACTGCCACCATTCCGATTAACCAGAAAATGCGTTTTCCCCATCGCAGCTTTAACGCATAATGCCCTCCGGCAAACAGACTGCTGCACATTAACACAAAGCATCCCAGCATAAAAAACCAAACCATTAATGCATCAAAACGTTCCAGCACTCTCAAGGGAAGACGAATATACCGCATAATATCTACCGTAACCATTTCCTCCATAGCCGCACTGCGGATTCCATAAATACCGAAGATAAATAAGGTAAGAAGAATTGCCAGTGCAACCGCAATGATTACCAGTAAAGAAACTCTTTTTCCCATTCCACGATTCTGCCCTTCTTCCCCGTTTTTTACAAGGCAGCTTCGAAGCAGGAGAAACTGTTCTCCCGGCACAACAAAGGTAAGCAATGCATAGCTGCAAAGCATAATCTCCCATAAGGGCATCTTAAGGGATGGTATAAAAACACCGTAATCCACCTCTTTCAAACCAAACAAAATCATAATTACATAGGGGATAAATACAACCCAGAACAGCATTTCGTATAACCGTCCCATCTTTTCCACATTATGATTGGCTCCATACAACGCCACCAGGATTAACGGCAATACCACAAGCAGATTCCCGATACGGTCTGTGGAGCTTCCTTCCATAAAAGGAACCTGTGCATCCCCTAATACCGCTATGGACAACACAATGTAAAAGGATAAATGTATCGTCTGCCTTATAATCTGAGTAAGACAGAGCCCTCTTTGCAGCCCCGTTGGCGGCTCATTATAATATGCATCTTTCATCTGTCCCGAAAGGGCAGACAAACCGGTAATATAGATAACCGCAAAAAGAAAAAAGAAAAACAGTCCCCATATGCAGGAATCACCAAACATTGCTGCCCCTGCAAAGGGAAGTACAAAAATAATTCCCGCAAAGACCGGAAGCATCAGCATCCGTTCCAGCTGTTTTTCAGAAATTTTTCCATTGTCCCTAAACATTTTGTCATTCCCCCTCCACAACTATTTCCGAAATCTTCTTCGTTTTCCTCTCATTGTATATAAGGGTCGATTCTTCATTATGAAAATCGGCTTACGGACGACAAAGTCCTGAAATTCAACATTATGGTCTGCTGTACCGGCAGTCAGAGGCATCATATAAGGGATTCCGAAGCTTTCCAACGAAGAAAGATGAATCACCAAAATCAACATTCCCAAAAAGATTCCATACAAGCCCCAGATTGCTCCAAGAAAAATCATAAAAAATTTTAGTAAACGGAAGGTAGAAGAAAACTCCTCATTGGGAATCGCAAAGGAAGCAATAGCTGTTAAAGCCACAACGATCACTACAATCGTGCTGACTAACGACGCCTCCACCGCAGCCTGTCCTACAATCAAACCGCCTACCACACCGATAGTATTTCCCATCTGACCCGGCAGTCGAATCCCTGCCTCCCGCAACAGTTCAAATAACAGCTCCATTAACAATACCTCTACAACAATGGGAAAGGTGATATTCGTCCTTGCTCCTGCAATGGTAAGAAGAAAGTCCGTAGGTAAAATCTGGGGATAATAACAGGTGATGGCAACATACAGCCCCGGTAACAAAACACTGATAAATGCCGCGAAATACCGAAGAATCCTTGCAAAAGAACCTACGGTATAACGATTGTAATAATCATCCGCTGCCTGAAAAAAGGTATTAAAGGTAGTTGGCAGAATCAAAACCTCCGGAGAATTATCCACAACAAGAACAATTCGTCCCTCTAACAGAGCAGACGCCGCCTTATCCGGACGTTCCGTCGTCTGAATCTGGGGAAAGGGAGAATACCATTTTTCCTCCAAAAGATGCACCAGCATACCGGAATCAAAAATACCGTCAATAGTAAAGGACTCCATTTTCTTCCTCACTGCCCCTAGCAGCTCCGGATAGATCAAATCCTCCATATACATCACACCGTATACCGTTCTGCTGCGCAGCCCAAGCTCTCCCTGCTCTAATTTCAGCTTAGGATCTTTAATCCGACGTCGGATCAAAGCTGTATTGGTACGGAAATTTTCATTAAAAGAATCTCTTGGCCCTCTAAGCCCTGCCTCCTTATCCGGAACATCTATGCCTCTTGTAGGAAGCTTTTTAGTGGATAACATCATGCACTTCGGTACATGATCGATGAAGATAGCCGTATCTCCTTTTAACACTCCGGAAATCGCATCCTGGATTGTAGTTACGGGAACCAGATCCACCGCTTCTGTCTGGGCATGAAATACAGACCGAAACAGCTCCTCTCCCTCAAGAGCAGCATCCTCTGCCCGACTCAGACTACAAAGCTCCTGCCATTCATACAGCAGGGGATGGGTTATGGTTCGCTCCACCATTTCATTATTTGTTAATCCATCTATATAAATGATGTAGATTTCCAGATTTTTTTGGTGTCTTTGCAAAACAAACTTCTTTTTAACAATATCTCCCCAATTGAAAAATAAAGAGTCCAAAACCTCGATATTTTTATCTAACTCCTCATAAACCGGATACTCTACATCATTTTTATCATTGTAAGCAATTTTCATACAAGCCTCCTTCAAGGATATCTTCCACGTTTTGCGGACATTCACCTTCGAGACATAGTATGGCGTCTTTTTTCATTTTATATTCTGTTAATTCGATTATAACGATTCCGGAAAGTCAGGATTCCGGTTCCTGCTCCTTGTAAGCCTTCCGAATCGGAATAATAGGCAAACTGATAAAAAGAAAAAAAGACGTCCCACCTTACGGTGAAACGCCTTTTTCATCTTAATGCTCCAAATCTCTTGCATAAAATTCCTTAAAGTCTGTATAGCCTTCTTTTTCTAACTGCTCCTTTTGGAATTTCTTATTCTTCTTCATAATGTTAATGTTAATCTGGATTCCTTCTTTACGCTTTTCATTTGCCTCTTTTAAAATATCACGAAGCTTTTCCTGGGGCATGTTCTTTTCCACAAGATAAGCTACCTTACCACCCTTTGCAGGTACCTGATAGTCTCTTTCCAACAGAAGCATTACGATACGCTCGAATCCGATGGAGAAACCACACGCCGGTGTATTCTGTCCGGTAAACTTTCCGATCATTTCATCGTATCTGCCACCGCCACCAACGGAGCCGCCAAATTCATCCATGGAAATCTCAAAAATCGGACCGGTGTAATAACTCATTCCCCGTACAAGAGTCGGGTCAAAAACAATTCTGAAGTCGGCATTCTTCACTGCCTCTACACTTGTAATAATGGTTTCTAAATCCTTTGCCACATCTGCTTCCAAAAAGTCTCCCAACGTATCCTGAAGGAAATGGATTCCCTCAACATCCTCTGTTACCTTCTCAAACAAGGACAAATATTTCTGAACCTGTTCATTCGTATAGCCCTGTTCTACCAATTCAGCAGCAACACCATCCAAACCGATCTTGTCCATCTTATCCAGTGTAATGAATACACTGTCATAATCTGCCTCAGCAAATCCACTGTATGCTGCCATTGCCTTTAACATCTTACGGTTATTCAGACGAATGGTAAACTTCTCAAATCCAACCTTTCCAAGTAAGGTTGTGGTAGCCGTGATCAGCTCGATCTCCGCCAAAATGGTAGGCTCTCCCAAAATATCAATATCACACTGCATAAACTGACGATATCTGCCTCGCTGGGGACGATCTGCACGCCATACATTTCCCATCTGCAATGCCTTAAAAGGACTTGGCAGATCATTGGCATTATTTGCATAATATCTGGATAACGGCAATGTAAGATCATAACGAAGTCCACTGTCTGACAGCAAATTTGCATCCTCAGCAGTAGCCTTTTCTATCGCTGAGGTTAATTTGTCTCCACGTTTCATAATCTTGAAGATTAATTTTTCATTTTCTCCACCCTGATTTGAGCTAAGATTCTCAATATGCTCCACACAAGGCGTTTCCATAGCAGTAAATCCAAAGGTCTTATAGGTATCCCTGATTTCCTGCATCACATAATTACGGATTTCCATCTCCTTAGGTAATATATCTTTCATTCCGGTAACCGGTTTCTTTTTCATTGGCATTTGTATGTCCTCCTAAATCATCGTTATTTTCGAGTCAGGTTGTCAGCTTATCTTCCTGTCCCAATAGTTCTTTGGCAACCACCTCATCATGAACAATTCCCTGAAAAGTAAGAAATACTTTCATATCAAAATGGCGAACCTCCTCAATCAACAGCTCCACAGCGGTTTTGCTGTCAAAAGCCTTTCGATAAGGTCTGTCTGACGTAAGGGCTGCAAACACATCACACACCCTTAAGATTCTGGCACCAATGGGAATCTTATCCCCTACCAGATTGTCCGGATATCCGGTTCCATCATAATTTTCATGATGATGTAAAATCATCTCACATACCCGTTCCGGATAACCATGCTCTTTTACAACCTCATATCCCAATGTAGGATGCATACGGACATATCGCATCTTTTCAACATTCAGCGTATCTTCTTCTCCTCCATACAGATATGTGCTGGCTCTCAGTTTTCCAATATCATGTAACATTCCCGCTACCTCGATATCATGACAAACCTCCGGATCTAATTTTAATTCTCTTGCAAGCAGGCCTGCAAGACGACTCACCTCTATCCCATGGGAAATCTCCGTCTGAAGCTCCGTATTCAGATAGCCGGATATTTCATCTACTTCCACATCTAAGCGATCCACTTCTATCATATCTCATCCTCCAAAAGAGCCTGTGCTCTTTTATCTGAAAAAATAAAATCATAAGCACTGAAACATGTTCTTCTTACGCTCAATCATTTCATCAATCCGACGAATATATTCTTCTACATTTTTTACATTTTCTACCCGCTCTATTCGATTCTCATCATAGAAAATAAATTTGGAGCTGCCACCGGCACCTAACGCCAATATATCCATTTTCTCTTCCATGATTAAAATATTATAGGCACATTCCTTACCAACCTTGGAATAACCGATATTCTCAAGCTTTCCCGGAATATTCTTCTGGCGGTACAGATAATACGGCTCCATCTCCATTTGTCTGGCACAGGAATCCACCGCTAAGAGCATCTCATTGGTACTGCCTTTAATCAGACTGTGATACCGCTCCATCTCTATATTCAGATTCGCAGCTCTTTTAATTGCCAAAGAATGTACGGTAAGACTGTCCGGCTTCAATTTCCGAATCTCCCCAAGGGTATGTTTTACATGAGAAATATCTTCTCCCGGCAGACCAACGATCATATCCATATTAATATTGGAAAATCCGGTCTGTCTTGCAAGGTGAAATGCCTCTATGGTCTGCTCTACACTGTGTGCTCTCCCTATCAGCTCCAACGTCTCATTCCACATCGTCTGGGGATTGATACTGATTCTGTCAACACCCTGCTTATGTAACACCCGAAGCTTATCCTCCGTAATACTGTCCGGTCTGCCACACTCTACGCAAAATTCCCTAAGACCGGTCAGGTCAAAGGCATCCCGGATATGTTGAATCAGGGCATCCAGCTGATCTGCATTTAAGGAACTCGGTGTTCCACCTCCGATATAAATAGCCACCAGACGTTTCTTTTTATAAGCCTCCGACTCTGCAACATATTGAATCTCTTTGTACAAAGCCTGTAAATACCCGTCCACACTGTATCCGGACCGGTTAGACTGATATCGGTCTATATTATAAGACGTAAAGGAACAATACAAACATCTGCTGGGACAAAACGGAATCCCAACATACAAACAATATTCATCCCGATAATGATAATCTTTAAAAATAAGCTGCTCCTTTTTAGCAACCTCAATGCAAATATCTGCCTTTTGCTTTGTTGTCAGGTACTCCTCCTGATATACCCTACGAATCTCATCCTCACTCTTCCCGGATTCCAACAGGCCGGTTGCAATTTTAGTGGGACGTACACCGGTCATGCTGCCCCAGGGAAGCTCTTTTCCGGTATAAACAGACAACAGCCTGTATAATACCGCCTTTAACGGATTTCTTGCAATCTCCTTGTTCTGATAAGCAACGGATATTTGGGCACTGTCCCGATATCCGTCCTGATCTGCAAATTCATAGTTCACTTCGTCATTTCCGTAATGTACGGATAAGGATATTCTGGTTCCTTCCTTTGTCGTTACAACCTTTTCATTATCAAAAAATGCCTGTAACATCGCCCGGATATCATTATTGTACATTTCATTATTTTGCTCTAAATAAATCATTTATAACACTCCACCACAAAATGGATTATATTTTTTTTCCCAACCAATGGTTGTATCAGACATATGTCCCGGAAATACCTTTGTCTCGTCCGGCAAAGTAAATAATTGCTCCTGAATGGACCGTACCAGTGTAGAAGCACTTCCTGTCGGAAAATCCGTTCTTCCCACGCTTTCATGAAACAGTGTATCTCCTACAATAACCGATGCCAGTTCTTCACAATAATAACTCATTCCACCACTTGTATGTCCCGGCGTCAGCAGACATTTTATCTTTGTACCAATGATATCCACTTCTTCTCCATCCCGCAAAAGATCTGTTCCATGAAGAATATAAGGAAGACCGAAAGCACCGGTCAAATTGACAGAAGTATTGGTTAAAACATCCTCTTCCTCCTGTCTTGATACATACACCGGCACATGATATTGATCCTGCAAAGCCTTTACTGCACCGATATGGTCAAAATGGCCATGGGTCAAAAAAATGCCCTTCAAATGAAACTGGGGAGAATCAAATATTTCTTTCAAAGTCCCAGCCTCTGCTCCCGGATCAAACACGATACATTCATCCGTATCGTGATTTGCCATAATATAACAGTTGGTTCCCATATCTCCCAAGGTTTTAACATATATTTCTAAATCCGGCATATTTACCTCCATTAACCTACACTACGTTCTACATCTATTACACCCGGAATCATACGAAGCTTTGCGATAACCTGATTCAGATCATCCACTTTCCTGATTTCGAAGGTAACGGTAATCGTCGCCTTTTCATTCTTGCTGTTGCTCTTACTGTTAACAGCAGTTACGTTAATACTCAATTCCTTAAATACCTGACTGACATCGAATAACATTCCGGTTCGGTCAGATGCATATATATTGATTTCCGAAGAATATGTGGTTGTACTGTCATTGGCTCCATCCTGCCACTCTGCGTCAATCAACCGGGTTCGGTCTACCTCATTCATACCCAGCACGTTCACACAGTCGGTCCGGTGAATGGAAATTCCACGTCCTCTTGTCACATAACCAACGATTTCATCCCCCGGCACAGGAGAACAGCAACGGGAAAAATGAACCGCAACATCATCCACGCCTTTCACGGTGATGCCACCTTTTGTTTTCAGGCTTTGTCGAAGCTGACCACTGTTTTGATTCAACTGCTCTAACAGCTCTTCCTCGGTCATCTTCTCTTTTGATTCTTTGTTCCGAATCTCCAGCATCTTATTGACAACCTGTCCCTCCTTGAGGGCACCGTGTCCAATGGCTGCCAGCACAGATTCCCAGTCATTGAAATTATATTTTTTCATGACGGTTTTCTGATATTCTACCTTATTCAGATCGGCAAGTACATAGCCCTTTGCCTTACAATATTCCATAAGAAGCTCTTTTCCTCTTACGATATTGTCCTCTTTAAACTCCTGCTTGAACCACTGATTGATTTTGTTACGAGCCTGTGCAGATTTTACAATGCTTAACCAGTCTCTGCTTGGTCCCTTGGAATTATTGGAGGTAATAATCTCAATCTGGTCGCCATTCTTCAACTGATAAGTTACCGGCACCTGTCTGCCGTTTACCCTTGCTCCGACCATTTTATTACCTACAGCGGAATGAATACTGTATGCAAAATCAATCGGTGTGGAGCCGGCAGGTAAATTCTTAACGTCTCCATTCGGTGTAAAGCAGTATACCTGTTCCGCAAACAGATCAAGGTCGGTTTTAACCGCACTCATAAATTCTTTATTGTCTTCCGTATTATGCTGCCATTCCAAAATCTGTCGTAACCAGCTTAATTTCTCTTCTTCCTTGTCTCTGGCAGTTCCGGTTAAATTTTCCTTGTATTTCCAATGGGCGGCAATACCATACTCTGCTGTCTTATGCATATCGTAGGTACGAATCTGAATCTCAAAGGGCTGTCCGCTCTTACTGATCAATGTCGTATGCAAAGACTGATACATATTAGACTTCGGCATAGCGATATAATCCTTAAATCGTCCCGGAATCGGCTTATATTTTTCATGAATAATACCAAGTGCCGCATAACAGTCTCTCACATTATCCACAATAATCCGCACGGCAAAAATATCATAAATCTGATCCAATGTTTTATGCTGATTTACCATCTTCTTGTAAATACTGAAGAAATGCTTTACCCGTCCGTTAATCTCAGCCTCGATTCCGGCTTCACTGATACACTCTTTTACATCGTGAACCACATCCTCGATAAACTTCTCCCGTTCCTCCAGTCTTTCATCAATTTCCATCTTTAATTCTTTGAATTTTTCCGGCTCCAAATACTGTAATGACAGATCATCCAACTCGACCTTAATCTTACTGATACCAAGACGATGTGCAATCGGTGAGTAAATGTCCATCGTCTCTCTGGCTTTTTCAATCTGCTTTGCCGGAGACTGATATTGTAACGTACGAAGATTATGGAGACGGTCTGCCAGCTTGATCAAAATGACACGAATATCCTTTGCCATGGCAAGGAACATTTTTCGAAGGTTCTCTGCCTGCATCTCTAACTTATCTGCCTGAAAATTTAACTGGGTTAATTTTGTAACACCATCTACAAGCAACAAAATTTCGGGAGAAAATTCTTTTTCAATCTCCTCATTTGTCATAACCGTATCTTCAATTACATCATGTAAAATACCTGCAACGATTGTTTCTTTATCCAATTCCAGTTCTGCTAAAATAATAGCAACACATAACGGATGCATAATATATGGCTCCCCGGATTTACGCAGCTGTCCCTCATGAGCTTTATCTGCAATATGGTACGCCTTTTCAATCATAGAAATATCGGTGTTAGGATGATATTCCAATACTTTATCAATCAAAGTCTTATACAACTCCTCAGGTGGTGTAAAATCCTTTGGTGTAGAGAGTTCCTTTTCCATATTTATGATTCCAGCCATATAATCACCTTCTTTTTCACATGTATATAATTAGTAGTATAGCCTAACTTTATCTTTCTGTAACCACGAAATTGTTTTATCACAAGAATTTTGTATAAACTGTCGGAAAACGATAGTCTATTTTTGAAAATATTGTTATGATTTTCAACATAAAACAGGGGATTCCATTCCACAGCGAGACGGTTTCCTTTACAGCACCTCTCTGACAGCCGCCATAGAATAATTCTTTACCAAAAGCTGTATCGTTCTGGTTCCGTTATACTCATTCACAGATGGATAATAAACCACATTCAGACATACGTTATTCAGCCAGCCATGAAGCAGCTTATCAAACTCTTCCTGACCAAACCACTGGGTCAGATTATCTCTTAATTCAGGTGCATCAAAATAAACAGCCTCCTGTGCTACTCCTGTCGAATCCTCCAATACCAGCTTCGCTACATTTTGTTCCTTTCCCAAAATACGAAGGGATCGGACATTCAGATTCTTCTGGGCGAATAATGGTTTTTCATTCCCTTTTCCAAAAGGAGCCAGATTGTCAATCTGCTCAACTAAATCCTCTCTCACGTAGGAAATCGGCATTGGCACATCGATTCTGACGGTTTTCCAAAAGGCTTTTTCCTCCAGCTTACAATTTTCATTCAAACGGGTACGAAAGGCTTCTAACTGTATCTCATTCATCGAAAAACCTGCTGCCATCTCATGCCCTCCAAAATGGAGCAGCAAATCTCTGCATTGCAGCAATGCCTCATACATATGATACCCCTCTATGGATCTTCCGGAACCCTTTAAGATACCCGGCACATCACTATCCACCAGTACAAATACCGGATGGTTGTACACTTCCCTTAGCCGTCCTGCAATAATTCCCGCAAGACTTTCATGGCAATCTTTAATATAAATCACATATACCTTCGGATTCTGCAGCTCCTGTGCCAGTAACATTCCCCGCTCCGTTCCTTCTTCCGTCAGCTGTCTGCGTTCCTGATTCAATTCATAAATTCGGTTTGCCTTATCAATGGCAACACTGACATCCTCTTCCAACAGCAAATCCAATGCTTCCATTGCACTTTCCAATCTGCCGGATGCATTAATACACGGGCCGAGACGAAAACCAACATGATGGGCATCGATTGTAATATCCGATAACTCATTTGCTCCTATGAGTGCCCGCAAGCCCTTGTTTTCTGTATGATTCAACTGTTCTAATCCAAATGTAACAAAAATACGATTTTCGTTGACCAGAGAAACTACATCGCAAATAGTTGCCATAGCAACAAATTCCAAAAACTGGAATATTTCATCATGGGGAATCTCTCTCTTGATATAAAGTGCCTCTATCAGCTTTAATGCAACACCGGCTCCGCACAAATCTTTAAATGGATAAGAGCATGTCTCTTTTTTCGGATTCAAAATGGCATCTGCCGGTGGCAGAATATATCTTTTGTTCTCTCCATCCATCATTGTGGGAATATCGTGATGATCCGTGACAACCACTGTAATCCCCAGCTCTTTTGCCTTTGCAAGAGCTGCATTTGCGGAAATCCCGTTATCGCAGGTTACAATCGTATGAATCCCATCCTCATAAGCAGACATGATAATGTCCTCGTTGATGCCGTATCCATCCTTTACCCGATGAGGAATCCGGTAATCCACAGTGGCTCCGATTCTTTGAAAGCCCTTATATAAGACATAGTTTGACATAACGCCGTCAACATCATAATCCGATACAATCCTTATCTTATGCCCCTCCTCAATGTCATGGCATATAATACGGACTGCCTGATTCATATCCTCCATCAGATACGGATCATGTAAATCCTCCAGACTCGGATGTAAAAAGCTATAAAACTCTTCCTCCTTAATGTCTCTGTTCACCAAAATTCTTGCAACTACAGGATCTATATTAAATTTTCCGGATAACTCGTCAAAATCCCCCCGCTTTGTTCTAATCAGCCAATTTTGATTCGCCATATAACATCTCCCAAACAACATAGGGACATGGTAAAACGCCACGTCCCTATATATCATCCTTTTATAAACTACTTTTTCTTACTCGGCTTCTCTATCTTTCCTGCTTTTGTCTTAAACAGATACCAAAGAGGACCTGTAATACAAACAGATGAATATGCACCGCAAACAACACCCGCCATCAAGGTAAGAGCAAATTCCTTAATGGAAGACACTCCCATGATGTACAAAACAAATACCGTTACAAACGTTGTCAAAGACGAATAAACCGTTCTTGTAAGAGTCTGGGAAATAGATGCATTTACAATATTTGCATAAGTTTCTCCTTTTCCCTTCATGGTTACAAGATTCTCACGGATACGGTCGAATATAATAATGGTTGCATTAATAGAGTAACCTACAATTGTTAACATACATGCAATAAAGGTATTACCTACAGACAATCGTCCGATGGAATAAATCGCAAATACCACCAATACATCATGTAACAATGCAATAACCGCAGCTCCACCAAACTTAACATCACTAAACCGGAAGGCAATGTAAATCAGCATTAAAATAGTAGCAATCATAACAGACACGATTGCATTTCTCTGCATCTCTCCACTGATGGTTCCACTGATGTTTTCAATCTCAAATTTGTCAATATTAAAGTTGGTACGAAGTGCATCCTCTACCGCATTACGTTTGTCAACAGAAAGCTCTGCGGTCTTAAATACGATTTCATTGGTTCCTTTTACTGTCTGAACCTGTATTCCTGCATCAGAAATACCGGACGCATCGGAAATCACAGGTAAAATCTCTTTTTCAGCAGATTCCAGATCATATTCCTTGTCAAAGCCTACTGTCATAGAGGTACCACCGGTAAATTCCAAAGTATAATTTAACGCAGATCCGGTTTTGCTCTTAAAGATTGGAAGTGCAACCAAACCGGCCAAAATTGCGATAATGGAAATGGTAAACGCAACCTTACTGAACTTAACGTAATTGGTAACCTTTACATCCTTCTTTGTACCATATAACTTTGGATTGGTAAGACCTAAGTTAAACAAGGCTTTCATCAAATTCTTTGTTACAAACAATGCTGTAAACATAGATAATGCAATACCAATTCCCAGTGTTAACGCAAATCCCTTAATCGTACCGGTACCCATAAGATAAAGTACAACCGCTGCAATCAAGGTTGTAATATTACTATCTAAAATAGCGGATGTCGCTTTGTTAAAGCCGGCATCTATTGCCGCTTTTACAGATGCACCTGCACCAATCTCCTCCTTAATACGGGTGAAGATGATAACGTTAGCATCTACCGCCATACCGATTGATAACACAATACCTGCAATACCCGGCAGGGTCAAACTTGCATTAAAGAAATTCAAGCATAACAACATCAAAACAACATATGCCAACAAAGCAAATACAGAAATCAGACCCGGCAGCAAATATACAACAATCATAATGACTGCAACAAGTACAATACCAATTGCACCGGCCTGTAAGGATGTCTTTAATGCATCCTGTCCCAAGGTGGCACCTACCACATTAGAACGTAACTCCTTTAAGGTTAACGGCAACGCACCGATACGGATTGTCTGTGCAAGATTTTCTGCACTTTCCTGACTTTCCATATTATTAATTACTGCATTACCACCGGTAATCGCGGTCTGTACAACAGGAGCGGAAGAAACCTCCCCGTTGTAAATGATATAAATTCTTTTTCCTACATTAGCCGATGTAGCATCCGCAAATTTCTTTGTTCCTTCTGTTGTGAATGCCAACTGAACCACATAATCTTTCACAGTTCCCGAATTATCAATTCCAGCAGATGCAGATTTTACATCAGCACCGGTCAATACGGTTTCATACTCCTTACCTGCTTCAAATAACTGATAATTTGTCTCATCCATAAACTCCAATGCACCCGGCTTACCCATATCCTCAAGGATAGCAGTTGCATCATCAGCTCCCGGAATCTCAACATTAATACGGTTCGAACCCTCTTTGTAAACATTACTGTCTGTAGAGTATATGTCTGCACGCTGTTGCAAACGGTCTACCGTATCTGCCATATCCTGGGCGCTTGGATTTTCTTCCTCAACTTCGTAAGTAATACTTACACCACCGGCAAGATCCAAACCTAAAATAATATTTTTTGCCCGACCAACCAATTCTTCACCAACACCAAATACAGTAATATATGTACCTAATGCCAGCAACAGGATGAATATCAAAAGTGTAATAATACTCTTTCTTTTTGTCTTCTTCATTTCCCTATTCTCCTTCTTCTACTGACTGTGCTAAAGCAGCTTTTATCATAATGGCACACTCTACACGCTTTCTTTCCAATTCACAACCAACCTCATAGGCATCTAACAGATTACCGTGGAAATTATAGGAATTTGCGGCACAGCCACCACTGCAATAAAATCTTGCAAAGCAGTCACGGCATTTTTCTTTGGCATACACATTACAAAGCTTAAATTCATTCACAACTTCAGTTTTTTGAATTCCGTCATTAACATTTCCCAAACAGAAATCCTCCATACCAACAAATTGATGACATGGATATAAGTCTCCCCACGGTGTAACTGCAAGATACTCTGTTCCGGAACCGCAACCGGATAATCGCTTGTACAAGCAAGGTCCTCCGGATAAATCTATCATAAAATGGAAAAAGTTAAAGCCGTTTCCATCTTTTTCTCTCTTGACCATTTCTTTTGCCAACGCATCATATTCTTCAAATAACTGTGGCAGGTCTTCTTCCCGAATGGCATATTCCGCATCCTCGGTAGCAACCACCGGCTCCATGGAAATCTGTTTGAATCCCATATCTGCCAGATGAAGCACATCCTTAGAGAAATCCGGATTAAAATGTGTGAAGGTTCCCCTTACATAATAATTCGTCTGATTACGAAGCTCCGCCATCTTCTTAAACTTGTCAATAATGATATCATAGCTTCCTTTTCCGTTACGGGTCGGACGCATCATATCATGAATCTCTTTTCTTCCATCTATACTTAAGACAACATTCGCCATCTCTTTATTTGCAAATTCCATAACCTCGTCAGATAGTAAAACACCATTTGTAGTCAACGTAAAACGGAACTTCTTATTATGAAGCTTTTCCTGACTTCTTCCGTATTCCACCAGCTGTTTTACTACATCGAAGTTCATAAGAGGTTCCCCACCGAAAAAGTCAACCTCCAGATTCACTCTGTTGCCGGAATTCTCAATCAGAAAGTCCAATGCTTTCTTTCCGACTTCAAAGCTCATTAAGGAACGGTCACCATGATATTCTCCTTCTCCGGCAAAACAATATTTGCAGGCAAGATTACAGTCATGGGCAATATGCAGGCACAAAGCCTTTACTACTGTTTTCCGTTTTTTGAAATCAATGATTGCATTTTTATAAACATCCTCTGTAAAAAGCTGACCCGCCTGTTTTAATTCTTCAATCTCTTCACAGGCCTCCCTGATCTCTTCTTCTTTGTACTGAGGAAGCTGTTTTATTATCTCTTCTATGCTGTTTTGTTCGTACAAGGCAATAACATCATATACCAGATCATCCACTACATGTACCGATCCGCTACACACATCCAATACAATGTTATAGCCATTATTTTTATATTGATGTATCACTTTAACTCCTTCTAATGCCACTATATACACATGGTATACATTATAAAAATCAGGATTTTGATTCAGACCCTTTGTTAACTCATAAAACACAACGAAAGAGGACAGCCAAGGAAGCAGCCCTCTTTACGTGCCTTTCCTGATTTGTTATATTACAGGAATAAATATTATTTGTTCTCACAGGTCTGATTACCAACGGTACAAGATGTCTTACATGCAGACTGACATGATGTCTGACACTCTCCGCAACCACCTTTTTCCATTGTACTCTTTAATGTCTTCTCTGTTAATGTTTGAATATGTTTCATATTGGTCTACCTCTCATTCTTGTATTCATAAATGCTTCTTATCGAAAAGTCTGTAACTCATCTGATTACACACTTCCACACTTTGACAAACAGTATAACATATGCTTTTGTTAAGGTCAACGACTAACTTAGCATTCCACCTAACAGTCCTCCGCCTATACATAAGGCTGCCGTCGTCAGGCTGGCTCCGTTTGCCACAGAAAGCAGACTTCCCAGGGCAATTGCAACAACTGAAATAATCAGGATATACAAAAATCCCAGCAAAAATCCCCATAGGAATTTTTGTTCTTTTACCTGTTTTCCAACAACAAACCCACCAATAAACGTTACCGCAACATAAATTACAATAATGACCAGATTGGTAATACTTTCAGACAAATGAAACTGATATACCAAAAAAGCCAGAATCCCCAATAAAAGACCGGTTACTGCATAAGAGATCATCAATCCCTTTATTACAGTTCCAAATTTTCTACCAATGCTCATATCGTCACTCCTCTATGTAATATTGTCATAGAGAATTATATGAATCATCCGGTTTATTTATTCCCCTGCAGAAAATCAATCACATCAAAGAGGGAATCATACACCTTTGAGGCTTTGTTCCGAAGCTCCTCCGTTGCCGGAACCAGATCAACAACCATTATGGTATATAACCCTGCATCCGCAGAGGAATACACACCATTATAGGAATCCTCTACTCCGATTGCCTCTTTTGGCAATACATTCAGCTCTTCGCAGGCTTTCAGATAAATATCCGGTGCAGGTTTTCCATGAGGAACCACTCCACCATACACAATTTTATCAAAATACTCTAATATTCCTGCTGCTTCCAGATTCGGTTTTGCCCGTTCCTCCCAGGTAGAGGTTGCCAGTCCGATCAGATAACCCTTTTCTTTCAAATAAGAGAACAGCTCCTTCACTCCCGGTTTTAACTCCAATCCATCCCTGGCAATTTCCGCATCCATTCTTGTCATCGTTGCATTCCGGAAGGATTCATAATCAAAATCCTCACCATAACGGGACTTCATCAATTTAGCATTTTTGTCTTTGGTTGCTCCTGCTATCAAATTACAAAGCTCTGCCATTTCTGCTTCCGGAATACCGTATTCTTTTCCGGTAATCATCCAATGCTTCCGATATAGTTTTTCCGAATCAAAAATAACACCGTCCATATCAAATACAACTGCTTTTATCATTTTTCTCATTCCTTTTTTACATTTCGATTATTATACAGTCTCTTTCAAAGACCTTTTATTATACCATTACCCTTTTCATAAGAACTTAGGATTTCTCACCTGTCTTTTTTCTTCTTCTAAGAAGTATGTATCCGCCTGCACATAGGACAAAAAGCCCCAATATAATTACGATAACCCTGACAGAAGACGGTTTGACATATACAAAATAAACGCTTCTCATAATTTCATTTCCCGCAGGGTCTGTACAATGTACATTAATCTGATACGAACCCGGTTCATCATAATGAATCATCCGTTGCTTTGCATCAAGCTCCTTTCCGTTTAACCGGATACTTGTAATCTCATCATCCGTATTGGTCAGGGAAATTGTTATAACTCCCGGTTCATAAACCATTTGCCCTTCCTTGATTCCGGCAAAGATAATCTTAGGTGCTGTATGGTCAATAATAAATTCCGCCTCATCCTTAGAGGTATGACCCGCTTCATCGGTTACTTCCACATACAGACTGTATTTTCCTTCCGCTGTAATCTTATCCAAGCCATTATATTCTACTCCGTTTAATAAAATCCGATAAGAAATAACCGTCAGATCACGGAAAAGCTGTTCTATATTGTCCGCCAGGCAAAATTCCCGAAAATATCCATTCTTATATTGATCCACCTGATAAATTTCCGGAGGAGTCGTATCCAGAATAAAATTCACTTCCTGTTGACTCATATTGCCGGCTTCATCTTTTGAGGTTAATGTGAGATGGTAAATTCCATCCTCGTCAAATATACGATTTAACTGACTTCGCTTTCCTGAGCTGGCAAAATCCTTTATTTCAATTTCGTGGAGCTTACCATCAATATCCTGTCTGCTTCCGGTTATACTGACCTGATTTGTCTCAAAGTAAGACTCTTCCACCACAAAGGATATCATCGGTGCACGATTCCAGATCTGATAATTTGTTGTTCCTTCTATAAAGACCTCCGGTTTTGTTTGGTCAACCGTAAAGGAAATTTTCTGAACCTCAGCTTCATTTGTCGCCTTATCCACCGCAGACATGGTTACCGTATAGCTTCCATCCTCCGAGAAGGTATGAGACAAAACCGATTCCTTTGCTGTATTCGGAAATCCCGTAATGTTATATTCATCTACACCGGAATCCAGTTTACGTTCTACCTTTATGGTTACCGTATTGGTATCATAATATGTCTCCTCACAGAGGAAGGAAAGGGAAACCGCCTGACCGGATATTGCCCCATCTGAAATTCCTGTAATCTGTAACCGGGGTGCCGTCTTATCTATAACAAAGGTTAAATGGTTAGAAGTCGTTGTGTTACCGGCACTATCCTTTGTAACTCCATAAATCTCATAGCTTCCCTCCGCTACCATGGTAAGTGTATTATGAGATTCATAATCTGTTGAGTAGAATGGTGCCACCGCAATCTGCTCTTCTCTGCCTTCGTAGGTTTTCTTAATCACGTATTGCGTTACGGTATTAATATAAGAAACATCTGAAACCGCTGTAGAAAAACTTACATCCGTTGGATAATGTGTACCATCGGTTACTCCCGATAACGTTACAACCGGTGCGATCTTATCAATATAAACCTGTCTTGCAACCGTCCTTGTCGTTCCACAGTTATTTGTAACCTCTACCTCCACCGGATATCCGGTCACCACCTCCGCACTTTCCGAGGCGGTAACATCTCCTTCATATTCATAAGTCAGTTTGTTAAAATCTATCTGCTTTACTATTTTTCCGTTGACTCTGTAGATAATCTGACGAAGTCCGGCTTTTTTATCTTGTATCTGTGTATGGAAAGTAACATCCTGATTCGTCCATACATTATAATCTACATCACAGGTCATTTTAATCTTCGCATAATCTGTAGTATAAATAATATGATTCGAGGTTATATGACTTTCATTGGGAATCCTATCATTTGCCCAAACCGTAACCGCACTATCAAACTCTGATAAATTAACATCTGTAGGTATATATGTCACAAAATGATTTCCGATCATTCGATGTGCAATATAAATCGGCGTATTCTCATCTCTGTCATCTGCCGTACCCAGCGTCACATAAACCCCCCGTTCATCCACGCCGGTTACGGTATCCACAACATCAAATTCCAACGCGATTACATGGTTACTGAATATGATGTTATATCTTGGCAGAATTGCTCCTGATACATCGGAATAAGTAAGATTCAGAATTTCCGGAGCAGTACGGTCAATGGAAAAAGATAATTCCTTTGAAGAATTGTTGCCGGCTTTATCCGTAGCATCAAAGGTTACCTTATAGTTCCCTTCTTCCTTCAACAGCAATTCCTTTCTTACTTCATTACCCGGAAGACTCTCCCATTCATCTTGTGAAAAGGTATAGGTACGGGTAGAACCGATACCATAATAATTCTCCCTTGTAACAAGAATCCGATAAGAAGAAAAATTGTGATAATTGTCCTTCGCATCAAAGATTAAGGTTACCGGATTTCCGGTCAGTTCTCCCTGATTAATTCCTGTAATGGAAATCTCCGGTTTCTTATCATCAATAACAAAATATAACGGATTGCTTTCTGCATGATTGCCGGCCTTGTCTGTAGCTGTTGCATACACCTCATAGAAACCGTTATCACTGTAATCACTAGTAAAGGTTTCCGGATTATCACCCATCCGTCTCGGATAAGAAGCTGCCGGATTATCATTCTCAACAATGGAAATCTCTGCCGTATTATAATTTAACTCCTCAACATCAAAGGACACCCTTGCCGGGCGGTTTAAGTAACAAATGTCCCTTCCATCCTCCCGTACGGATGCCGGAATCAAACCACCATCCCGGTAAGACAATATTCCCCGGGAAAATCGAAATATCGGTTTTTGAGCGTCCCTGATATAGTTTTTCAAAATCCCAACGCTATGAACCGGCTCACTGTTATCTTCAGCCGTTATATTCAATGTATAGTACGCATCTGTATCAAAAGGAAATACCAGCTCCTTCCGATATGGATTATCTGCAAGGGAGGAATTAACCTGGGGGCTGACAGAAACCGTTCCGTTTTTCCAAAGCTTAACATCCGGCTCCGCCAACTGTAAATCCGCAATTCGAACCACAAGCTTCCGGCTTTTAGCATTATAATATTCTACTCCGTCCTCTGTTCCCACAGCAGACAGCGGATTGTCATTCTCATCCACTACCTCTACCCCAATGACCGGATCAGACTCATCAACCACAACGGTAAGGGATACCTGTGTTGCAGCTTTGTTGCCTGCCCGATCCTGTGCTTCCAGAATCAAATCCGAGTAAACACCCTCACCAAGCTGATTCTTAAACAGGTCCTGCAAGTCAATATGTCCTGCATATTGACCCTCTCCCTGTTGCAGGGACAACGCAATACTTCCGTTTTTTGTTTCTATGTCCATCCCGGAAAAATACGTTCTTGTATAGGTTATCTTACAACAGGTATCATCCAGATAGTTATCGGTTATCATCACATCCAAAGAATCATCTTCATTCTCTGTTACAGAAATAACAGGACTTTCATTATCTAACAGCCGGCTTGCAGTAAGGGGAGCCTCCTGACTACCCTGCAGCCGGTATTCAATACGATAATCCCCATCCTCCAAAAACTCCTCCGTAAAAGCCGGAGCGGTAAAGGATAGCGTATCACTGTTCACAACCTGATCGTCCCGGTATATGGTTCTTTCTACCATAACATCCTGACCCTCTTTATATCCGGTTGCAGAATAGATAACCTGCAGTTTATTCCTTCCGGACTCATCTTCACAAGGAACCACCTGCAGCTGCACCAAGACTCCGGATTCTCCTGCTGCCTGAACGGAAGAACCTTCACATACGCCGGAAAATAAATTCAATATTAAGAAAAATACCATGATATATGCTAATACTTTTTTTAATTTCATGTATCCGTTCTTCCATCCTTTCCTAAATTGAATCATCCGTATGAACAACCGTAACATCCTCTTCAATTTCAAAGACATTATTCTGAGTTGAAGCTTCCTCTGTTACTGCATCCGGATCGGTTGCGCCATTTAATATGCTGTCAAAAGCACCTTCTGAAATCTTAATCTCTTCATACAAGAGTTCTGTTTCGACATTAGAAACAAGCGTCTCCGTCAACACGGCAGTTGCCTCATCTGTCAGAACATCGGTAGCATCCTCTCCATAAAGGACATCCGTACTCTCCTGCATCAGAACATCCGTAGCATCTTCCCCATAAAGGATATCAGTGCTCTCCTGCATCAGAACATCCGTAGCATCTTCCCCATAAAGGATATCGGTGCTCTCCTGCATCAGAACATCCGTAGCATCTTCTTCATAATGGCTAAGGGCATCCTGTACCAAAACATCTGTAACCCTTTCTTCTGAAAGAACATCTGCAGCCTCGTCACGATTCAAAACATCCGTAGCCTCATCTGCCGATAACCGGGATGTAACTTCATCTTCTGCCAAAAGATCGGTTTTCTCATCCTGCAGTAACAAGTCTGTCGCCTCATCCTGCTTTGACACTGTTTTCTTTGCCGAAAAGCGTTTTTTCTTTTGAGGCTTTTCCGTCTCCGGTGCATCCTCCGTAATCTGAAAGTTAATCTTATTGTTATGATCGGAAAGGGCTTCCATTCGCTCCTGATTACTTTGCATTTCCTCATTTAATTTTTTAATTTCTTTTCTGGCATTTGCACCTGTCAGATCACCGATTTTTTTACGAACATCATTTTTAATAAACAAAATTACAGATGCAATCAGAAAAACGAAGGTGCAAACCAGACCAACGTAGAACATAATCTGATACATACTCGTCAACCTCCCCTCTTCTCAAACAAAGGAGTCAGTTTTTGCGTAAGCTGCTTCCAGCGATAGTCGCCGGATATTCCAACCACACGATTTCCCTCTGTATATAATGCATGCAAACGGGTATAATCCCACAATTCTACATCTGTTGTCTTTAGCTCTTCAATCTTACAAAGCAGGGACAAATATCCTGTATACAAATCGATACTTGTTGTTTTAAATTCCTCTTTCCCACTTTCGTAAACCTCTACCGCCTTATCATACTGTCCAAGGGACTCATAAATTCTCGCCTTCTGACAGTATTTTGCTTCTCTAAGCTTAGAATCCGTAATACTTACCAATGTGGAATCCTCATCCTTAGATACCATGCCAAGAATGAAATCACAGCAATCCAATGCCTGATAATAATATTCCTGTGCCTGTCCAGGATTCATATCAATTTCCTCATCACCAAGATATTCGTACGCCTGTGCCAGATACTGGTTATAAATCGTATAATATTCCGCCTTTACACTGTTATCATCATACTCATCCAATGCATTCAACCCCTTGTTTGCCACCCGGATCAGACTTTCCGGTGCCACATCCATTTGAGGCAGAGTTCTGGCATATACAATACATAACAATCGATAGTTCATCAGCTTATTAATGGAAATATTAGACTCATCAATCGTATTTTCGAAGGATTTCAAATCAACCAGCATGGAATCATAATCTGCATTCAATTCCCCCATGGCAAGGGCAATAGAACTGTAATACACCGCCTCCGGATGTTCCTTTGTATCTAACATATTGAAATAATATGCACTGGATTTGTAGTCCTTCATCACATCAAAATAATCCATGGCAACATGAAACAATACATTCTGATTTTCATTAATATGGTCATATTCCTGCTCCATGTAGTAGGTTACGCGGCTTAGTCCGGTTTCCGGTTCATCCAGATAGTTAATATAAAGACTTAGCAATTCCAAATATGCCGTATCTCTTGTGCCATCCACATCTGTAATGGCTGTCGTATAAATATCAACTGCATTCTCATAATTACCCTGTACCGTTTCCCGGAATCCTTCATTCATCAGATTCTCGTAATCCTGCTTCTTTTCTCTTTCATTACCAAGATATCCTGTAACTGTAACGCCGATGGAACAAAGCATAAGTGCAAGACAAACGAAAAAGCCTCGAATTTTTTTCTTACATTCCCGACGAAAAGCATCATCCAGTTCTTCATAATGCTCCAAATCATATTGCAGCTCTGCACAATTCTGGTATCGATCCTCTGGATTCGGTCTTGTACATTTTAGAATGATTTTTTCCAATCCGTTTGAAAGTAATGGATTCCACTCCCGAATCGGCTTCATAACATAAGGGGGCTCACTGGGATTCTTACCTGTAACAATATGATATAGGGTTGCACCCAGACTATAGATATCTGTTCTGGCATCCGTTTTATAAATCCCCCGGCCCTTTGCATCACCAAACTGTTCCGGTGCCGCATATCCTCTGGTACCTAATGCAGTGGTATCTGCAATACTTTCTACATCAAACTCTTTTGCCGTTCCAAAATCAATCAGCTTTACTTTTCCATCCGGCTTTAACATGATATTAGACGGCTTCATATCTCTATATATAATAGGTGGATTCAAAGAATGCAGGTAATCCAGAGCACTGCACAAATCCTTCGCCCATTCAATTACCTTTTCCTGAGGCTGAGCTCCTTCTAACTTTAAAATCTCACTCATGGGTCTTCCTTCAATGTAGTCCATTACGACAAAGACCGTACCCTGATAATTAATAATATCTACAATTCTTGGAAGAACCGGATGATCCACCATCTTTAAAATGTTAGCCTCTCTCTGTAAGCTTTTCAGCAGAGTCCGTGTATCCTGCTTCTTGCTTTTCTTAATCTCTTTCACAGCCCACTGCTTATTCAGATGGGTATCCATTGCCAGATAGACAATAGACATTCCGCCTTGCCCTATTTTTTTTAATATTTCATATTTGCCACCTATTACAGTGCCAACTCTAGTCATATGCGTCTCCCCTTTTATTCTGTCACAACAACAGACACAACTGTAATATTATCCCGCTCGCCTCTTGCGATAACCTTTTGAATCCAATCCTCGCAGATTTGATTTCCCTGTTCCTTGTTCTCGATCTTTCCCGGAGAAAATGCCTCCTTCAGTTCTTCCCCTTCGATAAAATGAACAAAGCCATCGGAACACAACACAAAAACCGTATCTTCCACAATCGGTCCCACCTCAAATTGGGGCTCAATAACAGAAGATGCTCCAATACACTGTAACAAAACACTTCTTCTCGGATCCAGCTTTGCTTCTTCCTCTGTCATCCGTCCCATACGCACTTCCTGAGCAACGACGGAATGATCCTGTGTTACCTGATACAGTTCATGATCCAGTTTGTAAATACGACTGTCACCTACATGTCCAATATAGTATTGGTTCCGATAAATCAAAACAACAGACAATGTAGTTCCCATCATCATACCATGACGGTCTGCATACTCTCCTATGCGGGAATTCATGTTTTCGATTATATTCGTCCACTGTTCAAACAACAGCTCCGGTTGAAAAGAATCCTCAAATACCATTCGGGCAAAATCCTGGGAAAACCAGTTATTAAATGCTATCACCACTTCTTTACTGGCTAATTCACCGTGCTCCAGGCCTCCCATACCATCACATATAACTGCAAATGCTACCTTCCCTCTGGGAGAATTTACAACCTTTACCCCAAAGGAATCCTGATTCACACGTTTCACTCTTCCTTTGCTTGTTCCATAAGATATAAACGCCTCCATACAAATGCTCCTATTATCCGGAATATTTCCTTAACATTAGGCAAATGAATTTGCCCGACACACAATCTGCACCATCCCTCATAACAGCCTCTTTTATAGAAAAAACGGATTCCTACATCAGGAACCCGTTCTTCATAAATATTATCTAAGTTTGAAAATAAATTCTTCATCACCTAACATAATCTTGCTGTCATGGGTTAATAACTCTTCTCTTCCCTCATCTACAATCTTACCATTCACATAAGTATGATTTGTAGACTTGTTGTCCTTGATGTAATATACATCATCTTTATTTGTAATAACTGCATGTACACGACTTACCGCGCCATTGCCCTTTACTGTGTAGTCAACACCCATGCTGGCCTTTCCAATTTTGAAGGTCTGCTTTGTAATCATTACCCGTTCTCCGGTATTCACACGGATCAGATAAGGATTCGCTTTCGGAACAGCTCCTGCCCCCCTTAAAATTCCGGTGGCACCAATGGTCTGGCTTAAGATAGAACCGCTAACATCCTCTTCCTCTTCCGCAGAGTGTTCTTCCTCTGCTGCCGCAGCCTGTTCTTCCATCGTATTAACGATGCTGGCTCTGTTAACCTTAATGTTCTTTTTCATCTTAATGCCGGCTTCATCTCGATTCGCTCTCATTTCCTCCAGCTCTTTTTCTGCAAGATAGTCATCTAATTCATCATGAATCACAACTCCGGTTACGTTCTTAGTTCGTAGATTCGAATCGTCCTCTTCTGCAACGGCTTCCTTCTCCGCTTCTTTTTGAGCCTTCTTGTTCTCCTTCTCTTCCAACACCTGTTGTTTAATTCTGTCAATTAATTCCTTTGCTTCATTCAGGGTCTCTTTTGCTACACCTTGTCCATCATCTATATCTGCCAGAGCTTCTTCCTCATCCGAAGAAATCTCTTCCGGCTGCTCAATTTCTTCAGAAACAGGCTCTTCCGGGATATCTCCTTCTTCTTCCGACTCCTCTTCAGATACTGATTCTTCCTCCGGCACATCAGAGGTTTCTTCTGTATCTGATTCCTCTGTATCCGATTCCTCCGACTCTGCTTCATCCGTATCAGCTTTCTTTGTGTCAGCATCTCCTTCAGACAAAACAGTAGTCTCATCCAACACAGCTTCCTCTTCTTCATTCTCTTCCACGGCTGCTGCTTCCTCTAATTCCTCTACCTCCTGATAGTCAACATAGATACCGGTCTCATTATCATCCGGAATTGCAATTCCATAATCGTCCATCAGCTCTTCAATCAAATCCAACAGATTGTGTAACTTGAATGTAGCTGCATTATTAATGCAGGTTAACAGCTTCGCAACGTAATCTCCGTTCTCCGAGCCGTCAAACCGAATGTTAGAAACAACACCTCTTAAGAATCCTGCAATATCCGCGTCTTCATCCATATCCTCTAGCGGAATACAAATAAACTCTACCTTGTAATCAGAATCGATATAAACATAATTCCGATGCAAGACAAGATAGGAAAGCGGAATACGGTATTCTGCCATATTCGTTAATGAAATCACAATGCCACGCATTACCATAAGAACCATCTCTGCATTCACTTCCTGATTCGACAGATCAGCCAGATGAATCTTATCTGTTATATCATAGGAAAATGTATCATACTCTTCCTCACTGTCATCAAAAATAACAGGAACAATCCCTTCCGGTTCCTCGTCCTCTAAAAAGTTAAGTACATCTTCATCTAAATCAGCTTCGTTATCAATGTTATATGTAAGAAACTGTTCTTTATCAAAATTTCTTAATCTGAAACTTACTTTTTTCATTCATAACACCCCTTTACATCTATACTTTCGCTCGTATAAAACACACTTACTAACATTATAGTTGATTCCAAGGGGATACGCAAGTAAATTAGACAAGAATTGATAAGATTTTTAAGAGCTCTCTATACACATTTTACAAAATTGCAATACTTATTTCAATTAAATAACCATAAAATATCATTAAATTTTTATGAACTATTATGAATTATGTATGAAGCCCCCCCTATTTCAAACTTGCAACCACCCCCTTATAATGTTAAAATAATTTTTATATTTTAAGTTGGTCACTGCGAAACGCCCGACAAACCATATCAATTGTGCAAAATTTAATATGATATATAAGCAGGCTCTTGTAGCACACCGGTACTTAACGAGGAAAAGCGTTAGCGCATTCCGAGTTTAGTACCGCTGTGTGCGGATGAAGCGCAAGCGTGCCTGCGATATATCCATATTCAATTTGCACAAATCGAAAAGGGAAAAAGCGTTTCGCAATTACCGGTTTGTATTTTAAATATAGAAAAGGAGATTATTATGGCAAATCCAATCGTAACGATCACAATGGAAAACGGTGATGTAATGAAGGCAGAGTTGTATCCTGACATCGCACCAAATACAGTAAATAACTTTATTTCCCTTGTAAAGAAGGGATTTTATGACGGATTGATCTTCCACCGTGTAATCAAAGGCTTTATGATTCAGGGCGGATGTCCGGAAGGAACCGGCATGGGTGGTCCGGGTTACAGCATCAGAGGAGAATTTTCCAACAACGGATTTGAAAACAACTTAAAGCATACACCGGGAGTTCTTTCTATGGCTCGTTCCATGATGCCAAACTCTGCGGGTTCACAGATTTTTATCATGCACAAAACTTCTCCACATTTAGACGGAGAATATGCTGCATTCGGAAAGGTAATCGAGGGACTTGATATCGTTGATAAGATTGCCTGTGTTCAGACAGATTATTATGACAAGCCATTAGAAGAGCAAAAGATTGCTTCTATGACAGTTGATACTCAGGGTGTTGACTATCCGGAACCTGAGAAGTGCTAATCAACATAATTATTTGATTTTGACAGCAAGAAAGCCCCGCCGCAAAAAGGCGAGGCTTTCTTTTTATAAGAATTTCTTTTTTCTAAGCACTGCAAGTACCACAATACATACGATGACAGTCAGGAAAACAATAATTCCAAATCCCAATGGTGTGTTATAAAGAGGCACCCAGTTAGAATTCACATTCATACCATAAAAACCGGAAACAATGTTGGGAATCGCCATAACAATGGTAATCGCCGCAAGATATTTCATAACGTTATTCAACCGGATATCAATAATATTCGATAGCAGCTCTCTGGTACCATGAATGATATCACGATAAATAAATGTCATCTCTATCGCCTGTCCATTCTCCACCTTGACATCATCTAATAAGTCCTTGTCCTCCGGGAACTGCCGCACTCTGCTATATCGGGAAAGACGATCAATGACCGCCCCATTTGCACGTAATGAAGTCGCAAAATATACAAGATTGGACTCTAATTCATGAAGCGTAACCAAATCCGCTTCCTTCATGTCATCCTGTGCTCTTTCCTCTATCTCTGTCCGCTTGCTGTCAATGGTACGCAGATACAACTGGTAACACATACAGGCACGGTACAGAATCTGATAAATAAAACGCATCTGTTTTTTGGTACTGAACTCCCGAACCGTAGAATTAACAAAATACTGAAGTACCGGTGTCTCTTCTGCACAAATTGTAATCAAAAAATCATCTAACAACAAAATACCCAAAGGAATCGCCGTATATGCTTTCTGGTCATTACGAATCTCAACTACCGGAATATCAATCAGGATCAGTGTATAATCATCTTCTATCTCCACACGGGAACTTTCATCCGCATCCATAGCGGCACGAACATCGGCAATATCAATTTCGAATCGTTTTGAAATCAACTCAATCTCATCGGAGCTGGGATCCGTGAGCTGAATCCACGAACCGGGATCAAAGGCATGCTCTTCTCCAATTTTTCCATTTTCTGTACGATAAATCTTAATCATTCTTCATGCCTCCTTTTCTGATTTCTATATATGCAGTAAAGCATCCATATTTTTTGAAATAATATTACCTACGACAGACCATCAAAGCGCACCCAAACCGGCAAATAATCCTGCACTGACAAGACCCATAATGATTCCGGCAAGCAGGACACCCAACAACACCGCGGTTACGCTGGATTTAAAATCCATATCCAAAATACTTGCAGCCAGAGTTCCCGTCCATGCACCGGTTCCCGGAAGAGGAATTCCCACAAACAGTAACAATGCAACAAACAGACCTCTTCCTGCTGTTGACTGCAATTTCTCGCCGCCTTTATGTCCCTTTTCAAGACACCATGTAAAAAATTTACCGATTACCGGTTTTCCTGCACCCCATTCTAAAACTCTTCTGGCGAACAGAAAAATAAAAGGAACCGGAACCATATTCCCTATAATACAAGTAATATATGCCGGAACAAGGGGAAGCCCCATGCCCTGAAATACCTTAAAAAATGTCATGTCCGCCGGAGATAATGCCACAGGTATAGCACCTCGAAGCTCTATCAAAGGTACCATGGATATGAAAAACACAATCAAATATTTTTTAAACATAAAAAAACTCCTTTATTTATCGCTCACGTTTTTTATCATACCACAATTATTATATTTTCGAAACTGTTTTTTATGCCCCTGTATTTGCATATTACAAATCCCCCTTAGACAGGCAGGGCAAAACCTGACCTTGCTTAAGGGGGATTTTATGTTACAATCTAATCATTTGATTTTCAGATAGTCCGAAAGCTCTTACTCCTCTAAGGACTTTGTTTTATGAACCGTTACCGTCTGGTCATAACATGAGAAGATTCCGTCTACATAGCTTCCATCCATTTTTTTCGTAAACAGACTGATAATCGGAACAATAATCAATCCACCGACCATAGCAACCACACCGGAATTAATAGAAGAACGGAAGATGTAAGAAAGCACGGTTCCCCAGCCTGAAGTATCCACTCCGCCAAGTGTAATTATCATCTGGACAACAGCAATTCCGCAACCCCAGATAAAGCATAGGGCTGTTGCTGCTTTTGTTACACCCTTCCAGTATAATCCATACAAAAACGGTGCCAAAAATGCACCTGCCAATGCACCCCAGGAAACACCCATCATCTGGGCAATAAATGTAACCTCCGGATGTGCATCCTTAATAATAGCGATTACTGCTGAAACAAATATAAAGAATACGATAAATACTCTCATAATCGTAACCTGCTGCTTATCTGTGATTTCCTTCTTTGCAGCCGGTTTGATCACATCCAGGGTAAAGGTTGAACTAGAGGTCAAAACCAGAGAAGAAAGGGTTGACATAGAAGCAGACAACACAAGCACAATTACGATGGCAATAATTACCGATGGCAATGTAGAAAGCATTGTGGGAACGATTGTATCAAACAATGGCTTTCCTGTTGATTTGTTAAGTACCACATCGTAAAGACGTCCGAAACCGCCTAAGAAATAACAGCCTCCGGCTACAACAATTGCAAAAATAGTGGATATGATGGTTCCCTTTTTAATATCATTTTCACTCTTAATCGCATAGAACTTACCTACCATCTGTGGAAGTCCCCATGTACCGAGAGAAGTTAAAATAACAACAAATAACAGTGCCAAAGGATCCGGACCGAAGAAGGAAGAATAAGCACCCTGCCATCCTGCGTCTCCTTCAACGGAAGCCAATGCTTTCGTTGCCACCAACAAACCTCCGTTATTATGAAGCACCGCACCAATTACTGCACAAATACCAAATAACATAATGATTCCCTGAATAAAATCATTAATGGCTGTAGCCATATATCCACCAAAAATTACATAAAAACCGGTAAGTACAGCCATTCCTACAATAATAACCCAATAAGGAATGGAAAAGGCAATTCCAAACAGACTGGATAATCCATTGTATAAAGATGCTGTATAAGGAATCAGGAATATGAATACGATAACCGATGCCGCTACCTTAAGTGGGGTAGACAGAAATCTTTTTCCAAAGAAATCCGGCATTGTTTTTGCATCAAGCTGCTGGGTCATTACCCTTGTTCTACGTCCCAAAACATTCCATGCCAATAACGAACCGATAAAGGCATTTCCAAGACCTGCCCAGGTTGCAGACATACCAAAATTCCAGCCAAACTGTCCTGCATAGCCTACAAAAATAACCGCTGAAAAATAAGATGTACCAAAGGCAAAGGCAGTTAACCACGGACCAACCGAACGTCCTCCCAATACAAATCCATTAACATCGGTTGCATTCTTTCTTGTGTAGATTCCAACTCCAATCATCACAGAAAAGAAAATAACCAGCAAAACAACACATAAAATAATTCCTGAAGTTTCCATTTCTCTCTCCTCTTAACACTTAATTTTAGTTAGATATTTGCGAAACGCTTTTTCTCTTTATAGTTTGTGTAAATTTAATATATATAACGCAGGCACGCTTGCGCTTCATCCGCACACAGCGGTACTAAACTTGGGATGCGCTGACGCTTTCCCTCGTTAAGTACCGGTGTGCTACAAGAGCCTGCTTATATATATTATTTAATTTACACAAAACAATATAGGTTACTGAGCGTTTCGCAATCAACTACTTAATTTTAGTTCTGTAATTGCGAAGCAATTTTTGCATTTAACGCTTTTAAGTTGCGACGCTTTAACTTCATAAAGCGAATTATATAAAAAAATTGCCGGTCTGTCAATAACCGGCAATCAATATTTGTTAATACTTTGTAACCCACTCCCAGTAATTTTTTACACCAGCCTCTGTCAGTTCCTCATCCCTTATGGTTACTTCGGAAAGCTTCAGGGTTCTTCCATCCACAATCTGAAACAGTAAGACGGTAGGGACATCCTTTGTCATACGGGTTACAAAACCATCATCCTGCAAATAAACCTCACCTTTTCCCTCTACACGAAGATAGGAACCGGAATAATTCTCCTGAAAGGATATCTTTTCATCATCCATTTTCTTTTTGAGAAACTCTCCAAGATTCTTCCCATTCCCCAACTGCATATCAAGGGCATTTACAATCCGGCTTTGCAGAGTACGGTCTTCCATGGTCAGCAGATTTCCGTAATTTACATAGGCTGTCCAGACACAGCCAAGAGTAAAACACAGACTTAGAAAATATACAAAAGAGGTAAGGGTTCCGATTCCGTGTTTGCCTCCCACACAATTGCTTCGTAACGCAGGATACAAAAACGGAAGTACAACCGCCACAACACACAAACCCGGATGCATTTCAAAAAGCAAATTCACAAGGACGGAATCTAACAGCAAAACCCCTGCCACGCCAATCCATATCCATTTCAGATCAGACAGATTGTATAAGATCAATGACTGATTCTGAATACAAATAAATGCAAGGGCAATCATTTCACCGATTAACGCCAGATAAACCAAAACATGAAAAATCTTTAAAACGACCTCCGAAGGTGTTATCTGCCGGTTTTCTTTTGCTTCTCGTACCAGCTTGCTTTTTGCAGAGGTCACATAATAAGGAGTATCCTCCTTACTGTAATCCCATGCCTCTATATCACCTACATTACTTTTTTGTTTCCATTCAGCAGCTTCCGAGGCAGCCATTTTCAGACTGCCTGCTAAAGCCTCTTCGGATGTATCTTTTTTCATCTGCATATTATTTATTTAGCTGTGCCAGACGTTCATTTACGGTTGCAAGCATACCCTGATATTTTTCAAGCTTTGCCTTCTCCTCGTCAACCTTTGCCTGCGGTGCCTTATCCACAAACCTCGGATTATTTAACATTCCGGTACAACGCTTAATCTCACCCTCTAAACGCTTCTGCTCTTTTACAAGACGCTCCATTTCTTTTTCTACATCCACCAAATCGGCAAACGGCATATAAACAACCGCATCCTGAATTACGGTAGAAACGGCATCATCTGCAATTCCTGCCTTGTCAGCCTGAACCAGAACCTCAGATGCAAAGCCTAAGGTTGCAAAGAATACCTTTGCATCTTCAAAAATCTTACGTACCGGTTCTTTTTCAGATACTACAAAAACGGTTGCCTTCTTGCTGTTTGGTACATTCATTTCCTTACGAAGGGTACGGATACCACGTACTGCATCCTTAATGGTATCTACTGCCAGCTCATCCGCCGCAAAATTCCACTCCTCCTTAAACTCAGGCCACTTTGAAATCATAATGGATTCTTCTTCTGACTGTAATGTTGTGAAGATTTCTTCCGTAATAAACGGCATATACGGATGAAGCATCTTAAGAGCATTGATCAATACGGTCTTAAGAGTCCATAATGCAGCACCCTGTGTCTCATCTTCATCATTGTAAAGACGAGGTTTTACCATCTCAATGTACCAGTCACAGAATTCCTCCCAGATAAAGTTATATACCTTATCTACCGCAATACCAAGCTCGAACTTATCCAGATTCTCTGTTACATCCTTTGCTAATGTATTCACCTTAGACAAAATCCAACGATCTGCCAATGTAAGAGAAGACAAATCCACCTCTTTGCCATCCCATTTTTCCATATTCATCATAATAAAACGGGATGCATTCCATACCTTATTTGCAAAGTTACGGCTTGCTTCTACTCTTGACATATAAAAACGCATGTCATTACCCGGTGCATTACCTGTAATCAGGGTAAGACGAAGCGCATCCGCTCCATATTGGTCGATAATCTCTAACGGATCAATACCATTTCCCAATGACTTACTCATCTTACGACCCTGATCATCACGTACCAGACCATGAATCAATACATGCTTAAACGGACTCTTTCCGGTCTGCTCTAATGCAGAAAATACCATACGGACTACCCAGAAGAAAATGATGTCATAACCGGTTACCAATACATCTGTGGGATAGAAATAATCCAGCTCCTCTGTCTTCTCCGGCCAGCCAAGAGTTGAGAACGGCCATAATGCAGAAGAAAACCATGTATCCAATGTATCCTCATCCTGAGTCAGATGGGTGCATCCGCATTTCGGACATACGGAAGGTGCTTCCTTTGAAACAACAACCTCACCACATTCATCACAATAATATGCCGGTATTCTATGACCCCACCATAACTGTCTTGAAATACACCAGTCACGGATATTTTCAAGCCAATGCTTATAAATCTTGTCAAAACGCTCCGGTACAAAATTAAGCTCGTCTGTATCAACAACCTTTAAGGCAGCCTCTCCCATTTCCTTCATACGTACAAACCACTGTGGTTTGATCAATGGCTCTACGGTTGTCTTACATCTGTCGTGAGTACCTACCTGATGGGTGTGATCCTTAACAGCAACCAACAAGCCCAGCTCGTCCAAATCCTTTACCATGGCTTCTCTGGCTTCATAACGATCCATACCTGCATACTTACCGCCTAATTCATTAATGGTAGCATCATCGTTCATAATATTGATTTCCTCTAAATTATGACGCTTACCAACCTCGAAATCGTTCGGGTCATGAGCCGGTGTAATCTTAACACAGCCGGTACCAAATTCCTTATCTACATATTCATCTGCGATTACAGGGATTTCTCTGTCTGTCAATGGCAGCTTTAACATCTTTCCGATAATATCCTGATATCTTTCATCACTTGGATTAACAGCAACTGCGGTATCACCAAGCAAGGTTTCCGGACGGGTTGTAGCAATTTCTACAAATCTTCCTTCCTCTCCGACTACCGGATAATTAATATGCCAGAAATGTCCTGCCTGCTCCTCATGAATTACTTCTGCGTCCGAAATGGATGTTTTACAAACCGGACACCAGTTAATGATTCGGGATCCCTTATAAATATATCCCTTGTCGTATAATTTAATGAATACTTCCTGAACTGCTTTGGAACAGCCCTCATCCATTGTAAAACGTTCTCTGTCCCAGTCAGCAGAGGAACCTAATTTCTTTAACTGATTGATAATTCTGTTACCGTATTCTTCCTTCCACTCCCATGCGTGCTTTAAAAATTCGGTACGTCCGATATCATTCTTATCAATACCCTGACTCTTTAATTTTTCGATTACCTTTACCTCTGTTGCAATTGCGGCATGGTCTGTTCCCGGCTGCCATAATGCATTATAGCCCTGCATTCTTTTAAAACGGATTAAAATATCCTGCATAGTATTATCCAATGCATGTCCCATATGCAACTGACCGGTTACATTTGGTGGTGGCATAACAATGGTAAATGGTTTTTTACTGCGGTCAACTTCCGCATGAAAATACTTCTTGTCAAGCCAGTTCTGATAAATTCTGTCTTCAATTTCCGATGGATTATAATTCTTTTCCAATTCTTTTCCCATGGTATTACTCCTTTTTCATTTCTGAATATGGTGTCTGCATAAAAAAAACCCTCAGCCAGTTCATCTGACTAAGGGCGAATTATCGCGGTACCACCTAAGTTTGTTCTTATCTTATCCTATAACGGGGACGATGCCGACATAGCCTACATGAAATCTTTCTCAGCTACGTAGTTCAAAAGCTACCTTCAAAGTGTTCTTCTTGAAATAACCTTCCAGCCCATGAGTTACTCTCTCTTGCAAGGAATCACTTCTACTCCTCTTTCTCCTAACCTTTCACATATACCCTAATATAGGATATGACTTATAAAAAGTCAAGATTTAGATGTAATGAATTTCCATTCTATTCATCAATTTTAACATCGGACAATAATGCTGCAAAAGGATTATTGGGAATTTCTTCGCTCTTATAATCAAAATCCTCGATTACATCAGTTACAATGTCAGACGTATTCATTTCCACATCCTTAATGCTTAAGCTGATTTTTCCATCCTTAACCTCTAATACCTTGACCTTAACCCTCTGCCCTACAGAAAGCACCTCTGACGGTTTTTTAATCCGTTTCATGCTGATTTTTGAAATGTGTACCAGACCGGTCAAGCCATTATCCATCTGAACAAATGCTCCGTAATCCTTCAGGCTTTCCACCGTACCCTCAAAAATAGAACCCGGTACAATCATTGCCGTTTTTGCACGATTTGATTCCTCTTCTTTTTCCTTTAATACGGATTTTGCGGAAAGCACCAGTTTTTTAGCACCCTCATCCACCGTTATCACTCTGACCTCTAAGGTTTTCCCGATATAAGCCTCTGTATCCTCCACAAATGTTAGTGCCAGCTGTGATGCCGGAATAAATGCACGAATACCTTCCAGATAAGCAACCACACCGGAATTCACGCTTTCCTTTACCTTAACGGTAACGACTTCCTGCTGTTCCAATAATGTTCTGAAATGCTCCCATGCCTCAGCTTCTGCCGCCTCCTTTAATGAAAGCTCCACATTTCCTCTGCCATCATCTACCTGTAACACCACTGCCTGTACTGTAGTTCCGATTTTCAGCTGTTTCATTGCACTGAAATCCGGATCATCCGAAACCTCTGACATGGGAATAACTCCCGGTGCAAAATAAGAAATATCCAGTGTCACTTCTTCATCGTTAATATCCACGATCATTCCGGATATAACATCCCCTGCCTTTAATACACGAAATGAGCTTTCCAGTTCCTTCTCAAAATCTGCCATTGTCTGTTTTTCCATATTCTGTCTCCTTTTCCCTTTTATCGAAGTGCATGCGCTCCCCTTTTCCCTTTATAATTTGTACAAAATTTAATATATATAACGCAGGCGCGCTTGCGCTTCATCCGCACACAGCGGTACTAAACTTGGGATGCGCTGTCGCTTTCCCTCGTTAAGTACCGGCGTGCTACAAGAGCCTGCTTATATATAATATTAAATTTTGTACAAATTAATGTAGGTTATCGAGGGGAGCGCAATTACCTGAAAGTCCTATATGAATAGAAAAATCAGACAGAATACTGTCTGATTTTTCGAATGATAGGATTAAATCTTTCTTTTATCAATTACGCGAACCGCTTTTCCTTTTGAACGGGTAATGGATTTTGGCTCAACTAAAGTAACCTTGGCATAAATACCAAGCATACTCTTTAATGCGGTTACCAGTTCTTTTTCTTTCTTTGCAACATCCAAGGTTTCATCCGCTGCCATTTCAGGAGTCATTTCTACATTTACATCCAATGTATCTCCGTTATGAACACGGTCAATGATTAACTGGTAATTTTCCGGCATGCCCTTCTTGATTAATACTTCCTCAATCTGTGAAGGATATACATTAACACCCTTAATAATCAACATATCATCGGTTCTACCCATTAATCTGTGAATACGTGCATGGGTACGTCCGCATTTACACTTCTCATGTGTAATGTATGTAATGTCCTTTGTACGATAACGAATCAAAGGAAATGCTTCCTTTGCAAAGCTGGTAAATACAAGCTCACCGATCTGTCCGTCCGGAACCGGCTCCAATGTCTCAGGGTCCAGAATCTCAGGAATAAAGTAATCCTCACAAATATGCATTCCGTTCTGTTCCTGACACTCAAACGCAACTCCCGGTCCTTCAATCTCTGTCAAACCATATATATCATATGCTTTAATGCCAAGGCCCTCTTCAATGGTATGTCTCATCTCTTCCGACCATACTTCCGCACCAAAAATTCCTGCTTTTAACCGAATCTGATCCTGAATACCACGCTCTTTAATGGATTCTGCAAGATAAGCGGCATAGGAAGGAGTACAACAAAGAATGGTTGCTCCCAAATCTGTCATAAACATTAACTGACGGTCTGTATTTCCCGATGACATAGGAATTGTGAGACAACCCACCTTATGAGAACCTCCGTTTAATCCGGGACCACCGGTAAATAATCCATATCCATAAGACACCTGACATACATCTTCATCGGTTCCTCCGACAGCAACGATTGCACGGGCACAACCATTTTCCCATTTATCAATATCATTCTGGGTATAAAAATCCACAACCCGGCGTCCGGTTGTTCCAGATGTAGACTGGATTCTTACGCAATCCTTTAAAGGCCTTGCCATTAAACCATATGGATACGTATCCCTTAAATCATCCTTTGTAAGAAAGGGAAGCTTGGTAATATCCGCAAGGCTTTTTATATCCTCCGGCTTTACACCTTTTTCATCCATCATATTACGATAGTATTCCACATTCTCATATACTCTTTTTACAACATCAATCAATCCCTCTGTCTGGATTTTTTCAATCTCTTCTCTCGAAGCGGTTTCAATATCCTCCTGAAAAAATTTACCCATTTTAATTTCTCCTTTGATTTTTTGCAATGGGCATCTATCTGTTCCATGACACCCAAATTACATTTTACTTTATATGCACAGTCCTTTGCAACTACTTTTTCGTATAATAACTGTAGGGATTCCCCTAATATTCTAGCGCTTTATTTTTACCCGGTAAGTCGCTTTTTCATAACTGCCATCTGTCGTGGCTGCGGTTATGGTTACAACCTTCCCGACACCCTTTTCACATCCCCTGACAACACCGGAGCTGTCCACCGTGGCATATTTCGGATTAGAGGAACTCCATCTTAACACGGTATTGGCATCCGCTCCTGTTGTCTTGATTTTTGATGTAATCTTTAATGTCTTATTTACTTTTACGGTATCGGAGGTCGCGGACAAGGTCACGCTACTGACTGCATGCCTTACAATCCGGATTTTGTAGATACCTGATTTTTTACTGCCATCCTGTGTCGTAGCTTTTATCACGATCGTTTTACCGACACCTTCACTCTTAACCGATACCACACCATTATCTGTAACCGTTGCATAGCCCGGATTACTGCTTGACCATGTCACCTTTTTGTTTGTTGTATAAGACGGATATACCACTGCCTGAAGCTTTGTAGACTTTCCCGCCGCCATCTTCGTTATATGGGAAGAATTCGAAATCTTAACCGCTGACGCTTTTGCCGGTGCAATCTTTATATCAAAGCTTGCTTTCACACCACTTCCGTCCTTTGCCGTAGCCGTAACCTTTACCCACTTATCCAGACCTGCCATCTTGGCAACAATCGTTCCGTTGGAGTATATTCTTACATAATCGGTACTATCCACACTCCATGTTACGTTTTGATTGGTTGCATTACTTGGAAGAATAAGTGCATGCAAGGATACATACTCTCCCGGACATAACTGATTTTTGTTAGCAGACACCGTAATATTCTGCACCTTGACAACCGGTTTTTTTACGGTAACGGTACAATAAGAAAATACATGGCTGCCATCTGTTGTATGTGCCATGATAACAGCGGTTCCTTCTTTTTTCGCCGTAATCTTTCCTGTTGTTGAATTCACGGTTACTACGGTTTTATCACTGCTTAAATAATTCAACTGCTGATTCCCTGCCTCTGCCGGCAAAACCTCTGCCTTTATCGTAGTGCTTTGTCCTTCCTTCAAAGAATAGGACTTTCGTGCTATCTTTACTTCTGACGCCAGACACGGCATTACCGTAATCTTACATGCTGCCGTCAGGGTTCCCCCGCAGGCAGCGGTTAGCGTAACGGTGCCCGGTTTCTTCGCAATAAGCTTACCGGACTCATCTATCTGAACAGCATCATTATCCACACTAAATGTAATATTCTGATCTGCCGCATCTCCCGGAACCACCTCCGGCATAATATACGTACTGAAATTAACCGGCATATAGAAATTTTCCTGACAAAAGGCAATAGAGGAAACCTTAACCGGTTCAACCTTGAAAGAAAAGGTTGTAGTCACACTTCCGTTTTCTGCCCCGGCTGTTATTATAACCTCTCCGGCTGCATTTCCACAGACCAAACCGTTTTCATCCACAGACGCAACCGTCTCATCACTGCTTGTCCAGATGATGTCCTGATTCGTTGCATTCTCCGGCACACAGGTAACCGATAACTGACAGGTTCGTCCGATTTCAAGCGCAGACTCATATGCACCCTGTTCTAATGCCGTAACCGGAATCATTTCATCTTCTTCATCCGGTAGTCCCTCCGTAATTTCCTTTGGGGTATCAGCCTCCGGTGCAGACAGCTCTGTTACCTCTGTCCGGTCATCCCTTACCACAACCTTACAGGCTGCAACATATGGTGTACCTGTCGTTACCGCAGAAATATATGCCACACCGGCATGCTGTGCCGTTATAACCCCATCTGCTACAGTTGCAACATAGGAATTACTGCTATTCCAGCTTACACTCTGATTCCCTTCATTTTCAGGCTGCACCTGAGCAGTTATGACCGCACTTTCCCCTCCGGTCAGATTCAGCTCCTCCTTAGACAAGGTAATCCCCCTAATCGGAACATTTCCAACCATCATGGTACAACATGCCATTTTTTTACCATCTTTTGTTCTGGCAACGATAATCGTACTTCCTTCTTTTATAGCGGAAACAACACCATTTTGATCCACCGTTGCCACATTCGGATTCACACTTTCAAAGACAATATTATTCTTAAGACCGGAATCCGGTACAACCTCACAATTTAACTGAACCGTTTCCCCTTTGGCCAGGGTCATTTTACTGTTATCAAGACGAAGGGACTGTGCAAAATTCCCATTGACGTAGGCACTTGCATTCAATGCGGTTTCATAACCGACCTGGGACAAGGCTGCGGATGTCAAATGATAATAATTATTCATATTACTTACCACATTGGTATTAAACGAAAAATACTGCCGGTAAGGAAAGTCAGAGCCTAACATAATATTATCATTCCGGCTTACAATTTTCTTTTGAGCAACATTTACCAATTTTACCTGTTTCATCACGGAAGCGGGGATTTTGGAGGAATTAGAACGAAACAGGGACGCACTTTCTACCAAAAACCCAAATTCCGTACCTAATTCTTTGGAAAATGTATCACTTAACAGCTTATACTTCTTAATGTAACTCTCCACATCCTCATCCGTTACGATATTTTCCACATCACTTTCACCCTGATAACCGACCCAGAACTTGGATCCAATCTTATATCCCTTTGATTCGGCATAGGCAACAGCCGCATTATATTTCATTTTCGTTGCCTCATAAGTATAAAATTTATAAGGATTTAAGGAATTGTCTGTAGGCAAAAAAGCAGAGATGGGTTTGCCGTTATGGGTTGCCATAACCGCAATTACTTTATGCCCGGTTTTTGCATAATAGGTACTGCAAAACTGGGGAATCATATTCGTCCCCTGAGATTCACTAAGAGATGCTTTTGCATCATTTGCAGCAACCAGCTTTCCCCTCTTATATTTCAGACCTTCCCCTAAGGTTTTTGTTGTACTGAGAATGGGAACCAAAGGATCTGAGCTTAATTTGGAATACTGAAAATCATATGCCGTTCCCATTTTTACCGCTACATTTACATGATTCATTGCGGTAGTATTGTTTAAGATTGACTGGGAAATTCCGGTATTTTCCTGACTCAGCATTCTTTTATCCGGCACTGCCTCCTCCGGCTTCCCTCCAACACTTCCGGACATATTAGATTGTCCCCAGAATAATATAATATCGTAGATATCCTCATCCGCTGCATAACTATATTGAATTTTACCCCCATATGTCCAGCATCCCAGCATAATACCGCACATAATTAAAATGAAACGTAACAGTCCCTTTTTCATAAAATACCCCGTAATCTAAAACTATAAAATCCATCTATTTCTTTTTTCATTCATAAAAACAAGTCTGTTTTTACATTAATTTTCTTTTACCAAAGGGCGGGTCACTTCATATAACCAATCCCCTTCTTCTTTTGTAAGATATGGAGAAATCACTTCATATACCATTTGATGATATTCATTCAGATGACGAAGCTCGTCCCGTGTCATATCATCTATCATAATTGCGTCTTTGTCAAATGGAACCATGGTTAACGTATCAAATTTTAAAAATTGTCCCATTTCCGTCTTTTTATCCTTCACACACAAAATCAGATTCTCCAGCCGGATTCCGTACTGTCCCTCCAGATACAACCCCGGTTCATCAGAAGTTATCATGCCCTCTTCCAAAGGTACTCCCACCTTTTGCTCTGCCTCTTTTAATCGGATTCCGTTAGGTCCCTCATGCACGTTTAATAAATATCCTACACCGTGACCGGTTCCGTGATTATAATCCAGCCCCATTTCCCACAAAGGACTTCTTGCCAGATAATCCAGATTCACACCGGTTACACCCTCCTTAAAACAGGCTGCTGCCAGATTCAGATTGCCCCGCAAAACAGCAGTATAATGGTGCTTCTGAAGAGGTGTTGCATTTCCCATTATAATGGTTCTTGTGATATCTGTGGTTCCTTCGTAGTATTGTCCTCCGGTATCCATTAATAAAAATGTATGATTTTCAATTGGTCTGTCAGATTCCGGAGTCGGCTCATAATGAACAATCGCACCATGCGCTCCCGTAGCAATAATCGGTGCAAAGCTTTGCTCTATAAAACCCTCCTGTTCCTTCCTAAGGTCTAACAGCCTTTCTCCAACCATAAGCTCTGTAATCTGTCCATCCCGAAAGGCATCCGTATGCTGTATGCTTTTCAACCAGTATAACAGCTTTGTAACCGCAACACCATCTTTTATATGTGCCTTACGCTCATTTTTCATTTCCACCGGGTTTTTCACTGCTTTTGCAAGGGTTGTGGGGTTCTTCCTGTTTATCACCTGAATATGCTCCGATATCGCAGAATACAGGGCAATATTCAACGCAGCTTCATCTATCATCAGGGAAACATTTTTTGACTCCGGACAATTTTCATCCATTCCAAGCTTTCTGATATCCTCATAGACTGCAAAATATGGGCGAATGGTAATTCCGTCCTTTTCCAGTTCCCTTCTTTCTCTGTCTCCTAAAGCATCCTCCTGTAAATAAAGGATTGCTTTTTGATTCCGATTATCCATTAATGTATAGGAAAGAGCTACCGGATTATAAGCAATATCATTTCCCCTCATATTATAAAGCCATGCAATATCATCTAAAGAAGCAATCAGATGATAATCTGCCTCTGCAAGCTTCATTTTTTCTCTCAGGTCTGCAAGCTTTTTCTCCCGACCAACCCCGGCAAAGGTATCCTCCAATATCCATACCGGCTCATGAGACAATGCCGGTCTGTCCTTCCAGATCCGGTCTACCAGATCCGTTCCTTCAGAAAAGGAAATGTTCTTTTTAGCTAACTTTTCTTTTATCTGTTTGCCGTAGCTGACACAAACCGTCCGACCATCATAACCAAGACAGCTTCCTTCCTCTAATGTCTGCTCCAAATATTCAAAAACAGTAGGAACATCCGGTTCTCCCATTTTAAACAGCTTGATTCCGGTTCCCTCTAACTGATCCTGGGCCTGAATAAAATATCTTCCGTCCGTCCACAATCCCGCTTCCTCCCGGGTAATGACCAGTGTTCCGGCAGAACCGTCAAATCCGGAAACGTATTCCCTGCACTTGAAATAATCTCCAACATATTCCGAACCATGAAAATCATCGGATACAATTAAATATGCATCCATATGTGCTTTCTGCATTTCATTTCTTAAATCGTCTACTGTTTTCATTTCCCTTCACCTACTCCTCTAACAGCTTTTCCGGCGACTTGCTTATATAGGCAGCCGCCAATAATATTGTCATTACACACCAGCTGACCGGCTCTGTCAATGCTACGCCAAAATAACCCAAGGCAGGAACCAAAAGCATCGCTGACAGTATTTTGACACACATTTCCAATACACTGGAACATACCGGCACTACCTTTCTTCCCATTCCCTGTAAGGAACAGCGAAGCACAAACAACGGTCCTAACATATAAAAGAATACAACCGACACATGAATATACATAACGGAAGCCTGTATAATCTCCATGTCATCTGTAGAAGTCAGCCAGCGAATAATTCCTTCTCCGAATACAAAACAGATTACAATTAAAATGGTCGTAAATACCGTTACCATAATAAGAGCATGTCTGACCCCCTGTTTGATCCGTTCCGGCTTTTTCGCACCCATATTCTGACTGACATAAGTAGTCATTGCCAAACCAATCGTATATAATGCAACCATTAATACATCAATTGCTCTTCTGGAAGCTGTATGAGCAGCAACAATTTTCGTTCCCAGGCTGTTAATGGAGCTTTGCAGAACCACCGTTCCGATGTTCACAATACAGCTCATAAGTCCCATAGACAAGCCGGTGGTGATCAATGCCGAATATTGCTCGGTTTCCAACCGCCAATCCTCTTTATACGGAAGGATTTCCCGATATTTTTGAATAATTACCGCAAGACAACAGATTCCGGATATTGCCTGGGAAATCACCGTTGCATATGCCGCACCTGTAATCCCCATTTTCATAGGGCCAACAAATAACAAATCAAGAAATATATTTCCAACAATACCAAGGAGCAGACAATACAAAGGTCGTTTGCTGTCTCCCACCGCCCTTAACATATTGGCACACATGTTATATAAGGCAACAAACAGATTGCCATATATGATAATCCGGACATAAGCAAGGGCGTCCTGCATAATATCCTCCGGAGTACTTAATCCACAGAGTATTTCCTTTATCAAAATTTCACCTGCAAGGGTAAGAATCAATGCTACCCCCATGGTCAGCAGTATTGTACCTGCCACAAACCGCCGCATCCGTTTATCCTCTTTCGCCCCAAAGCTGTTGGCAATCAAAATAGAAAAGCCCTGAGTCAGCCCACTGACAAAACCAATCAGGGTATTGGATATTACACTGGTGGAACCAATCGCTGCAAGTGCCGAGGTTCCCACAAACATACTGACAATCTTACTGTCTGCCATATTATAAAATTGTTGAAATACGTTACCGAATATCAAAGGTAACGCAAACATAAATATAACTTTTGCAGGATATCCCTTTGTTAAATCCTTCATAACGACTCCTTCATCAAAAATAAAAGGGGAGTAATAAACGCTCCCCTCTACTTTTTATAATGGTTTATATTTTGTCGGATGATCCTTTAACTGTCTTGCTTTCTTAACCTTATGACCGGTTACAACAGCCACCACAATACTTACCACACCTACAACCGATCCTATTATAATCCCTATAACAGACTTTTTCTTCATTCTTTCACCTCGTCACACCATAAAATCATGGGGTTTATCTTCTTTGCAAGGATATTCTAGCATATATCTCTCAAATTTCAACCAAAAAGGTAAAATTATTACTGTCAAGTAATTGTTAGCAGGGTTCTTAGCCGGACGCTTTCTTTCGCAGATGATGGTTCCTTACAAGGACCGTTCCCACTGTCTGCTTCTCGTATAATCATCCTATGATTCTTTATATTTGGAAAATAAAGTACTAGCAGTCAAAATTCCTTACGCTGCCGGTAGCCCACGGACTTCCCACATCACATCTTCCGTGATGATGTACTTCCTTTACGGTTTCCGCCTCCTGGGTTTCCGATACGTTTACCTTGATCCTGCTGACTCCGTTGTCACATTTTCCATCCAGCAAATCAATGATATTGGCAATATCACTTTCTAAAATTACATCATTTTCCATTGTTCTTCTCATTCTTCCTACTAAAATATTAGTGGTGGAACAAACGGATTCCTGTAAATACCATCGCCATGTTATAAGAATCGGCACACTCGATTACAAGATCGTCTCTTACGGAACCACCCGGCTGGGCAATATATTCCACACCACTCTTATGAGCTCTTTCAATATTATCCGAGAATGGGAAAAATGCGTCTGAACCAAGGGTTACACCTGTGTTACCATCTAACCATGCACGCTTTTCCTCTCTTGTGAATACTTCAGGCTTAACCTTAAAGCGCTTCTGCCATTCACCTTCACGAAGAACATCCTCATACTCATCACCCATATATACATCAATTGCATTATCTCTGTCTGCACGTCCAAGAGTATCCAAAAACTGTAATCCCATAACCTGTGGTGACTGACGAAGGTACCAGTTATCTGCCTTCTGTCCCGCAAGTCTTGTACAGTGGATACGTGACTGCTGTCCGGCACCGATACCGATTGCCTGACCATCCTTAACATAGCAAACTGAATTCGACTGCGTATACTTTAATGTAATCAATGCAATCTTCATGTCAATCAACGCTGACTCCGGAATATCTTTGTTCTTTGTTACGATATTGGATAACAGATCACCGTTAATATCCAGTTCATTTCTACCCTGCTCAAAGGTAATACCGTAAACCTGTTTTCTTTCGATTTCCGCAGGAACATAATTTTCATCTATCTGAATAATGTTGTAATTACCCTTCTTCTTTGCCTTTAACAAAGCCAAAGCTTCATCTGTATATCCCGGAGCAATTACTCCGTCTGATACCTCACGTTTGATCAATCTTGCTGTATCCTCATCACAGACATCTGAAAGTGCGATAAAATCACCAAAGGATGACATACGGTCTGCACCTCTTGCTCTTGCATAAGCACATGCAAGGGGTGATAATTCACCTAAGTCATCTACCCAGTAAATCTTTGCCAATGTATCCGTAAGAGGAAGTCCCACTGCTGCACCTGCAGGAGATACATGTTTAAATGATGTTGCGGCAGGAAGTCCGGTTGCCTCCTTAAGCTCCTTTACAAGCTGCCAGCCATTAAATGCATCAAGGAAATTAATATAGCCCGGCTTACCGTTTAAAACGGTTACAGGCAGATCACTTCCATCCTCCATAAAAATTCTGGAAGGCTTCTGATTTGGATTACATCCATACTTTAATTCGATTTCGTTCATGTGAATTCCTCTCTTTCTTTTAATCTTATCTCAGCATACGCCAAAGTACCATGCAAGCACTTACTATGTCGTTGCTTTCCGTAAAAAAACCGCCCGGACATGCCAAATAAACGGTTGCCCAGACGGTCGGCTACTAATCTGTGAACACACTCCCCATGGGTTACCCCACTTCTCCGTCAGTCATGTGCTACTCATAGCATATAAGATTCTATTCCATTTTGCAAGTATGTTTCTGAACTTTTTGCAGAATACGGTCAGATGTTCTTTTGCATGTATGCATCCAACTCTTTTTTCTTAATCTGTACCATCCCCCGGCAATGAGGACATACCAGATAATATTTTCTGTATAACGGGATCAGTGGAATAAAAAATAATGTAAACCAGATCCATTCCCTCACAACCTCAAATGCCATTGTATTGCCACAACGATCACAGGAATACGCTTTCATTGTAGAACCAATTATTTTTTTAAACCCTCTTGTACCGTAAATAATCATTTTATCCTCCCATTCCTTTGCTCAATAAATATATGTGGTTACCCTTCCTATCTTTTTTGAAGCAGTTTAATACCGTTCCCTTCACAAATCTCTTCGACTTTATTTACAATCTTCTCGTATTCCCGATATGGCAATCCGCTCTCTGTTCCCAGCCAGTATTTGTATTTTTTCTTTGCTGTTTTGATCATCATAATCCGATTAATGGGATAGATGCTTTTACCGGCTGCATTCCTGTGGGTAATGACCATCCCCTGTATCTCTTCCAATGGGATGCTGAGGTTATCCATTCTGATTTCCGATTCATTCAATTGTATTTCCAACGGACATTTTTTAGAATATAAATGCAATCTTAATAACTGCACCGGAATGGATAAAACCTCTGCAATCACAAGAATAATTACAAAAAGCATGACCAGACCGATTTCAAAGAAATTCAGACTGAACAATAAAAGCAGTAATAAAATAAAAAAGATGATTGCCATTTTTCCGATACGGATGCGTTCTACCGAAACCAGCTCTTTCTTTGGAATAATAATCATATTTGCATCCTCGTAAGTTTCATTCAAATTATACGGTTCCATTTTTCCTCCTCATTGCTATCTTTAAAAAACAAAATAAAATAAAATTCCCTGTATTACGATTACGACAAAAGCAAACAAAAAAGTAACTAACATATTTTGAAGCCATCTTTTTGGCTCCGGCAGCCGTGCTTTTGTAATATACTCGTCCACAAACTCATTTTCCTCCGCCATTCTAACAGGAGCCTCCTGCTTCCTCTTTTCCAATTCTTTTGTGGGTGCTCCCCATTTATTTCCGCATTTCTCCCCATCCTTTACATAAAGCAAAATACGGATTACCATGCCAATCAGACAAAGAGACAACATCCATAACAGGATAAACTGTCCGGCAGAATGACCGGTATCATGAAGCCGGCGAATTTGCATAGACAACAGAGGAATCCATGCCATAAATGTATATAAATCCAATATCATCAGCGGTAATACGGTAAAAGAAAGATATTCATTGCTTACGGTATCCGCCGCCAGAAACAAAAAACTTAACAACAGCCAGATTCCCATATGGATTCCAAAGGCATACCAAAAATCCGATGAATCGGTTCTTCCCTTAAAATCAAATGCTCTTTCCCACATGTCAAAATACGCCCTCATACAGATTATCCTCCCATGATACAAAGTAGAAATAAGCCAAGTACCGAAAAAAGAAACCAATAGCTGCCTGCCGGATTTCCTGATGAACCATCCATATGACATGCAATCTGAACAATTCTTCTTTTCAAAGAACCCTTTCCCATATGGGATACCGTTGCCGCAGAATGTAAATATTTTTCGGAACCACCGGTTGCCATCCCAATCAGGCATTTCCCGTATTCTATACATTCTTTTTTATCAGCCCCTCGTAAAATGCGGTAATCACATGCCACCTCACAGTCCTCGGCAGCAGCCCTTGCCCCATACCATACAAAGGGATTATACCATTGCAATATAAGGCAAATATTGGAAATCAAACCATACCAGTTATCTTTGGACTGATAGTGTCCCAACTCATGCTTTACAATCCACTGACACCATTTGACATTGGTAAGTGCCCTTTGACTGACGTATATTTTAGGATTTGCGATTCCGGTCAGGCAGGAACCTCCGTAATCGTCTATGATATATACCGGAAGATTATCCTTCATTCCGTAAATGCTGCTATGACGATTTACATGCACATAAAATAAAATGTTTTGCACCGTAAAGACCAAAAGACAGATCAAGGAGCCGGCTTGTCCGATACCGATAAAAAAATCCGACAGCGTATGCCCCATCAAAAAGTGGTCAGAAAATTTTAAAACATTCCCCTTCATCAGCATCAAATTGGAAACCGGCTCTCCCGTTGCCCTTGCATAATCAATATCCAGCAATGCATCTATAGTCCAGGTTCCGATGTTTTGTTCTATATAATCCACATAATCCGTAAGGTGCAGTCTTGTATATATACTTTGAAACAACGGAAGCTTAACAGGAATCAGAATTCGTAGTGCAACCACACCCCATGATATCCGCAGTACAGAAGGGTTCAATTTCTTAAAAAACAGTTTACGAAGCAGCAATATAAATACGATCAGTATTGCTGCATCAAAGGCTCTCCGAAATGGTGTAGCATATATCATCATTCCTTGTCCTCCGGATTTATCCCCTTCCGCTCCTCCAATATACGAAGCAGCTCGTCAATCTCCTCATCCTTTAACTTATCATTTTCCACAAGATTGGAAACCATAAGACCCAATTTTCCATGAAAGACTTTATCAATAAAGCTTACAGATTCACTGACAACGGTCTCTTCCCGCTCTATGGCTGCGGAATAGTGCTTTGCACGCCCTTCCTGATGACAGCAAACCAGATTCTTTGATTCCATTTTATTCAAAAAGGAAATAATCGCATGTTTACTCCATCCTTTTGTTTCCGCTAATAAATTTACCATTTGAGTGATTGTTAACTCCCCATACTTCCAAAGCAGATCCAAAAGCACCCACTCTGCATCCGATATTCGTGCCATAACGTCCTCCTCCTTTTGTATTAGGTAACATTATTGTTACCAATTAAAAATAACATAGCCCCCCTATACTGTCAAGCTTCAATTTTCCTCGTCACCCTAACAAAAAAGGAGGGGTTCCTTTCCCCTCCTTAAATATTATTCCTGACTTTCTATTTCTTTATAGAATTCTGCGTAGTCCTTACGATTTTCATTTGTGAACGTAATGGCGGCTCTTGGATGCTGATTCAGTAAACCGGTCATCAGATACTGCAGATCAAATCCCCATACAATACCGTCTTCTTTTAATTTCTCCATATGCTTTTCAATAAACTGGAATGCCGGATATACCTTGTACTTTGGATTCTTTAAGAAACCAAGGAGCAATTCCATCTGACAGTTACCGGCGCCTCGTCCCATTCCTGAATAGGTTCCGTCTAACCAGTTTACGCCATCTCCAACGGCTTCTATCGTATTTGCGAAAGCAAGCTGCTGATTGTTATGGGCATGCATACCAACCTGTTTTCCGTATTTTGCCGCAATATTCAGGTAGAGATCCGAAAGTCTTGCAATCTGCTCCGGATACATGGCACCAAAGCTGTCAACAATATAAAATACATCAACCGGAGATTTTCCAAGCTCCTCTAAAGCAACCCGAAGATCACCCTCCTGTGCATTGGAAATCGCCATAATGTTACAGGTTACTTCATAGCCTTTCTTTGCAGCATCCTCAATCATATCAATTGCTGTCGGAATCTGATGAAGATAAGTTGCAACTCTTACCAAGTCAATGGGAGAATTACTTCTGTCCTGAATATCACTTTTGTAATCGCATCGTCCTACATCTGCCATAATGGATAACTTCAAAGAAGGATCCTTTTCTTCAATAATGCTCCAGATATCATCGTCATTACAGAATTTCCATTTACCAAATTTATCTACATCAAACATGGTCTTATCGGCACGATAACCCATCTCCATATAATCAACACCGGCTTTTATATTTGTACGATATAAATCTTTCACAAACTCATCTGTAAAATAAAAATCATTTACCAATCCACCATCACGAAGTGTAGCATCCAAAACCTTAACTTCTTTTCGATAACCCATTAAATTCGATATCTCTTTCATAACAAACAACTCCTCTTACTTTCTTATCTTACTTTTGAGATTCAACGCTTTAACGCTTAAAAGTGCCAAACAACTTTGTTAATATAGCACAGTTTTTTTTGCATGTCAAGACAGAGAAAGATATCGAAAGGGAACGAACATCTGATGAAAGATGCCGTTCCCTCCCATTTACTGAAAGATTACCTCTGCAATAAATTCATTTTCCTTTAAGGATAGATGGATCTGATATCCCAATAATTGAGCGATATAACTGACAATGGTAAGCCCCAGACCGGTACCTGTCGTTCCGGTTCTGCTTTCATCCCCCTTTACAAAAGGCTGCAACAGCTTCTCCGGGTCTGTTGTGATTTCCCGCTCCATGTAATTTCGTACAGTCATTTTTTCCGGGTTTACATCAATATCTATTACCGTACCGGAAAGAGCATATTTTACTGCATTACTTAAAAGATTATCCAGAATCTGCGTAAATAAAAGCTCATCCGTCTGTAAAACCCCATCCCCCTGAATCTCAAGATGCAGCTCCCGCTGTCTTAACAAATCCTCGTACTGTTCCTCTAATTTTTCTAAAATCCTGCTTATTTTCACTTCTTCAGACTTTACACAAGTTTCCTCCTCCACTCTTCCAAGAGACAGCACCTTTTCAATCAGCTCATTCATATAATCCACGTTAGATTGAATGGACTGCAAATAATACTCTGTTTTTTCCGGATGGGTCTGATCGGCCAGGTTTTCCGTATATCCGGAAATTGCCATAAGCGGAGTTTTCAGATCATGGGCTAAAATATCCGTTGTCCGTTTTCGATACCGGTCAAGCTCATAATATCCGGTTTTCATCTTATAAGTATAAGTTGCCCAGACTATGGCAAGAAATATACCGATAACCGCCAGGATTGCGTAGATTTTTATAAGTTTAAGCCATTCTAACTTCCAAAAATCATAGGCTCCGCAGGAAACAACCACAAGGTTGTTATTTTCCTCATTATTTCGAAGTGCAATGGTATATTTTCCATCTTCACCGGACCAGGTCATTGTCCTATACTCTGAATCCAGATCGGAATATTCAGATTCTTCATCCGCAATCGTTTCGTCTATAATTGCCTCCAGATCATCCCTTGCCTCATTTTCCCTGAAACCAAAGAGATGCAGACCCGGTCGACGGTTTTCCTCTGTATTCCGATCTATCGTTACATACGTATAGCCCGGCACATCGCCATCCTGAACCTCTACCTCTAAAATCGTCTCCAGCTCTTCATTGGTAAGATTGTCATATTTGACCAGACGAACCTTTCCCGGAATAAATGTAAAATGATCCGATACATACACACTGTCCACTGCGTAATCATAATGTTCATTGGAAAAAGGAAAATCCTTTTCATATTCCTGCACTTCAATTTCACTCATTTTTTTATACAAGGAATCAAAAGCACTGCTATCCCTTCCATCGTACCGGTATGTGCCTTCCAATCCGTTTATTTCATGACAAACGAGATAAACATTTTTTCCGGTCATTGCATACAGCTCTTTTGCATCCACATCGTACACGGCATAAGCAGATGATCCTCCGAAAGAAGAAGTATCTACACTCCATTGAAGATATTGTTTAAACGCTTCCTTTAACTCCTGTCCCGTTTTTCCCTCTAACTGCAAAGAAGCATATTTGTCCGTTACCGATGTACTGAATTGTTCTGCTTCGCTTTGAAAATCCCATGCCTGCTCATTGGTATAAAAGTGCTGCATAACAGCCGTCAAACCGATGCATATGATAACGACTATTGCCAGCATGATCCATATACGTTGCAAAAAAATTTTTGCAAACTGTGGTTTTCTTACCTGCCTCATAATTCCCACCTCTATTCCTCTGCTATTTTATATCCCTTTGTTACAACAGTCTTAATCTGACCGCCTGCCTTTCCCAGTGCTTTTCTTAGCTTTTTAATATGGTTATCCACAACCCGGTCGGAACCATCATAATCATATCCCCAGATCCGGACTAATAGCTGTTCACGACCCACAACCTGATCTTTATGCTCCAACAGATATTTTAAAATGGTATATTCTTTTGGTGGCAGCTGGATGAGCTGCTCCTTTCCATCCTCCAGCACCTTAACAGTCAGGGAAACCGGATTCAACAAAATTTGACCACAGCTTAATTCTTCCGTTCCCACCAATCCCTTTGAACGCTTTAACAATGCATTTACCTTTGCATACAGTTCATTCAACGAAAATGGTTTTATAATATAATCGTCACAGCCAAGAGAATAACCATATAACACATCGGATTCCTGCGCCTTTGCCGTCAGGAATATAATGGGACAGCTGCTCATTCCCCGCAGCTCCCCACAAAGCTGAAATCCATCCACTCCCGGAAGCATAATATCTAAAAGCACCAGATCATATTCCTGTTCATACATATAATCCAGGCCTTCCCTTCCATCCTTTGCGGATATAATATGTATTTTGTTATCATCCTTTCCGGTAAAGAAATCTTCGATTACTTCCCGGATTTGTGGATCATCCTCCACTAATAAAACCTGATATGACATCTTTTCCCCCTAACAATTTTTTATAAGATCTTATGTTCCAATCGTATCACAGACTTGTATCCTTTGTATATCCATTCAACAAAAAAGCCAAATGGCAACATACGCATCACCATTTGGCTTCTTATTATTTATTATTTTTCCATACACCCTTAGGATCCTTAACCATTATCATGATAATCCAGATTACCAGACCAAGGGCAACTACGGATAGTCCCAAAAAGGCATCATTTACCGTGTCAGAAAATGACGGGGAAAAATAGGCGGCTTTCAACTTTGCAAACTCAAAAACAGCATCGATCATCCACATAAGGGATGCTCCCCAGTAAATTAATGCTAATGTACCAACTCTCATTATATTAGCTGCATCCTTGTTATACCATACGATTGTAGCGGTACAGGCTGCAAAAATTGAAATCAATAAAGTCATAATTTACTTCCCTCTACTTACCGGTATTCTCTAAAACAGTCTCTTCTTTTGCAGACCTTTCCATGGAGTGAACCACAAAACACATAATACCCCATACAGCAGTTACCAGTACTGCCATGGAAACACCAACGGTAGATATCTCATGAAGCATGGCAAATGCATCCTCTTTGTTGCTCATTGCTGTTAAAAATGGGAAAAACGGTGTAATCTCTCCATGCCACAAATGTTCAAAAGCAAGTAAACCGGAACCACCCCACAGCATCGTATTTAACCATGAAATCTTCCTTGATAACGGAATCTTTTTCTCCTCAATCTGAACCTTCTCTGTATCAATGGAAAGCGCCTTCTCTTTTTCTTTTACAGCCTTTCCAATCATTGTTGTGACAATTGCTTCTGCAACCGGAGCAATAAAACAAGCCATAATTTTTCCTCCTTTTTTATGCCAATTTTAATTAAATATTTTCGGATTCTAAAAATCTTACAATATGAACCATAATCTGTATTATACCATCTGCGTTTTTCAGATACAAATAAAAATGTATTTTATCTTTCATAATTTGAATACAAAAAACAAAGCATCTGCTCACATACATAAACAGATGCTTTATTCAAAGCTGTTTTACAGCCTTTTTTACATTTTCGTCAGACTCTGACGTATCATTGCACGCTTCAGTGCCAATTCAGCACGATCCAAATCCCACTTGCCGTCTTCACTGATTCGGCGTCTGGCACGAACCTCAGCTTCCTTTGCACGATTTGCATCAATTTCATGAGGCCATTCCACACTTTCTGCCAATATAGTAACCTTATCCTTTAAAATCTGGATAAATCCTGACATCAGTGCAGCTTCCTTTACCTCCTCATTTTCATGAATCCGTAGAACACCCGGTGCAATAATTGCGGTCAGCGGTACATGATCTGGATAAACACCCATATTTCCTTCGGTGGTTGTAAACTCCAAAAAAGTTACATCTCCCTCATAGAAAATACGCTCCGGGGCAACCACTTCTAATTTCATACTATCTGCCATGGGCATTCTCTCCTTTTATTTTACTCTGGAAAGCACATCATCAATGGTACCGGCATTCAGGAAATAACCCTCCGGAACGTTATCATGCTTACCTTCGATAATCTCTTTAAAGCCACGGATTGTCTCTGCAATCGGAACATATTTACCCTCTGTACCGGTAAACTGCTCTGCAACGTGGAACGGCTGAGACAGAAAACGCTGGATTTTTCTTGCACGGGATACAACGATCTTATCCTCTTCTGACAATTCATCCATACCAAGAATTGCAATAATATCCTGCAGCTCTTTATATTTCTGTAAAATCTCCTGTACACCACGGGCAACCTTATAGTGCTCCTCACCTACTACCTTCGGATCCAGAATTCTTGATGTAGACTCCAACGGATCTACCGCAGGATAAATACCCTGTTCTACGATAGCACGGGAAAGTACCGTAGTCGCATCCAAATGGGCAAAGGTTGTTGCCGGAGCCGGGTCAGTTAAGTCATCGGCAGGTACATATACAGCCTGAACCGATGTAATGGAACCATTCTTTGTTGAAGTAATACGTTCCTGTAAAGCACCCATCTCTGTCTGAAGGGTTGGCTGATAACCTACAGCCGATGGAACACGGCCAAGCAACGCAGATACTTCCGAACCGGCCTGTGTAAAACGGAAAATATTATCAATGAATAATAACACATCCTTACCACCCTGATCACGGAAATACTCCGCCATGGTAAGTCCTGTAAGACCAACTCTCATACGGGCTCCCGGCGGTTCATTCATCTGACCGAATACCATGGTTGTTTTATTAATAACACCTGATTCTGTCATTTCATAGTAAAGGTCATTACCCTCTCTTGTACGCTCACCTACACCGGTAAATACGGAATATCCACCATGCTCTGTAGCGATATTACGAATCAACTCCTGAATCAGTACGGTTTTACCTACACCGGCACCACCAAACAGACCAATCTTACCACCCTTCTGATAAGGGCAAAGCAAATCAACGACCTTAATACCGGTTTCCAAAATTTCAGTTTCTGTTGCCTGCTCTGAGAAAGCCGGAGCTTTTCTATGAATCGGAAAATGCTCCTTTGTCTCCGGTGCCGGCTTATTATCAATCGGCTCTCCTAATACATTAAACATACGACCTAATGTATTCTCACCAACCGGAACCATAATCGGAGCTCCGGTAGCGACAGCCTCCATTCCACGAACCAAACCATCCGTTGGTCCCATGGCAATACATTTCACAGTATCATCACCTAAATGCTGTGCAACCTCTGCAGTTAATACACTACCGTCTTTTGTAGTAATCTTTACTGCTTCATTAATTTCAGGAAGCTTCCCTTCACTGAATTTAATATCCAATACGGCACTAATTACCTGGGTGATTTTACCGACATTCATTTCTGCCATATATCTATCTCCTCATTTTTATTGAATTCCAGGCATTTGCCTGATCCTAACCGCGTTTAAATTATATCAATGCTGCAATCACTAAGAAATCGCCTCTGCACCGGCAATAATTTCCGTAAGCTCCTGTGTAATAGAGCTTTGACGTGCACGATTGTATTTTAATGACAAATCGGCAATCATATCATCTGCATTCTTCGTAGCAGAGTCCATTGCCTGCATACGGGCACCATTTTCACTGGCTACAGCTTCCACAAATGCACCATACAAAATGTTATTCATATATTTTGGAATAATCATATCCAGAGCTTCATCTGCTTCCGGCTCATAATTCATCAGAGTTAATGTATCAACCTCTATATCCGAATCCTTCATAAGCTCATCAACATCAATCGGTAATAACTTAATTAAAACCGGCTCCTGCACTACCGTATTTTTAAAATTGGTATATGCAAGATATATCTCTCCCACTGTTCCGCTTTCATATGCCGCAAGCACATTCTTGCCAATATGAATGGCATCGGAATACAGGGGTTCGTTCATTACCTCCGAATAATCTTCAACAATATTGTAGCCTTTTCTTGCAAGTCCTTCCAAGCCTTTTTTTCCTAATGCATACACATCTGTCTTTTCCGGATCAAACTCTTTTGCAATCTCTTTTACAATATTGCTGTTATATCCTCCTGCAAGTCCACGGTTTGATGTAATGGCAATGACTGCCTTACGATCCGATTCCCCTGCAGTCAGGTATCTGTGTTGTATTCCACCACTGCGAGCCAATGTTGAACACATCGTCTCGTATAATAATGTGAAATATGGCTTATTACTTTCTGCCCTGGTTTTTGCTTTCTGAAGCTTGACGGTAGAAACCAATTTCATTGCCTTGGTAATCTGTCCGGTACTGGCAACACTTTCCTTCCGCCTTTTAATATCTCTCATAGATGCCAAGACACTTCACCTCTTTCTTATCGCTGTGCTTTGAAAGCAGTAATTGCCTTATTCAGCACGTCTTCCAATTCAGGAGTTAATTTCTTCTCTTCCCGAATCATTTCATAAATCTCAGGATACTGTGTCTCTACATACTCAAATAATTCCTTTTCAAAGTCTAATATCTCATCCACAGGTACATCAATAAGATATCGCTTTGTAGCCGCATAAATGATAACAACCTGTTTTTCAACCGGCATCGGCTTATATTGTGGCTGCTTTAACATTTCCTTAATACGTTCACCCTGTGCTAAACGATCCTTTGTATCATCATCCAACTCAGAACCAAACTGTGCAAATGCCGCAAGCTCTCTATACTGGGCAAGCTCTGTACGAATCGGAGACGCAATCTTTTTCATTGCTCCGATCTGTGCTGCTCCACCAACTCGGGAAACAGACAAACCTGCATTAATCGCCGGTCTGAAACCTGCATTAAACATCTCTGTCTCTAAGTAGATCTGACCATCTGTAATAGAAATTACATTCGTCGGAATATATGCGGAAACGTCACCGGCCTGTGTTTCAATAATAGGCAATGCGGTTAAAGAACCTCCCCCTAACTCGTCTGACAATCTGGCTGCACGCTCCAATAATCTTGAATGTAAGTAGAATACATCACCCGGATATGCTTCACGTCCCGGTGGTCTACGAAGCAGCAAGGAAAGTGTACGATAAGCCGTAGCATGCTTACTTAAATCATCATATACAACTAATACATCCTCTCCGTTCTCCATCCATTCCTCACCAATTGCACAGCCTGTATATGGTGCAATGTACTGAAGTGGTGCAAGCTCTGATGCTGTAGATGCAACAACGGTTGTGTAATCCATAGCACCATACTCTGTAAGGGATTTTACAATATTTGCAACAGTAGACGCTTTCTGACCGATTGCAACGTAAATACACTTTACGCCCTGTCCCTTCTGGTTAATAATGGTATCAATGGCAATGGCAGTCTTACCGGTCTGTCTGTCACCGATGATCAACTCTCTCTGACCACGTCCAATCGGTACCATGGCATCAATCGCCTTAATACCGGTCTGTAACGGTGTATCTACCGACTTACGGGAAATAACACCGGAAGCAACTCTCTCGATTGGTCTTGATTTTGAGTATGCAATCGGTCCCTTTCCGTCAATCGGCTGTCCAAGTGCATTTACAACCCTGCCTAACATTCCATCGCCAACAGGAACCTCAACCACTCGTCCTGTTGTCTTTACTGTGTCTCCTTCGTTGATATTTCTATTTGCACCAAGCAACACGGCACCAACATTGTCTTCCTCCAGGTTCATTACCATACCGTAAACTTCACCCGGAAATTCAAGAAGTTCACCCTGCATGGCATTTTCCAAGCCATGAATACGGGCAATACCGTCTGCTACCTGAATTACTGTACCAACCTCGGAGGTCTCTAATTCCTTTGAATAGTTCTTAATCTGTTCTTTGATTACAGAACTGATTTCTTCTGGTTTTAAATTCATAGAAATTGAACACCTTCTCTCTGTTTATAATTGTTTTGACAGCTTCTCAAGCTGAGTTTTTATGCTGCTGTCTACTACCGTATCGGAAATACGGATTACCAATCCTCCAATAATCGTTCGATCTACCTGATAGATTCCCTCGATTGATTTGTAATTGGTTGTCTCTAATAATCTTTGCTCAATTTTATCCTTCTGATCTTTTTTTAATGCAATTGCAGAAGTAATATAGGCAACTCCGATTCCCTTCTCCTCTTTAATTGCATGAATTACATAATCAAAAACGGAAATAAAATCTTTCCCATGTCCTTTATCCACTAACATTGTCATAAGACCTGTAATCTCATCGGATATTCTGCCTTTGTAAATATTCTCGATGACACGAATCTTCTCACTCTTTTCAATGTTTGGATGAAGCAAAAGCTTACTTAGATCTTCATTCTCTAAAAATGACTGCTTTACAAAAAGTACTTCCTCTAAAATGGTATCCAAAGCCTGCTTTTCCTTTGCCACTTCAAAAAGTGCATTTCCGTAGGTCTTGCTTACTTGCTTAGCCATGTACTACCACCCATTTCTTTCAAAGTCTCTTCTATTAAAGCGTCCTGTCTGCTCTCATCAATCTGCTGTTCCATAATTTTTGCTGCCATAGCAGTGGCAACACGAACAATCTCTTTTCGCATATCGTCAGAAACCTTGCTTTTTTCTAATTCTATTTCTGAATTTGCGCGTTTGATGATGCGTTCTGCCTCAGCATTTGCCTCTTCTACGATTTCATTTTCTCGTTTCATCGCTTTCTTGCGGGCACCTGCTAAGATTTCTTCTCTTTCTTTATCAATTGCCTTAAGCTTCTCGTCATATTCCTCTTTCAAGGCTGCGGCATCCACTTTGTCCTTCTTGGCATCTTCAATATCTTTTTTTATTTTTTCTGTTCGGTTATTCAACACCTTTTTAACCGGTTCAAATAAAACATAGGATAAGAAAATAAAGAGGACAAATATTGCAATACCCTGAATCAGCACATCACTTATCAACTGTGGTGATATTTCAAAAATGTGCCCCTCTGTTAATGACATGACTTGAGCCCCAAGGGTAACCATCATATTCATCAAAGAGCAATCCTCCTATCTGTTAAATTACAATTTTAAGAACCTAGATAACATTGGATTACCATACATTAACAATAATGCAACTACCAGACCATAAAGACCTGTTGTCTCTGCTACGGCCTGTCCCAAAAGCATGGTTGACATGATATCACCCTTTGCACCCGGATTACGTCCTACTGCTGCTGCACCCTGACCGGCTGCATAACCCTGACCAATACCAGGTCCGATACCGGCGATCATTGCAAGACCTGCACCAATTGTTGAACATGCTAAAATTAAACCTTCGTTTGTGATATTTTCCATAATATAATTACCTCCAAATTTAATACTGAATCGAATCTGTTTTTAAAATTAATCCCCCTCTATTTTCTGGGTTACAAACACCATTGTCAGCATGGCAAATACATATGCCTGAATCGCACCGGAAAACAAATCAAAATATACATGAAGTGCTGCCGGAATTCCGATCTTGACAAAAATCGGTAACAACCCATAAAACAATGCCATCATTACGGTACCCGCCATTACGTTACCAAACAAACGCAGTGACATGGAAACCGGTGTGGCAATCTCGCCAATCAGGTTAATCGGGAATAAGAACCATATCGGCTGAAATAATCCTGTAATGGCGCCTAATTTGTTACATTTAAAATTATTATACTGAATCATTATAAATGTAATCAAAGCCAGACAAAATGTAGTTCCGAAGTCTGCTGTAGGTGGTCTTAAGCCAAAAAGACCGGATATATTACAAAGCAGAATAAATATAAACAATGTTCCTATATAGTTCACATACTTCTTAGCATGCTCTCCCATAGAGGAGGAAACAAAGCCCTGCAATGTCTCTACCACAAATTCCACTATATTCTGGAGACCGGTAGGAATTTCATCTGCTTTCATTATCTTTCTTCTTGCAATCACTGCAAAGATCATAATTGCCAAAATAATGAGAAGCATGCAAACATGGGAAGTCGTAATATATACAGTTTCACCCATAAACTGATATCCAATCAAATGATGAATGGAAAAATCAACTTCTTTATCCGCTAATAACATCGGCATCATTCCATAACCCATTCCTTCACCTTCCTTTCTCTTATATTTGTACGTTTATCAGCAGTAAGCGAAACAACCTATTCTAAGTTGCTCGGCTTACTGCTGATAATATATAACAAGAATAATATAATGGTATTATTCTTCTTGTTCCTCTGATTTTGTTACAAACTCCTCCGGATACATTCTTTTTAACAAGCCCGCAGCTAAAAAAGCGCCAATCTTCAACCCCAGCATGCCGATTATGACCGTCACAAAATTCAGGCAATCCAAAATAAGTCCTACAATCAGGGCAAGCAACATCATCCCTAATCGAAGCACTGCCTGTTTTCTTGTGTATTTCACAGCCTGCTGTTCCGGCATACTTAAAGCGCGGCCTAATGTCTTCGTGATATGAAGCATCATCACAACCGCGATAAAAATACCGAATAACAATCCCAACGTGTAAGAAATCTTATCAGGGAAAAAACATAACCCGATTATCTCTATTATTCCCCCATAAATACCGATTCCTAAAAAAAATCCATTCAGTGTTTTTCTTACCTGACTCATACTATCATTCCCAATATCCATTATCTTCATCCATTTAAACATACAGATATGCTTATTATACCGATTTTTGCCGGTTATGTCTATCAAAACCATACCGGGGCACGAAGAATTTCTTTACTTTTTCTTGTCAAACAAACTGTCCTTACCCAAAAACTTACAAATAATGGAATAACAGGAACGATACCCTCCAAGAACCCCTAAAACCAAAAAGAAAACAAGGGTATTCGTATCAAAATAATAATCAATTCCATAACCGATTAACCCGCTGATCAAAATTGCTGTTAACATGGACAGAGCCAGCTGGGTAATTAAAGCAAGCATCTTCATAACAAAACCTCTTTTCAATGGAAAAAGGGCTTGCCCACAGGACAAACCCAGTATCTCTCATAAATCTGTTCATTCCTCTTCTTCTATCATTTTAATCCGTCTGATATGTCTTTCCTCATTAGAAAAAGGAGTATCCAAAAATGTATCCACAATCTTAAGTGCCAGTCCGGGACCGATCACTCTGGCTCCCATAGCAAGCATATTGGCATTATTATGCTCCTTTGTGGCTGCAGCAGAAAAGCAGTCATGACACAATGCTGCACGGATACCCTTTACTTTATTCGCCGTAATGGAAATTCCGATTCCGGTTCCGCAAATCAAAATTCCAAGCTCACATTCACCACTTGCCACTGCCTTAGCAGCTTTCTTTGCATAAATCGGGTAATCTACAGACTCCTCTGAATAACAGCCAAAATCCTTATACTCAATTCCTCGTTCTTCCAAATGCTTCTTTACTTCTACCATAAGTGGATATCCACCGTGGTCACAACCTAATGCAATCATTTTTTTCTCCTTCTACTCTTCATACACTTTTCGGTAATTGGGAAACGCTACGTTTGTAATTTGTGTCAATTTAATATATATATCGCAGGCACGCTTGCGCTTCATCCGCACGTAACGGTACTAAATTCCCACAGACACGAATTAAAATTCATGTCTATGCTCATTAAGTACCGACGAGCTGCAAGAGCCTGCTTATATATTATATTAAATTGACACAAATTATTGAAAACTACCAGAGGTTTTGCAATTACCTGTCAGTCCTGTCTCTTTTTATACATATCTGCATATGTCTGTAAAATGCAATACATATCACAAGCAGATTCAGTATAGCACAGGGGTGTCGTTTCTTCCACATAAATTATAAGGTTTACATCTGCTATAACCGGATTACACGTTGTCCCGCTGCCTTTAGCAAACGATTCATAATGGCATAGGAAAGCCCGTCTCCCCGGAAGCTCTCGGCATATATGTAATCCACACCGGCAGCATCAAATTCTCTTAATGCCGCATATAACCGGGAAGCTACCGTTCCCCGTTCCTGCCGTCTTCCTACACAGACGATTACATCCCCACAGTCCTTATAATAATCCACATTTTCCTCGGATGCCATAATTCCCACACGATATCCCTCATTCTTCTTTTCCTTTGTCAATTCCTTAATCTTCTCGATTACATGGGCATCAATATTCAGATCCGAGGTTTCCACCAATGTAAGCTCTCCCTTTGGTGCATAATGGGTGTATTTCATTCCCGGTGCCTTTGGACGAAATCCATCCATAGGACGTTCCAAAGCAGGATCAATCTCCACCGTCCCGATGCTTTCCTCCAACATTGCCTTTGTAATGAAGCCCGGTCTTAAAATAGTAGGCTTTTCCCCACTCAAATCCACAATTGTAGATTCAATACCGATACCAACCGGTCCACCGTCAATAATATAGTCAATCTTCCCCATCATATCCTCTATCACATGACTTGCCTTTGTGGGAGAAGGACGTCCTGATGTATTGGCACTTGGTGCAGCAACATATACACCGGATTCCCGAATCAGGGAAAGTGCTGCCGGATGGGATGGCATACGAATTGCCACCGTATCCAATCCTCCTGTAGTAGTGTAGGGTACCACATCCTTTTTCGGAAGCACCATGGTAAGCGGTCCCGGCCAAAAGCTTTCCGCCAGAATATTTGCCGTCTCATTGGTATAAGCAAGAACCTCCAAATCCTTTACATCCGCAATATGAACAATTAAAGGATTATCGGAAGGCCGACCCTTTGCCCCATAGATTTTCCGGGATGCAGCTTCATTCAATGCATCTGCCCCCAACCCATATACGGTTTCCGTAGGAAATGCAACTAACCCTCCCTTTTGAAGACATGTGGCACTCTCCTGCAATAAATGCGCCATAGCCGCTTCATCGGGATGAGTTTCCGAAATATATGGTGTTACATCCACTATTTTTGTTTGTATTTCATCATTTTTTTCCATTGTATATCATCTCCATTTTTCTTGACCGATTATACCATATTTTCTTTAAAAGTACATCTTCTTAAATATCTTTCCTTCGCAAGCAATTTTTCATTCAAATTTCACGGAAATTTAAAAATATTTTAGACGCAGTTAATTGCATTTCCCGGCTGATTTTTATATGATTTATGTAGAGTTTCTTGATGGGATATTTGCAAAAACTTCTAGAAGGCCCATCATCTGATCATCATTATTTTCCACATGTTTCTAAAGGAAACTCTTCCACACCTTTCGTGTAATCATCACATACACAGGGAATTTGAATTAGGAGGTGATATTTTAACCGTAGTTAAGTGTTGGCAATTTACCGCCAGAATAACAAATCTGACAAATTTTGGAGGAAAAAATTCGATACAAAGATGTCACGTATACAAATGAAGCATTCATTTGCTAATTAGAACGTGAATGGGAAGTGAATTCATATCACTTCCCATTTTTAGTTTCTGAAATATTTACAGATTCCTTTACTGATGGTATAAGCAAGCTTCTTTTGATAGTCCTTATCCTTCAGCTTTGCCAGCTCCTCCGGATTGGACAAAAAGCCACATTCCACGATTACTGCCGGCATTTTGGATTTTTTAAGAATATAATAACCGGTATTTTCCTTTGCCCCTCTTTTGTTGGTGGTATCAAATTCCAGTAATTCCTTTTGTATGTAGGAGGCAAGCTTTTTTCCATCCCCGCTTTCTCCGTAGTAAAACACCTGAGCTCCATGGGAGGACGCCTCAGGAAAGCTGTTCTGGTGAATACTGATAACGCAATCTGCCTTTTTTTCCTCAAAAAACAAAATACGATTTCTCATATCGGATCGTTTTTTTCCGGATGCACCTTCCACTGCAAGGTCACGATCCTCTTCCCGATCCATATACACCGTGAAATCCTGTGCAGTCAGATAATCCCGCAAATATCCGGCAATCTCCAAATTAATGTCCTTCTCCTCCGTTCCGTCTTCACTGACTTTTCCGGGATCGGAACCACCGTGACCAACATCAATTACAATAATACCTTTGCTTTTTCCCGAAGAAAATACCGTTTGAACCGGATTCCATATCAAATAAAAACCAAAGACAAACAAAAAAAATATAGCAAGAAATTTTTTGGACATTCTGTTATTCCCATTTCATTCTTGCTATATTTATGAATATTTTTTCTGTTTTATGTCATAGATTCCGTTTATTCGTTTCGGATCGCATTTAACGGACTTAGCTTTGTCGCCCGCTGTGCCGGGAAAAATCCGGCTAACATTCCGATTACCGTAGAGAATATAATGGCAAGTAAAACAAGCCAGAAAGGAATCTCGGAAATGGAAGAGCCTTTTGGCAAATCCAGTGACATAACCGCAGGAGCGACACGATTAACCACCAAGGATAGTGCAAAGCTTAAACCTACACCGATAATACCACCTAACAAACCGATAAATGCCGCCTCTGTTAAAAACATTTCCCTGATATTATTCAGGCTGCAGCCTAACACCTTCATAACACCGATTTCTTTGGTACGTTCATAGGTTGACATAGTCATTGTATTGGCAATACTGATTGCAGCAACTAACATTGCAACACCACCGATACCACCTAATACCGCTTCTATAATCATGAACTGTTTTTCTACTTCCTCTAACCATTCCTTGTTTGCTTCCGCACGATAACCCATATCCTGAATTTCCTGCATGACCGAATCAACATTTTCTGCATCATCTACATTGACAACCATATTAGAATACTTCAAATCACGATATGGTTTTCCGTTCGCATCGGTAGGCTGTCCCGGTATTACCTGATTTTCCGAATAATTATCCTGCAAAAACTTTTTCAACTGGTCAATGGTTGTAAAATAATTATAAGAATAATTCGTATAAGTAGAGCTGTCTCCCTCTGTTACACCTACAATCTTTATAGGAACCCGCTTTGTATTAGCATTAAAGTTCGTAAAGGTAGTGGCATTCTCATCCATGATATCCCCTTCACCAAAGTCCGCGGAATCATCGGATATATTATCCTGTGGAACCGCATCGGGATTCGAGCTTGTTGTGGAATCCGCCGAAAAAGTAGGATCAAAAATCTCTTCCGTGGAGCTATCCTGATTATCGGAGGAATCCTCCGAATCATCGGAAATATTCAAGCCTGCCACAACATTGGAGCTTATTAAATCCACATCCGGATATTCTCCGGTATCATAATACGGATACGTTCCAGTTGCCCATTCAAAAAAGTCTCCCATTACCTGATTACCTGCTACCAATTCCATGGTTGCCGGTTTACCGGAAGGTATGGTCCCCTTGGCAAGTGTGATTTCCTGCAGATACGCATCCGACACACCATATATCATACAATAGCTTTCATACTTTCCTACCTGAATCGGCATATCATATTCCAGTCTCGGGTCAACACTGTCAACATGATCCATACCTTCAAACATGGCTTTTGTATCCTCATCCAAGAGCAGATTACGTCCTCCGCTGTTGCTGTTGCTGCCGCTGTCATAGTAGTCTGTATACACGGTTATCTGTGTTAATGTTCCGGAAGAGCTTACCTCTGCCATGGTAGCCGCCTTTAATCCAATTCCAAGGGACAGCATAACAACAATGGATGTCGTTCCGATAATAACACCGAGAATCGTCAGGATTGTTCTGGTTTTCCGTCTCCATAAATTTGTGAGACCCATTCCTAATATATCAGATATCCTCATCTTCTACATCAACCTCATCTTCTAATTCCTGTTCCTCTAATTTCGCTTTCTTTTTCTTGCGAATTATAATAACAGTTACAATCACTCCAATGATTACCAGTATGCCAAATATAATACCGATTACTTTAAGCACCGATAATCCGGAAGTTGGTTCATCAGTAACCATCATATCTTCATCTCCAGTATCAGAAGAAGAAGAATATTCCGATACAGAACAATCTATCTCCTGCTCCATTTCATAGGTTGTTCCATCTGCGTCCTCATAAGAAATAACTACAGTCACTGTCCCGGTATCCGGATTTTCCTGAACCCCGGTCAATGCAAGGGAAGCATATGCAGAGCTGGATGCAGCGATATTTCCTACATAGCTTTCCTCTGCCGATACCGCATCACTGTCCACTTTGACACTGGCATTGTATACACCTGCTTTTCCCTGATTATTAATTGTAAACATCAGACTTCCTTCTTCACCGACACCGATGGATTCCGGTGTCATGGATACATCGGTAATTCCCAGCTTAATTTCCTGATAAATCGGAAGATATAAATTCTCACTATAGGTAAAATTTGTATTATTGCTATCATCAAAATCACCCTTTACGGCAATCACATAGCTTTTCTGAGGCAGATCAGATGCAGTCTTCATTCCAATGGTCAGATCACCGGTCTCACCCGCGCCAATCTTCTCAACGTAAATAGAGCTGGAGCCTGAGGTTGGCAAAATACTTCCCGCCTCGTTACCGATTAAGAACTTAGCGTTTTTAACGGCTGTTGTCTTAGATGTATTCTGAACATGAATGGTAATGGTAAATTCATCTCCTGCCATAACCTTTTTCGGTGTTGTTTCGTAGCCGGTAATAATCAGCTTCGGAGTTGCAACATTACCGCTTCCGCCGTCACCACCGGAGCCTCCGTCATCGGAAGCAGGAATATCACCGCTAGGAGTCGTAGTATCTCCCGTGTCATCACCGCCTGCATTGGTATTATCTCCATCTACACCGTCAAAATAAACCTTAATGGTTTTCACAACATAAAATTCTTCTTCACCGGAACCGTTATCCTTTAAATACTCAACTATATATCTTACACTGTGATAGCCTGTTTTCACATCAGACTGTGCAACAAAATCATATTTAACCGATAACTTTTGCTGTTTTTCCGTATCATTTCCCGTACTTACAACCTTATAGGCATCGTTACTTGTTTCGAAAGGAAATGTATCGTCCACAACCGGGAAAATGTCTTTGATTTTAATCTTTTTGGCATTAGACGAGCTTACGGTAAACTCCAAGGAAACCGGTTCTCCCGCAGCAGCAATGACGGACTTATCTACTTTAAGACCAATGTCTGAGTTTCTTCCCAAAGTTCCGTTCGGATCAATGCTCTGATTGTCCTCCGTTGTAGTCTCTGTTGCCTGAACTACATTCATATTACCGGGAGTCGTCATTCCCAGTGCCATACACATTGCTAATATGGCAACTCCTTTCTTCAAGCCCTTCTTTCTATTAATTAACTTCATTTTCTTTTTCCTCCTTATTGCAGGTCTCCTCAACCGTTTTATTTTGTTCATCCGTACTATTTTTATTTTTTTCCCGGTTATCCTCTATGTTTACAATCTTACCGTCCACAATCCGTATGATCTTATCTGCAATAGCCGCCAGGCTGTTATCATGGGTTACCATAATCAATGTTTTGTTCTGTTCATTTACAACATTACGCATCAGATTCATCATTTCCTTAGAGGTCTTAGAATCCAGGTTACCGGTAGGTTCATCGGCAAACATAATCTTTGGGTTCGTAACTAATGCTCTTGCCATACCAACACGCTGCTGCTGACCACCGGACATCTGATTCGGTTTGTGCTTTGCATGATCCTTTAGTCCTACCAATGCCAGCATTTTTTTTGCCCGCTTTAATCGTTTGCTTTTTACCACTCCACGAAACGCTAATGGTAATGCAACATTTTCCAATGCCGTTAACGTTCCGATCAGATTAAAGGACTGAAAAATAAATCCCACATTCTTTTGCCTGAATAATACCAGATTCTTTTCGTTCATTTTCTCAATATGTTGTCCCGCTATAATGATCTCACCCTTTGTGGGTTTATCCAGACCTGCCAGCATATTAAGCAGGGTCGATTTTCCCGAACCTGACGTTCCCACAATGGCACAAAATTCACCTTCATACACTTTAAAGCTTATACCGTTTAATGCATGAACCTTATTGGTTCCGATGCGGAATACCTTATGTAAATTATTCACTTCAATTACTACATTTTCCGTTTTTTCCTGATTTGTCTGACTCACAAACTTTCCTCCGTTAATCACAAGACATTGTGATTACTTATACTTCTTTATACTATATATCATATCTTTAGGGCTTATGCAAGATAAGTTGATTTTTTGTCATAATTTCGTCATAAATTAAAATTGTGTAAATTTTATGAACTTATTTTCTTTCTAATGCTTTTATGATAGACTATTCATGAAAAAGATGAGAAAGCAACCATATATATCTAATCATTTTTTTCAAAGATTGCGATATACTATTTGTAGCATGAATGATATTACTATGGTTTGCATTTACAAAGAATTTGTGTTAATTTATGTCTTAACGCAAACATATATGGAATGCTTCCATATTATAATGATATAGTTTAACCTATTATTTCGTTTTTATAAAGGAGATGATTCTATGAAGTTAGAAAGACTAAGCGAGAATCAGATTCGCTGTACACTCAACAAAGCTGATTTAGCAGACAGAGAATTAATGTTAAATGAGTTAGCATACGGTACCGATAAAGCCAAAGAACTGTTCCGGGATATGATGGAGCAGGCATCGGAAGAGCTTGGCTTTGAGGTAAATGATATCCCATTAATGATTGAAGCAATTCCGGTATCCCCGGAATGTCTGATTCTGATTATTACAAAGGTGGAAGACCCTGAGGAATTAGATACCCGGTTTTCACGTTTTTCCAAATATACGGATATTGACATCGAGGATGAAGCGGATAGTGCAGAAGACGATTCTCCCGGACAGAATTACGATTTATTAAATAATGCTGCCTCCCTGATGGAAACCATTTCCGATATTGTGGAAAATATCGAGCAGGTAAAACGCCAGAACAAAAAAGATTCCGGTAAAAAAACACAGGACTCAAAGGACTCGTCTTTCCGTCCTTTGAAGGAGGATTCCAATACAAAAGCCGCTGCACAGAAAGAGGATGAGGTTTCTTACCGTATTTTCTCTTTTGCCAACATTAATGAAATCAGTAAGGCTGCAGCTATGATTGTTAACATGTTTGAAGATGACAGTACCTTGTATAAGAGTCCGGTTAACAACCACTATTATCTGTTGGTTTACTGCAAAAACAATACGGAAAATTACCAAAAAGTATGCAATTGCTTAAGTGAATACGGTTCTAAGGTAAAATCAAACTATGCTACACCATTTTACTTCTTTGAACATTACAAGGTTATTATCAAAGATCATGCAATCGAAACATTAGCATCTATCTAGTTTAAAATCCATTGTTTCAGACAATACTGTTACAAAAGAGTTCGGAGGTAATTATGGCAAAACAAGTAAATAAAGATACTTTAATCGGAGAGATTATTTCCATTGATCCGGGCAACGCAGCAATTCTTATGGCAAATGGAATGCATTGTCCGGGATGTCCTGCCGCAGCAGGCGAGACATTGGAAGAAGCCTGTCAGGTTCATGATATGGATGTTGAAGAGCTTCTTACAACCATTAACGAATATCTGATTAAAAAGAACGCATAAAAAGAGGAGTCTGCCCCATAGGGTATGACTCCTCTTTTTCTATGCCATCAGACTATTACAAATCCCATTCCGTTCTTTTTATTATCTGTGAAAGATACATTCCAAACGTTAATGGGTTTGTAATCTTCTGTCTTTTATTGGTTTCCTTCTACATATATGACTTTAATTTATCTGCCATATCCAGTTTTTCCCAAGGAAGATCCAGGTCTGTACGGCCAAAATGTCCATAAGCGGCTGTCTGCTTATAAATCGGACGTCTTAAATCCAACATCTTAATAATACCTGCCGGACGAAGATCAAAGTTTTCCCGTATAATTTCAACCAGCCTTAATTCATCCAGTTTTCCTGTTCCGAAGGTATCTACTCTTACAGAAGTAGGCTGAGCAACACCAATGGCATATGATAACTGAATTTCACACTTATCAGCCAGACCTGCTGCAACCAAATTCTTTGCAACGTAACGGGCAGCATATGCTGCCGACCGGTCAACCTTTGTACAATCCTTTCCGGAGAACGCTCCGCCGCCGTGACGTGCATATCCACCGTAGGTATCTACGATAATTTTCCGACCTGTTAATCCGGAATCTCCATTCGGTCCTCCGATTACAAAACGACCTGTTGGATTAATGAAAAACTTTGTATCATCATCTACCAATTCTTTTGGAAGAACAGCATCAAACACATATTTCTTAATGTCCTCATGAATCTGTTCCTGACTAACCTCCGCATCATGCTGGGTAGATAAAACAACAGCATCCAAACGAATCGGCTTACCATTCTCATCATACTCTACAGATACCTGTGTTTTTCCGTCCGGACGAAGATATGGCAATGTTCCGTTCTTACGAACCTCTGTAAGCTTTCTTGCCAGCTTATGAGCAAGGGAGATTGGGTATGGCATGTATTCCTCTGTTTCGTTTGTTGCATAACCAAACATCATACCCTGATCACCGGCTCCGATTGCCTCTATATCTTCATCACTCATAAGATGTTCCTTTGCCTCTAACGCCTGATTCACACCCATGGCAATATCAGAAGACTGCTCATCAATGGCAGTGATAACACCACATGTATCACAGTCAAAACCATATTTTGCCCGATCATAACCGATCTCACGAATGGTTTCTCTTACAATCTTCTGGATATCCACATATCCGTTTGTTGTAATCTCTCCCATTACCAAAACAAGTCCGGTTGTAATTGCTGTCTCACATGCCACACGACTGTTAGGATCCTGCTCCATTAATGCATCCAGTACGGCATCAGAAATCTGGTCACAGATCTTATCAGGATGTCCTTCCGTAACGGATTCTGATGTAAAAATTAATTTCTCCATGTTTTCCTCCTTTTTGCTTTTCACATGTATATTAGACATTTGCGAAACGCTTTTTCTCTTATAATTTGTGCAAATTTAATATATATATCGCAGGCACGCTTGCGCTTCATCCACACACAGCGGTACTAAACTCGGAATACGCTAACGCTTTTCCTCGTTAAGTACCGGTGTGCTACAAGAGCCTGCTTATATATAATTAAATTTCGCACAAATCAATGTAGGTTACTGAGCGTTTCGCAATCGCCTATTTCACATGTATATAAATACTCTTACAAAAGAAAACTCTCAGTATCGAGAACTGAGAGTTGATAAAATCAATATATCCAGTTCTCTTATTGATCGATATTGTTATCGCCTCAGGTCGGCACCTTCCCATCCGGGGGTTGCCGTGGCTTCACAGTCCCTTCTGACTCCACCACTCTGAATAAGAGAGAATTTTCCTTTTTCGTAGTTCACTATACACTATCTAAGGCTCCCGGTCAACAAGCAATTGACTTTAAATTACAAGTTTTTTATAATGAAAATGATTATATTTATCAGGAGGCTTCTTCATGACAATAAAGCAGGTTATGTTACACAAAGTAACATTGGGAATGACAATTGCAGAAGATATTTATCGGGATTCCCAGCTTATTGTCAAAAAAGGAACCGTCATTAATGATGAAGTACTGCAAATCCTTCGCTATTCTTCTATTATTGCCATTCCGGTATATGAAAAGAATGCATCAGACAGTGTAACCACTACCATTCAGATGCCTAAAAAGACCCATGCAGAGGTAGTCAGAAGCTCTGAGGAATATCAAAAGTTCGAAAATAATTTTCAGGAAGCAACAGATGAATTTACCTATACACTGAATGATATTGCCTATCGTAATCATGAAGTCAATGTAGATGAGCTGTTTCATGCAGCCAATGACATAATGGAAGGAACAACCAATACCTATCAGTTAATGGACATCTTAAGCAATATCCGCTATTTTGATGATTCCACCTATGCTCACTCTTTGAATGTTGCCATGCTGGCAAATATTCTGGGACGATGGCTGCGCCTTAGTGAGCGGGAGTTAAAAACTTTAACGGTAGCCGGTATGCTTCACGATATCGGAAAAGTTTTAATTCCACCGGAAATCATAAAAAAACCGGGACGCTTGTCCGCACAAGAGTTTGAAATCATAAAACAGCATCCACTAAAAGGATATCAGCTGTTAAAGTCAAAGGGAATTGATGAAAATATCTGTCAGGTCGCATTGCTACACCATGAAAAATGCGATGGCTCCGGCTATCCTTTGGGCTTAACTGCCAACAAGATTAACAATATGGCAAAACTGATTACCATCGTTGATATATACGAGGCAATGACTGCAAACCGGGTATATCGTCAGGGAATCTGTCCCTTTGCGGTTATTTCACTCTTTGAAGAGGAGGGCTATAGCAAGTACGACCCAAAGTATCTCCTGCCGTTTTTACAGGGAATATCCGATACCTATCTTCACAACAATGTAATGCTCAGTAACGGACAGGAGGGGGAAATTATAATGACAAATAAAGTATCCGTTTCCCGCCCGGTCGTTATGGTTGGAAAGGATTTTGTTGATCTGGCAAGACAACGGGATTTATCCATTATTGCAATATTATAAAAATGGAACAGTTATGATAGGAGGACTTCCCTCAATACCATCATAACTGTTCCGTTTTTTATTCCTTCACAATAATCAGTTTATCTCCGACACCAATGATATCCGAATCCAGATCATTCATTTCTTTAATCCTCTCTACGGTAGTATAATAAGTCTTTGCGATGCTCCAAAGGGAATCTCCCTGTTTTACAATGTAACCGATCATACCCGGCATTCCCTGCTTTTGTTCCTTATCAATCGGTTTCTCCTGCATATCCAAAACGGCTCTCGCCACTTCATTTGTAAATGCCAATACATCCAAAGATACTTCTGCCTTTAATTCTACCGACGTATCATCTATCTGAACACTGTTGATCCGGTCAACATAAGGGACAATGGAATAGGTTACATTCTCATTAATTCCGCTTACCTCAATCTCATAAGAGAAGGGAATGTCAAAGGTTGCTGAGCTTAAGGCTCCATTCTCACTTTTACTTAAATATGTGATTTGTGTTCCAACCACACCCTCTACTAAAATTCCATATTCTGTTCTTCTTGTTTCATCAATGGAAACAGAGCCCTCTACATTACAGATTTGTAAAATCGTCTGTGGTGCTGTCAGTTCCACCACATCTGCCACCTTTGTCTTCGCACAATTCCGTAATAGCAAATGTTGAACTGTAAATTCTTTCCAATCGGGAATCAATTCCGTCTTATTGGAATAAGCATCCTTAATTAACCGCATATCCTCAGAACCATATAGCTTCATTTCCAAGGTGAAATTTGCATTGACATCCAGTAACCGGTCTTCTCCATGCTCATCTGCCATTACAGCAATATGATACTGCTCCAGACACAAATAGCTTCCGGATATCATGTCTTCATTCACGGTTTCGGACATAAATTTTTGTTCAAAAGGAATCTCCATATTGAAATATTGAAGGGGCATTCCTTCATCCTCCGCCGTATATACAAGAAATACATTCAAATTCCCGGACACAAGCAGACAACCATCCGCCGGTTTGATGGAAACCATTGTCGGAGAAAGACTTTTCCATATCACTTGATAGATATTCGGTTTGTTTCCCGGTATCTCTACCTGTTCTCTTACCTCGATCCAATTCTTCTCCTGTTTTTGGAGACTCATCATTGAAATATGATTATCTAATACTTTGATTTCCTTTCCAGATAATTGATTTTCTTCTATGTCCGTAACGACCTCAAAGCTTTCGTTTGACTTCACCTGATAATCCAGACCCACAAGAGCCTTTACACTGATTTTTCTGGAATGAAGCATGGTCACCGTCATATCATTCAGGCTGGTATGAACTTCTATGTAATCCTCCGGTTTTGTCTCATCTGCATTGATATATTCAACAAATGGAATCTTTCCTGCCATACTGTCAAAGGCAACTTCTCGTTCATTCCCGCTATATAATATCTGATAATTTAAGTTACCCTTTATCTGAAAACGATCCACCATGGGTTGTGTATCTTCAATTACAATGTTACCCTTTACCAGAACCAGTCGTTCAATATCCATTAAATTATCGGGAACATTAATTGTATCATCAATTGTAAATTGCATTGTATTCTTTATCTTCCATGCATAATTGTGAATCTCTTTTTTAATTAATTCCATGATGCCTCCTTATAGTTTATATCTTTATTCTGATAATAATAAGTGAAAATCCGAATTCTCCCTTAATTATCTCTATTGCGGAATCACTTTAATATCTACATCATTATATGCAAAGCAAATAAAAAAATACCCCCTTTTCCATGTTCCTGCCATTCTATTGGAACATGACCTGTCGGTCATATAATTCACATTTGATTACAACGTACGGATAGGAAAGTATGTCACCTGCCATCTGTTCCTCTCCATTCGCCTTCAAGTCTGTTTCCACAACAATGGCATCCTTTGATAAATACAAATCTGTAACGGTTACACTTACGTCGGTTCTGTCACAACCACCATACCCCACAATAATATACATGTAGTCTTTTGTACGATAGGTCATCTTAAATGGTTCCTTTTTCTTTTTCTGAATCATATCTAACAGTTCATCCGGCAAACATCGATTCTCACATATTGTAAAATCCAGTTTTTGATGTACAGTCTTACCGTCTGTATAATCCTTACAGCCGGTAAGACCTGCCAATAACAATACAATCATACTGATTCGAAGAATCCATTTTGTTTTCTGATTCAACACTTTCACCCTATAACTCTGCTATTAATCATTATATGAGGAAATTGAAATATCATGTCAAAATTACCGAAACATATGGTTCCCTAACTGAAAGCTTGCATTCTTAACATATCGAGAAAAAAACAGATATTGTCCCAAATAGTATACGTTATCCTCTACATTAATCATTCGCGAACCCTCTAAAACAGACTGAGCCGCCTGAATACAGGATAACATGGTCTCATCATAATGACCCCTTTCCTTTTGTGAATCGTACAACCATAGAGCAGATGATAAACTACCGTTTCCAACGGGAGAAAACTGTCCACTTTGATAAATGACACTTTCTATATCATCCGGAAACAATTCACTTCCAACACGATTCATAACCACAATTCCAACTGCCTTCTGACCGGCATAACCTTCTCCTCTTGCTTCACAATAAATAATACAAGACAGATATCTCAAATCGCTGTCGGTGTATTTATCCTTTGGACCTGATGAGGCAGATGCCGTCTTACAATTTAATATTACCCCCATACCAAAAAGCAGCACGCCTATCCATACAATTATAATTTTTGTTGATTTCATAAATTAATTAAGGTAACCCCTATTCCTTTCCTTGTTACATAATCTTTTATTTGTTGTAACAATTTTGTAATATCATTGCACAATTTTGATATTTTTATCAAACGCAAGTTACGACAAAATCCGGGATAGTATGGGAAACCCAAAAGGCTTCGACAAATGAACCTTTATTGCATTGTCGAATCTGAGAATATCTGCCCGATTCAACATATATCTTATCTATATTTTTACGTTTTCTTCTGCTGCAGATTCCATGATTATCTCATCAAAAAATTAAAATAGCCGTATAGAATGGTAGTACTTGAAATACCATAAAAAAACAGATAAAATAGAGGTAGCTATAATTGTATGAAACAACAAGGAGGGTATTATGACATTTGAACATCAACCAGAAACAATTACATCTCACTACAATAACAGTGTAAGAATTCGTGCCATTTCCGGTCACTTCGCTACAAACCATTCACATATCACACATTATATTGATATGTCCATATTGAAAACAAGACAGTCTATGGCTCGTGCAGCTGCCGTTTCTATCGCAGGAGAATATGTAGCTTCTACTGTGGTTGATACCATTATCTGTATGGACGGAACAGAAGTAATCGGTGCATACCTTGCGGAAGAGCTTACCGAAAGCGGTATCCATTCTATGAATCAGCATCAGGCAATGTATGTTGTTACCCCTGAATTTAACTCTGCAGGACAGATGATATTCCGAGATAACCTGCAGCCAATGATTAAGGGAAAGCATGTATTATTGTTACTCGCATCCGCTACAACCGGACGTACCATTGAAAGAAGTCTGGAATGTATCGAATATTATGGTGGCTTGGTTGCCGGTGTATCTGCCATCTTCTCTGCCAGCGACGAGATTTCCGGACAAAAAGTACATACTCTTTTCAAAGTAGAAGACTTACCGAATTATGCAACCTATCCTCATAATCAGTGTCCAATGTGTCGAAGCGGAAAACGTATCGAAGCAATCGTTAACAGTTACGGATATTCAAAACTGTAACAAATGATTCAGGAACCGGATAAAACCTCCGGTTCCTTTTTAATTGTGCAAAATTGAATATATATGTCATATTAAATTCTGCACAAATTAATATACGAAAAAAACAGTTCGCAATTACCTGTTAACTCCGTATATCCCAACAGGAACCGTTATCTATACAAAGGACGGAAGCCTTTACCTCTATACATATAATAACCAGTTAAAAATCTCACCTAAGAATATAAAAAAAGATACAAAACTGATTCCATAAACTAAAAATTCCTTCATGCCATCTACTAACTTTCTCATAATAATTCCTTCTTTCATCTAATATTCTGTAACAATCATGATCTGTTAATAGGGTATCATAGGTATTTGACAACCCTTGGCAATCAAACAAAAATTTTTTAATAAATTGTATTTACAATAGGACAACCAACCTTTATATAGGTTTTTTTATCCTCCTTAGAATAATCCATAACGATCTGTACATTTACATTTTTGCCGTTTAGATTTGTAATATATGCTTCTCCGTCTTTGTAACCATATGCGGTAAAAAATCCGGCAGCATCCATTTCATCTGCCATAACGGCATTTTCCTGTCCAAAAATTTCTTTTACAAGCGCCTCTCTTTTTCTCCTGTTTGTCTGTAAATCTCCCGGTTTTTCCAGTTCTTTTTCTATATTTACATTTCCGTTTACACCCATTTCATCAAACAATTCCTTTATTTGGGAATAATACTCCTTTCCCTGCTCCCAGCCTTTTTCCGGTGATAATTCAATAAATAAATAATTCTCTTGTGCTTGTGTACTTCCATTGGCAAAATCATATAAAGAAATCACCTGTAACACCGTATCCGGCTCTGCCGTTTGCAGGCTCCATTCCTCGTAATGATCCTTTTGGCTTTTCACAATCCGATTATCGGTTTCCACCTTTAATTCCTTCGCTATTTTTTTCAAAAGCGATTCCTTTTGAGAAAGGGAAACAGGCAGGGTTCCCAAATATGCATAACCTTTTACACATACATTCCTTTCTTTTCCTTCTACAGATACATTCCTTTCTTTTTGCGGGGAAAATGCCTCTACAACCCTATTCTGATTCTGTTGGAGCCAATTCAGATAGGACTGCAAACCAACAATTCCCCATATCATAATTAAAAAACTGATTTTCACCTTTTTTGACAAGAAAAATGCCCCCAATCCTTTTTTAATTAGGATTGACGGCATTTCTATTTTTATGCGAATCAATTGAAAATGTAAACATTCCGATATGCATTTTCGAAATTCTCAATGATAAGTAGGAACCTCTTCTATCCCCTCATTTACGGGAGCTACCGGTTCCTGTCTGCTTTCCGGCTCTTTTCTTTCATCTTGCAATGGCGGTATATTTTCCAGGGACTTTGACACCGGCACATTCTCATGTTCCGCTACCATACCCTTATACACAACAAAGGTATCACAAAGCATGTCATGAAAGCCCTGCTTTCTTTTTGTGACAATTACAGCAAAGTAGCCAATCAAACAAATAGCGGAAAGAAATCTGCCAACGGTTTCTCTGTAAATCACATTGATAATGTTCCACGTTCCGTCCTCAGTTATAACCTCCAGACGAAACAACATCTTCCCCACAGTTGTATGGGCAAAATATGTCAAAAGAACAAAATACGCAGCAACACCTACGTAAGAAATCACATCTATAATTGTAAAACGGAACAAAAAGCCGGCATTTAAAAAATCCGCAAAGCCGGACAGAATACGCAACGGAATCGTTATAATTCCTACTGCAATTCCCGCAATTACAGTATCAATCAAATATGCCATAAACCGGGTAAAAAAACCGGCATAAACTCTTTGACCAATGCAGTTATTTTCCATAGTACATTGGCACCCCGCTTCCTAATTGATTCATCAAATCTACCAGTACCTCAGCTTCGGATTTCTCCCTTGTATTCTGAAGCTGTCCAAACAGATAAGAAAAATAATTCTGTGTGGACTGCTCCGGTTCATAAATGGTATCCACACCGCTTTCTTCTTTTACGTACTCGTCAAATTCCTCGGAACCCTTTATTCCATCAATCAATCCATTCTCCACAGCCTGCTTCGCTGTATAGATTCGTCCATCCGCCAGCTCCTTTACTTCTTTTTTGGACATATTTCTACCCTTTGCCACAACACCTACAAATTGCTCATATGCCTCATCAACTATACTTTGATATATCTCCATCTGCTCTGCGGTCATTTTCTTTCCTGAGCTTCCCATTGCCTTGTTTTTTGCAGAAACAATATCTACTTCTTCAATACCAAGTTTTTTGTATAACTCAGACATATCATAATTGGTAATAATGACACCAATAGAACCGGTTGTGGTGTTGCGGTTTGCATATTGTTCATCTGCGGAAGACGCAATGTAAACACCTCCGGAACAACAGTAGCTCTCCATATATGCCCAGATCGGACGGTTTGTTTTTTCCTTGTATTCTTCCAGCTTCAGGTATAACTCATCCGCTTCATAGACGGTTCCTCCCGGAGTATCCATTCGCAAAATAATGCCCTTGTTCTTATTATCATCCATCAATTTATCTACATAAGACATTAAAAAATCATGGTCATATGAGCCGGAATTATTGACACCGGAGCTATCAGAGGATGCCTGAATGGTACCCTTAACAGGCACAACGGCAATATAGTCCTCCCCAGGTATATCCGATAATTGTGTATCATAATCTTCTCCGGTCAGACTCTGCATCAGACTGCTTACATTCTTACTCTCCATCTTTTTTGTAACGCTGTTAGAAATGGTATTCACCAACACACTAATGACGCCTGTAACTACAAATATCACTGCCGCTACTACAAACCATGTCGTTTGTTTCTTGTTCATAATCCTCTCCTTCAACATCTGTTATACTCATGACTCCGCTTATCTATGCACTTTGCAATTATAATGGAATATTTCCGTGCTTTTTATACGGTCTCTCTACTTCCTTCGTCTTTAACATATCAAGAGCAGCCATAATCTTAACCTTTGTCTCATCTGGGCGAATTACCTCGTCTACGAAGCCTCTCTTGGCTGCAATATACGGATTCAAAAATTTGTCCTCATACTCACCGATTAACTGGGCACGCTTTGCTTCCGGATCCTCAGCCGCTGCAATCTGCTTTCTTCCAATAATATTTATGGCACCTTCTCCACCCATAACGGCAATTTCTGCTATCGGCCATGCATATACAATGTCTGCCCCCATATGCTTAGAGTTCATGGCAATATAAGCACCACCGTATGCCTTACGCATAATCAACGAGATCTTAGGAACTGTTGCCTCTGAATATGCATATAAAATCTTAGCTCCATGACGGATGATTCCGTTGTGCTCCTGCTCTGAACCCGGTAAAAATGCCGGTACGTCTATCAGGGAAACAATGGGAATATTAAAACAATCGCAAAAGCGAATAAATCTTGCCATCTTGTCGGAAGCATCAATATCTAAAGAGCCACCCTTATGCTTTGCCTGATTACAAACAAAACCAACTGTATTTCCTTCCATACGGGCAAAACCCACAATTGCATTCTTTGCCCAGTTTTTCTGAACTTCAAAGAAGCTGTCCTTATCGATCATTGTATTAATTACGTCATGGACATCGTATGATTTTTTCTTATTATCCGGAACAATGCTGGTTAAAGTCCGACAGGTATCTATGGATTTGCTGTCCTTCACAGGTAACGGCGACAGATTATTATCCGGAAGATATGACAATAACTCCCGAACACCACCAAGGCAATTTTCTTCACTCTTATATAAGAAATGTGCCACACCTGACTTAGATGCATGTGCCATAGCACCACCAAGCTCATCTGCAGATAACTCTTCCCCAATTACAGTTTTCACAACCTGAGGACCTGTAATAAACATTTTGCTGATTTCATCTACAACAAAAATAAAATCACAAATAGCAGGAGAATAACATGCTCCGCCGGAGCATGGGCCTAAAATAACCGCGATCTGAGGTATTACACCGGACGCAATTGTATTCCTTTCAAAAATGCCGGAATATCCGCTTAAAGAATCAATTCCTTCTTCAATTCTGGCTCCGCCGCTATCATTAATATTTACAATCGGACAACGCATACGAAGTGCCATATCCTGTATATGTATAATCTTGCGGGAATGGTATTCTCCAAGACTGCCACCAATCACTGTAAAATCCTCTGATGACGCAAATACTGTTCTTCCGTGAATTTTACCATAACCGGTTACAACTCCATCACCGGGAATTCTTTTCTGATCCAATCCAAAATCATCAATTCTGGATTCTACTAAATCGTCTACTTCAACAAAGGTTCCCTCATCAAACAAAATTTCAAGACGCTCTCTTGCTGTTAATTTTCCCTTCTGATGCTGCTTCTCAACAGCCTCTGTTCCACCACCGGCTTTCGCCTTGTTACGACGTTGTTCCAACACATCAATGGATTCTTCCCAAGTCATATCGTACCTCCTAATGCTTTTTTCTGTTTGTTCCGAAATATATAGTCGTTAATATACATTTTTATCATTTTTGTGCATTATCTAATATACAACTTTTGCAAAAAAGATGCAAACCTGTATTTTTATTATAACCCCATTTCTCTTTATCTGTCTAGCGAATATCCTCTATCAATCCTTCATTACCATGTCCCGGAAACACAACTACATCCTTATTAAGAGAATCCAGATAGGGTTTTGTAATTTCCTTATATGCCTTCTTACTGCCTCCCGGGAGTCTCGTTATGATTTTTGCACCATCTACCAGACTGTCCCCGGTAAAAATATATTTTTTATTCACTTCAATACAGATACTTCCGGTGGAATGTCCCGGTGTTTCCCTTAACACAAGCTGAAGAGGATCCAATTTGTATTCCATCTCCTTTGTGAATGATACATCAACGCTGCAGCTGTAATCCTCACGGAGCAACTCCATGGCAGTTTTCCGCTCCTCCTCAGACTTATCAATTAACAATGCCATAAAAAATGCTGCCATATTTTTTGTTGGGTCGGTTACCATATTTTTACAGGCTTCATTCCCAATTACAGTACATGGAAAATGCTGTCGAAAATAATTCACCCCTGAAATATGATCATAATGCTCATGAGTCAAAATAACGATAACCTTCTCTACATGATTTTTTATTAACAACTCCATGGCAGCCTCTGCTATATTGGGATCAATAATCAAAGCCTGTTGTTCCACTATGAGAATGTACATATTAGAATTTATTACCGGCATAATATATTTATAAACATCTATTCCATCTATCGTGTATTCACACTTCATCTGCTTGTCCTTTCAATTACACATCCCATTTATCTCCTGTTCCGTTCCCGGCAGATCCATCTACAGCTCCAATACCTTACGGACATATTCCTCGTCCTTACCTACCAATTCGGCTATATCGGAGATACCCATTCCTTTTTTATACATATTCGTAATGATTTCTTTTGATTTTAATTCAAGTCCCTGTTCGATTCCTCGCTCAATTCCACGCTCAATTCCTTGCTCAATTCCACGCTCAATTCCTCGCTCAATTCCTTGCTCAATTCCTAATTCAATTCCTTCCTGCTTTGCATCTTCATATAAGGCCTCACCTAAATTACACATTCTGTTTACCTCCTGTTCCGT
>CAKRAK010000009.1 GCA_934294885.1 uncultured Lachnospiraceae bacterium | reverse complement strand
ATGCCCAGATAGCTCAGTCGGTAGAGCAGGGGACTGAAAATCCCCGTGTCACTGGTTCGATTCCGGTTCTGGGCACTATGTCAAAGAACTTAATCTTTTAGAAAGATTAAGTTCTTTTTTTATAATTTTGTGCGTAGCTTTTCGAGAAGAAGAATCGGATTCTTGAAAAGGATATTAAAATGACCGGTTTACAACTTCATTGGTATTTTGCTTTTCTTTACTCTAAAAGTATGATAAAATTATTATGATTTTATTTTTGTGGGGGACGGTAATGAAACTTAATTTTTATATGGAATTTTCGGCTTTTATCATAATGATATTTTTAGGAATCGCGACATGTTATGGGTATCATGTCATTGATTTAAAGGATAGAATTTTTGTTCGATTAATCCGTATATTGATTGCGTTTTTAGGCGTAAATATTTTGTCCTATCTGATTATAAGGCATAATATATTTGCGATGGAATGGCTGGCAGGTGTGGGCATTTACTTAAGCTTTTTCATGTTGGTATGGACTGTATATTATGTGAATGCATATATATATGAAGTTTTAGACAGTAGGAACCAGGTTTCGTATCAGAAGTGTTTTTTGCGAGGACTGCCATCTTTGGGCGTTGTGATTATTTTGCTTGTCAATCTTGGCAATCATTGTGTTTTTGAAGTGACGAAGGTGGATTCCAGCATTAAGGTTGTCTTTAATCAATGGTATGTTGTGCCCTATGTATTTGCAGGTGTTTCCCTTATCACAGGAATGGCATATTCCATACTGAAAAATTATCGGAAAATTATAGAAAACAAACAGTATATTTTGTTTTTCATACCCGTGTTATTTACCTTTGCGTATTATATCCAGTATAGATACAAGGCGGTGGCAACATTTGGATTTAGCTGCTCCTTTATTATGTTGTTAATATACATATATTCTTATAATGCAAAGGATCGTCTAAATGAGTTGACAGCATTACCGAATGAAAATTCCTTTAAGAAAATGTTGGAATACCGTTTTGGAGATCATCAGTCTATGACTGTATTGATGTTGAATATTAACGAGTTTAAAGCTGTAAATCGGGAGTATGGACACGAAAACGGAGATTTGTTTATAAAAATGATTGCGGATTATCTTGTATCGGTTTCACCATATAAGTGTGTGGCTCATTTTGGAGGAGACAGATTTGGCATTCTTTTGATTGGAACAGATGATAAGAAGGTTCAATCGTGGATTCATACTGTGATGAAACGGTTTGAAGAGCCATGGAAAATTAATAAAATAGAACATAAGGTTTCTGTATCCATTGTTGTAGCCGAGTGCCCCGGAATGTGTAACAATATAAAGGAACTAAAGAGCGTATTTGATTTCTTGCTGAAGGAGAACGGAAAGCCTAATTATAATCGATATATAATTTATGATGAGGTCCATAAAAATCAAATTTTCAGACAGGAACAGATTGCATCAATTTTAAAAGATGTAATCAGTAATGGAAATATGTCGGTTGTTTTTCAGCCGATTTATGATGTAGATAAGAATGCCTATACAAGAGGAGAGGCACTGTTTCGGTTGAAGGATTCTACGCTTGGCAATATTTCTCCCTGTGAATTTTTCCCAATTGCGGAAGAGTATGGTTATGTAATTGATATTGGCTATGTTTTACTTGATAAGGTGTGTGAATATATTCATTCCTTCACAGAGAAAGGTCTGACGGCTCCTGTTATTTCCGTTAATTTTTCGAGACAGCAGTTGATGGCAAATGATGTAGGGGAAAAAATGCTTACCATATTGAAGTCACATGATTTGAAACCAGAGCATATTGCAATTGAGGTGCCGGAGGATATTTTTTCTGTTCAATACGAATATGTAAAAAAACAAATGGTTCAATTAAATCATTTGGGATTCCGTTTTTATCTGGATGGATTTGGTGCAGGTTTTTTGGATTTGTCTCATTTGATGGAGTTACCTTTCGAATTGATTAAAATTAATAAAAAGATGATACGGGATGCGCAAAAGGATGACACCATATATTTGCTGGTAAGTGCAATGACTGCGGTTTTTGAGGAAAATGGTATCAGTATTCTCGGTGATGGTATCGAATCTCAGGAATTGCGGGATACTGCGGATATGCTGTTTATGAATTATTTACAGGGATATTACTATAGTGAGCCGATTTCGGAGAAGAAGGCAACGGATTTTTTTACAAGGAAAAATGTTTTTGAGAAAACAGCAGAATTGGTAGAAGAAAGTATTTCAGAAGATTTATAATTTGAGATAATATTAAGAGACTATTTTATGTTTGAATTTGTTTTGTAATAAGGTGAGAACAATGGAATTTCAAAATGGACAGGTGATTAAGTTGAAAAAACAACATCCTTGTGGGACGAATGCATGGGAAATTATCCGTGTGGGTGCAGAATTCAGATTAAGGTGTACAGGATGTGACCATCAAGTTACATTTCCACGAAAACAGGTTGAAAAAAATTTTAAGGGTTTTATAAAAAATGCTTGATTTGTCATGCTTGTTATGTTACAATTTAGCTCTGTGATGAATTTACACAGTTTTCCTTGCTCTTCTAGTGATGGGAAGAGCCAGAGACCATAAGGAGGTGCATAAGACATGAACAAGTATGAATTAGCGTTAGTTGTCAGTGCAAAAATCGAAGACGACGCTAGAACAGCTGCTGTAGAAAAGGCTCAGGAAATCATTACCAAAGCTGGCGGTTCTGTTACTAACGTTGAGGATCTTGGTAAGAAGAGATTAGCTTACGAGATTCAGAAGATGAAAGAAGGATTTTATTACTTCATCCAATTCGATGCGGAATCTGATGTTCCTGCACAGGTAGAGACTCAAGTTCGTATTATGGAGTCTGTTATCAGATACCTATGCGTTAGACAGGACGCGTAACGAATAGGAGGAACCATAAATATGAATAAAGTAATTTTGATGGGACGCTTAGTTAGAGATCCTGAAGTGAGATACTCTCAGAATGGAGATAACAATCTTGCAATTGCAAGATATACATTGGCTGTTGATAGAAGATTCCAAAGAAATGGAGGAGAGCAGCAGGCTGATTTTATTTCCTGTGTTGCATTTGGCCGTTCAGGTGAATTTGCAGAAAAATATTTTAAACAGGGAACAAAGATTTGTATTGAGGGTAGAATTCAGACAGGTAGTTATACGAATAAAGATGGTGCCAAGGTGTACACAACAGAGGTTGTTGTAGAGAATCAGGAGTTTGCGGAAAGTAAAGCGGCAGCTGCCGGTAATACAGGTGTAAGTTATGGTGATGCTGGTAATCATCCTGCACCAAGTGCAGCAAGCGGTGAAGGATTTATGCATATTCCGGATGGCATAGAAGATGAGCTCCCATTCGAATAAAGTAGGAGGGAATAATCATGGCATATAATAAAGCAGATAAGCCAGAACGTGGCGATGCTCCAATGAAGAGAAGAAACATCCGCCGTAGAAAAAAAGTATGTGTATTCTGTTCAGAAGAAAACAATGTAATTGACTACAAGGATGTAAACAAGTTAAAGAGATATATCTCTGAAAGAGGTAAGATTCTTCCTAGAAGAATTACAGGTAACTGTGCTAAGCATCAGAGAGCTTTAACAGTTGCAATCAAGAGAGCACGTCATATCGCATTAATGCCTTACGTGGTAGATTAATTGATATGTATGGGATTGCCACTGTAGAAATACAGTGGCAATTTTTATAAAATGAGATACTGATTTATAAATCATCAAATAGGCTTCTTTGGCTCAGTTGGTAGAGCAACTCATTCGTAATGAGTAGGTCGCCGGTTCGAGTCCGGCAAGGAGCTCTTAAAGCTTTAAGACCGTTTTAACGGTTTTAAGGCTTTTTTTGTTGATTTTAAAATATATAGGAAGTATACTTATTGAGAGTATATTTATTAAAGGAGAAAGCGTATGAATGAATGGATTTTAGTAAGAGACAGAATGCCTTCTGTTGATGAGGTTCGAAAAAGTAATGTTTTTATTTGCAGTGATGGAATTAACACCACGGTTCGTAGTTACAGCTATCGTCTCCATGGCTTTGTTGTGGAAACTAAGAACGGAGACCGCAAGGATAGAGGAATTATTGCATGGATGCCATTGCCGGAACCTTATAAGGAATAAATTATGCAGAATAACATTTTTGTTATAATGATTGACAGTACAATAAAAAATAGATTATAATCCCATAAGTGGAATTACGGTTGTAGTACATAATTTGTCGTTTCAAAGGAGAATATAAATGAGTAAATATACAAAACAGGATGTTCTACAGATGGTTGAAGAGGAAGATATTGAATTTATTCGTCTTCAATTTACAGATATGTTTGGAACATTGAAGAATGTAGCAATTACTGCAAGCCAGCTTGAAAAGGCATTGGATAATAAATGCATGTTTGATGGTTCTTCCATTGAGGGCTTTGTTAGAATAGATGAATCAGATATGTATTTGTATCCGGATTTGAATACGTTTGAGATTTTTCCATGGAGACCGCAGCATGGAAAAGTAGCCCGTATGATTTGTGATGTGTATAGACCGAACGGAACTCCTTTCGAGGGTGATCCGAGATACATATTAAAGAAGGTTTTAAAAGAGGCTGCTGATATGGGTTATAGCTTCAATGTGGGACCGGAATGTGAGTTTTTCCTGTTCCATACAGATGATGAGGGAAGACCGACGACTGTGACGCATGAGAAGGCAGGATATTTTGATATTTCACCTTTGGATTTGGGAGAAAATGCAAGACGGGATATTATTCTGAATTTGGAGGAAATGGGATTTGAGATAGAAGCATCTCATCATGAGGTAGCACCGGCACAGCATGAAATTGATTTCAAGTATACAAATGCATTGAAAGCGGCGGATAATATGATGACATTTAAGCTGGTTGTGAAAACCATTGCCAAACGTCATGGATTGTTTGCAAGCTTTATGCCAAAACCGGTATATGGTCAATGTGGTTCCGGCTTACATATCAATATGTCCCTTTCCAAGGATGGTGTGAATATATTCAATGATCATTCCTCTCCAAATGGAGTCAGTAAGGAGGCATATCAGTTTATTGCCGGTATTATGAGCCATATGAAGGGTATGACGTTGATTGCAAATCCGATTGTTAATTCGTATAAAAGACTGTTACCGGGATTCGAGGCACCGGTTCATATTACGTGGTCAGAGGGAAATAGAAGTCCGTTAATTCGTATTCCGTCTGCAAGAGGCACAAATATGAGAATAGAGCTTCGGTCTCCTGATCCGGCAGCAAACCCATATCTGTTATTTGCCAGCTGTTTGGCAGCCGGACTGGATGGAATTAAGAATAAAATGGAAATACCGGAAAGCATTGATTGTAATATATATGATTTAACATCAAAGGAATTACAGGAAAAAGGAATAGAGGCAATTCCTTCTAATTTAAGTAAAGCCTGTCATTATTTTGAAGAGGATGAATTCATGAAAAATGTACTTGGACAGCATGTACATGAAAAATATCTGGCAGCAAAACGGGAAGAATGGAATCGTTTCAGAGAACAGGTTACCGCCTGGGAAATTGAGGAGTATTTGTACAAAATATAGCAATCTTAGAGAAGGACTTTCAATAAGCGAGGATAAATAAATGATTAGTGTAATCGTAGTATTTCCTAAGCTGGAGGAGGCCAAAAGTATTAAGAGTCTGTTGATACGAAGTGGAATCGATGTTTTTGCTGCATGTACAACGGCTGCTCAGGTGATTTCTTATACGGATGATTTGGATTATGGTATTATTGTAAGTGGTTATAAGCTGGTTGACATGATGTATGATGAATTGTTGGAATATTTACCGGATTCATTTAATATGTTGTTGATTGCGTCCAAAAGATATTATTCAGAATGTAGTGCCAGTGATATTGTATGTCTTTCCATGCCAATAAGAGCCGCTGATTTAGTGGAAAATGTGCAGATAATGTATGACAGTCTGTATCGGGAAATGAAGCGGAAAAAGAGCAAACCGGTTGTGAGAAGTGAAGAGGAAAAACAAATTATTTTTCATGCCAAGACGATGCTTATGAGACAAAAGGGAATGACAGAAGAGGATGCGCATCACTATTTGCAGAAAAAAAGCATGGATAATGGAATTAGTATGGTTGAGACAGCACATATGGTTTTGGATATCTTCTAGTTAATGAGTGTAAAATTTAATACAGGATGTAGATATGATTTGGAAGGAGACATACAATGAAATTTACAAAGATGCATGGACTTGGAAATGATTATGTATATGTAAACTGCTTTAAGGAACATATTGACAATCCGTCAGAGTTATCAATTAAGGTAAGTGATCGGCACTTTGGTATCGGGTCAGACGGACTGATATTGATTAAACCATCGGACGTGGCAGATTTTCGTATGGATATGTACAATGCGGATGGTTCCCAGGCAGAGATGTGTGGAAATGGTATTCGTTGTGTTGCAAAGTACGTATATGATTACGGATTAACAAATAAGAATCAGATTTCTGTTGAGACTTTGGCAGGTATTAAATATTTGGATTTGCAGATAAAAGACGGTAAGGCTGAAATGATAACAGTGAATATGGGTTCTCCGATTTTGGAGGCCGATAAAATACCGGTTGTATCAGCTCAATCAAAGGTTGTTAATGAGCCTATTATGGTAGGTGATAAGGAATATAGGATGACCTGTGTTTCAATGGGAAATCCACATTGTATTGTTTTTGTAGATAATACGGCAGATTTTCCGTTAGAAAAAGTCGGACCTGATTTTGAATATCATCCGGCATTTCCAAAGCGTGTTAATACGGAATTTATACAGGTATTGGATCGGAAAACGGTTAATATGAGAGTATGGGAACGTGGCTCCGGTGAGACGTTGGCATGTGGAACGGGAGCTTGTGCGGCTACTGTTGCATGTATATTGAACGAATTGACGGATGATGAGATTACACTTCATCTGTTAGGTGGTGACTTGAAGGTTCGATGGGATCAGATTGACAATATTGTCTACATGACAGGACCTGCTACTGTGGTATTTGATGGAGAAATCATGTTATAAGAACAATGGAAATGGTCAGTAAGACCGAAGGAGGAAATATGTTTAAGGTAAATGACAATTATTTAAAGCTGCCGGGAAGTTATTTATTTTCCACAATCGGAAAAAAGGTAAGAGAATACAAGGCTGCCAACCCTGATAAAGAAGTGATTTCTTTAGGAATCGGAGATGTTACACAGCCACTCGCTCCTGCAATTATTGATAGTCTGCATAAGGCCGTTGATGAGATGGCTGTTAAAGAGACATTTAAGGGTTATGCTCCTGATTTGGGCTATGAATTCTTAAGAAGTGCAATTGCAAAAAATGATTATGGTCTTCGAGGCGTTGAGATTGCAATTGATGAAATTTTCATCAGCGACGGAGCAAAATGTGATTCCGGTAACATTCAGGAAATTTTTTCGATTGATAATAAGATTGCTGTTTGCGACCCGGTTTATCCGGTTTATGTAGATACAAATGCAATGGCAGGAAGAACCGGCACTTATAATAAGGAGACTGAGCTTTGGTCCAATGTAATTTATATGCCTTGTAAAGCAGAGAATCAATTTGCACCGGAATTGCCATCAGAGACACCGGATATTATTTACCTGTGTTTTCCCAATAATCCAACAGGTGCCACAATAAAAAAAGAGCAGCTTCAAAAGTGGGTTGATTATGCAAATCAAAATCATGCGGTTATTATTTATGATGCTGCCTATGAAGCATATATCAGTGAAGAGGATGTGCCACACACCATTTATGAGTGTGAGGGCGCAAAGACATGTGCAATCGAGCTTCGAAGCTTTTCTAAAAATGCGGGATTTACGGGAACTCGTTTGGGATTTACTGTGATTCCGAAAGAATTGAAGGATCAGGATGGCGTTTCTTTGAATGCATTATGGGCAAGAAGACATGGAACCAAATTTAACGGAGCTCCATATATTATTCAAAGAGCAGGAGAAGCCGTTTACTCAGAAGAAGGTAAACAACAGACAGCTCAGCAGATTGCTTATTATATGAACAACGCCAAGGTTATTAAAGAGGGATTAAGCAAGGCAGGCTACACAGTTTCAGGTGGTGTGAATGCACCTTATATCTGGCTGACGACTCCTGATGGAATGACTTCATGGGAATTCTTTGATTATTTGTTAGAGAATGCAAATGTGGTAGGTACACCGGGTTCCGGATTTGGACCGAGTGGAGAAGGTTATTTCCGACTGACAGCATTTGGAACCTATGAAAATACATTAGAGGCATTAGAGCGGATTCAGTCGTTATAAAGAAAAAAAGTAATGTAAAAGAATTTTAATACAAAATAATTCGTGGCTATGCCCTTGCATAAATACAAGGTGAGTGGTAAAATTTATTTCATGTTGTACATGAATGGAATTTATGTATTAATGGCAAGACAACAAATGATATGTTGTAAAACAGCCAGAGAAAGGAAGTTTTTTAGATGAGTAAAGACATCGATTGGTCAAATATAGGATTTGGCTACATCAAAACAGAGCAGAGATTTGTAGCAAATTATAAGGATGGCAAGTGGGATGATGGAACTCTTACCGGTGATGATAAGGTTGTAATCAGTGAGTGTGCAGGTGTATTGCAGTATGCACAAACTTGTTTTGAAGGTCTTAAGGCATATACGACAGAAGATGGACATGTTGTATGTTTCCGCCCTGACCTGAATGCATCAAGAATGGCTGATTCATGTAAGCGTTTGGAGATGCCTGTATTCCCTGAGGATAAATTTGTAGAAGCAGTTGTTAAGGTTGTAGAGGCAAATATTGACTATGTTCCACCATATGGTTCAGGTGCAACCTTATATATCAGACCATATATGTTTGGTTCTAATCCGGTAATTGGCGTTAAACCGGCAGAGGAATATCAGTTCCGTATCTTTGTTACTCCGGTAGGACCTTACTTCAAGGGTGGCGCTAAGCCAATTACTATTCGTATTTCTGATTTTGACCGTGCAGCTCCTCATGGAACAGGACATATCAAAGCAGGTCTTAATTACGCAATGAGCTTACATGCAATTGTAGATGCGCATAATCAGGGATATGCAGAGAATATGTACTTAGATCCTGCAACACGTACAAAGGTTGAGGAGACCGGTGGTGCAAACTTTATCTTTATTTCAAAGGATGGAAGCACATTGATTACTCCTAAGTCAGATAGTATTTTACCTTCTATTACCCGCCGTTCATTAATGATCGTAGCTGAGAAGTATCTTGGAATGAAGGTTGAACACAGAGAGGTATTGTTATCAGAGATTTCAGATTTCTCAGAATGTGGACTTTGTGGTACAGCAGCTGTTATTTCTCCGGTTGGCAAGATTGTAGATCATGGAAAAGAAATCTGTTTCCCTAGCGGTATGGATGAGATGGGACCTGTAACAAAGAAATTATATGATACCTTAACAGGTATTCAGATGGGTCGTATTGAGGCACCAGAGGGATGGATTAAAGTGATTAAATAATTAAAGCCAATTTGGTCAGATATGATGTATCGAATTAAGAAAATATATTTCTAAAGAAACAATTGAAGAGATGAATAAAAACGGGGTGGATATTCCACCCCGTTTTTAAAAACTTTTTATTTGGTTGAAGTCTGAATTACTGGACACCATTTACCAATTCATCCAGCATTTTTGGAAGCTCGGTATCCATATTCTCATCGGAAAACTGACAGGTACCAACTGCTTTGTGACCGCCGCCACCGTACTTTAACATCAAGCTTCCTACATCTACTGTAGAGGTTCGGTTCAGAATACTGTAACCTACGGCTGCAGAACAACCGTGTCCTCCTTTTCCGTTAACAATCCATGCAGAAATATTCTGTTCAGGATACATACTGTAAATCATAAAACGATTGCCGGAATAAATCGGGTCAACACCACGTAAATCTGAAATGATTACATCCTTTTCCACTCTGGTATGAGCAGTAACCATTTCTTTAAATTTCTCGGTCTGTTCATTATATACTTCAATACGCTCTTTTACGTCAGGAAGATTCAGAATCTCTTCTGTATTCATAGTTCGACATGCCTGCATTAATTCTTCCATGAGCTTGTAGTTTGGAATTGTGAAGTTGCGCCATCTTCCAAGACCGGTTCTCGGGTCCATTAAAAATCCGATTAAAATCCATCCGGTTGGGTTCAAAACCTCTTCTTTTGTCAGATTACCGGAATCTACCTTGTCTACAGCTTCCATCATCTCGTCAAAATGTGCAAATCTTTCATGACCACCATAATATTCATAAATAATTCTTGCACAGGATGGGGTGATTCTGCTTTCCCCTTTATATTTTCCCTCTAGTTGCTGACGCTCATGTTCACTTGAGTGATGATCAAACCAAAGACCACAGCCTTCAACAAAAGGGACGTTTGCCAATACATCATTTTCTGTAACCGGAACTAAACCGTCCTGCAAATCCTTTGGATGAGCAAAGGTCCAGGAATCAATAATACCTGCTTCTAATAACAATGTACCGCATGCTAATCCGTCAAAATCAGAACGTGTAACTAATCTCATTGTAAACCCTACCTCCTCTGAAGTTCTTTTCCTCTTATTTTATCGTATTCTTTCTGTGATTTCAAGAACATTATGGAAATGAAAAATGGCTTGCCGATGAGAAAGTATAATGTCAGGAATGGGTATTGTTGTAAAAATGCTGTCGGGAAGGGAAAGGATAGTAAAATCAAGGGTTTACGCATTGACACAGAATAAAAATTCGATTAAACTAGACTTTGATTGTTGTGAAAGACAAATAGAAAATGCTAGGGAGATTTGGCATGAACGAAAAGAATAAAAATGCAATGGAAGAAGCTTTAAAGGAAAGAAATGGTGAGATTGCGGCGCTAGAGGCCTTTTTTGGAGAAAATCCTCAAAAAGAAACGGACTTCATTTCCGAAAAATTGAATATGGATCCGGAAATTGTACAAAGGGCTCTTGATGCAGCTGATTCATTTGCAGAAAGTGCGGTGGATCATCCGGAATATATTATTGATGATGTGGATGAGGATGGATTGCCGATTAAGGTAATATCCGGAGAAGCTATGATGAAGTATGTAACGGAGCAGACCGGAATTGATTACGAGACATTGGATAGAATATATGATTGTGAAGTGGATTATTTTGACCAGTTTGGATTGGTTGATTAATAGATGATATAACACGAAATGTGTTGCATATAAGGAGGTTTTAGCATGCAGATTACAGATGAAACAATCGATTATGTAGGCATTTTAGCGAAGCTTGAGCTGTCTGAGGATGAGAAAGAGCAGGCAAAAAAGGATATGTCTAATATGCTTGAGTATGTAGGAAAATTAAATGAGCTGGATACAAATGGTGTGGAGCCTATGAGTCATACATTTTCTGTTCATAATGTGTTCCGTGAGGATGTTGTTACAAACGGTGATGACAGAGAGAATATGCTTCTTAACGCACCGGAGCAAAAGGATGGTGCTTATAAGGTACCAAAGACATTTGATTAAGTTGAAATAAGGAGTGTTTTACAAACATCCCGTGATTATGTAACAGGAAGGAGAAAGTTATGGATTTGAGTTTGACTGCCGTTGAATTAGGCAAGAAAATTAAGAATAAAGAAATAAGTGTAGTGGAAGCAACCACAGCCTGTCTTGATGCAATAGAGGCAAGAGAAAAAGACATTCATGCATTTGTAACGGTTGACAGAGAGGGCGCATTAAAACGAGCTATGGAAGTTCAAAAGAAGATTGATTGCGGAGAACTGACAGGTCCATTGGCAGGTGTGCCGGTAGCGATTAAGGATAATATGTGTATCAATGGAATGTTAACTACATGTTCATCTAAAATTTTAAATAATTTTAAGCCAACCTTCACAGCGACTGCTGTGGAGAAATTAGAGGCAGCGGGAGCTGTTATTGTTGGCAAAACCAATATGGATGAATTTGCAATGGGTTCGACAACAGAAACCTCCTATTACGGAGAGACAAAAAATCCATGGAATTTGGAAAGAGTTCCCGGTGGTTCTTCCGGCGGTTCTGCTGCTGCGGTTGCTGCGGAGGAGATTCCTTATGCATTAGGCTCTGATACCGGTGGAAGTATTCGTCAGCCGGCAAGCTTTTGTGGTGTGACGGGAATTAAACCAACCTATGGAAGAGTATCCCGTTATGGATTGATTGCATATGGTTCATCTCTTGATCAGATTGGACCTTTGGCGAAGGATGTTACGGATTGTGCTACAATTTTAGAAGCAATCTGTGGCAAGGATGATAAGGATTCCACATCCGTAAAGGAAGCCAATGATGATTTTACATCTGCCTTGGTAGATGATGTTAAGGGATTGAAAATTGGTATTCCAAGAGATTATCTTGGAGAGGGTCTTGAACCTGAGGTTAAGGATGCAATTTTAGCCGCGGCTAAAAAGTTAGAGGAAAAGGGCGCAATTGTAGAAGAATTTGATTTAAGTCTGGTAGAGTATGCAATTCCTGCATATTACATTATTGCCTCAGCTGAAGCAAGCTCTAACCTTGAACGTTTTGATGGTGTAAAATACGGTTACCGTACAGAGGAATATAAGGATCTTCATAATATGTACAAGAAGACCCGTTCAGAAGGTTTTGGACCGGAGGTTAAGAGAAGAATTATGCTTGGCTCCTTTGTATTGTCATCCGGATATTTTGATGCATATTATATGAAGGCACTTCGGACAAAGGCATTGATTAAGGGCGCATTTGATAAGGCATTTGAGAAATATGACGTAATCTTAGGACCGGTTGCACCGACAACGGCATTAAAGCTTGGAGAATCTTTAAGCGACCCAATCAAAATGTATCTGGGGGATGTTTATACAGTATCGGTTAATCTTGCCGGACTTCCAGGAATCTCTCTTCCTTGTGGCTATGACAGCAATGGACTTCCGATTGGATTGCAATTACTTGGAAAGCATTTTGATGAAAAGACAATTATTCGTGCAGCATATGCATTTGAATGTTCGATGGATAAAAAAAGAGCTGCTTATGCAGTAGAAAGGGGGCTGTAAAATGAGTAAAGTATATGAAACAGTAATCGGTTTGGAAGTTCACGTTGAGTTGGCAACAAAAACAAAGATTTTCTGTGGATGTTCTACTGCATTTGGTGGTGCACCGAATACACATACCTGTCCGGTGTGTACTGGTATGCCGGGTTCTTTGCCGGTATTGAACAAAGAAGTAGTAAATAAAGCAATTGCAGTTGGTCTGGCTACGAATTGTACCATTACTCAGAACTGTAAGTTCGACCGTAAGAATTATTTTTATCCTGATAATCCACAAAATTATCAGATCAGTCAGTTATATTATCCAATCTGCCGTAACGGTAAGGTTGAGATTGAGGTAGATGGTCAGAAAAAATATGTGGGTATTCATGAAATCCACATGGAAGAGGATGCAGGAAAATTAATCCATGACCCTCATACAGACAGTTCTCTTGTAGACTTTAACCGTTCCGGTGTGCCGTTGATTGAGATTGTATCGGAGCCGGATATGCGTTCTGCAGATGAGGTAATCGCTTATCTTGATAAGCTTCGTATGATCATTCAGTATTTAGGCGCTTCCGATTGTAAGTTAAATGAAGGTTCCATGCGTGCGGATGTTAACTTATCCATTCGTGAAGTCGGTGCGGCAGAATTTGGAACGAGAACAGAAATGAAAAACTTAAATTCATTTAAAGCAATTGCCAGAGCCATTGAAAATGAGAGAGAGCGGCAGATTGATCTGTTAGAAGCCGGTAAGGAAGTTGTTCAGGAGACAAGAAGATGGGATGATACAAAGGAATATTCCTATGCGATGCGTTCCAAAGAGGATGCACAGGATTATCGATATTTTCCGGATCCTGATTTGGTTCCGATCATCATCAGTGATGCCTGGTTAGAGGAAATCCGAAGTAAGCAGCCGGAGTTCCGTGAGGAGAAAAAGGCACGTTATATGGAAGAATTCGGACTTCCGGAATATGATGCCGATATTCTTACGGGAACTAAGAAATTAGCTGATATTTTCGAAGAAACCATTGCCCTTGATGCAAATCCAAAGAAGGTTTCCAACTGGTTAATGGGCGAGACCATGAGAATTTTAAAGGAAAAGGAAATGGACGCGGATGAAATCACTTTTTCAGCATCCAATCTTGCAAAGCTTATCCGGTTAACAGATTCCCAGTCTATCAATTCATCGGTTGCAAAGGAAGTATTTGAAAAGATATTTGACGGGGATATTGATCCGGATCAGTATGTAGAAGAGCATGGACTTAAGACCGTAAATGACGAGGGTGCGCTTCGTGAAACAGTAGAACGTGTTATTGCAGCAAATCCAAAGTCGGTTGAGGATTACCATAACGGTAAAGAGAAGGCAATTGGGTTCCTGGTAGGTCAGACTATGAAGGAAATGAAAGGTAAGGCAAATCCGGGAATGGTAAACCAGTTGTTAAAGGAATTACTGTAGGATTGTATTGTTTATCAACAAGGAAGATAACAGATTCGATAAAAGAAGAAGGCTTCACACAATATGAAAGTTGTGTGGAGCTTTTTTGTTACGGGATAACAGTTGACAATTAGTTTGGTTATCTGTATTATAAGTATACATAGAGCCTCTATAAATATAGAGAAAAGGCGGACAAGGATTGAAACGATTGGAATTATCAGAATGTGAATTGATTACCATGAAATGTATATGGGATTTCCCTGAGCCCATAACATGTCAGCAGATTATGGAAAAATTAAGAACGGAGTATGATCTGGAGTATAAGGATACAACGGTATATACCTTTTTAAAGAATTTAAAGGATAAAGGGTTTGTGTCATCGTTCCGGAAAGGTGTTACTTTTTATGAGGCAATCCGTGATGAACAGGAATACAGGGATGAACAGTTAAAAAGAACAAGGGATTTCTGGTTTCATGGTTCTTATTCGGAGCTTGTATCTGCATTATTTCAGATGAAGCATATGGGTCAAAGGGAAAAGGATGAATTAAAGAGGATGATCGATGAATTGGATTAGTAAAGTTATGTATGCAGTGCTGCTTACCAATATAACAGGAAGTGCATTGGCTGAAGGCTGTGAAAATATGTTTTGTAATTATCAGGGTATTATGCTTGGAAACGGTCAGGTCTGGATTGGAGAAGTATTAGATAAAAATGGAGAAAATGGTAAGCTGAAGGTAATTGCCGTTAATCCGACTAATTGACAGCGGCCTTACGGGTCAAATGATTTGACTGGTGTGTAATAAATGTAGTATAATGTGTGAGGTTAAGGGAACCATTGTTATGTTACGTTTCAATTGAGAGCGATTTTGCAAGGTGGCTATGCTTTCTGCGTAGCCGCTTTTCTTATTTAAAGGAGGTATTGATTATGGCATGGTATGATGAAACAGTATTTTATCATATATATCCGTTAGGCTTGACGGGTGCTCCAAAACAAAATGCATACGGAGAACCGGAGCACAGATTAAGAAATATATTTCCATGGATTGACCATATTAAAGAGATTGGTTGTAATGGAATTTACATCGGCCCGCTTTTTGAATCGGTTGGTCACGGATATGAGACTACAGATTATAAGAAGTTAGACAGCCGGCTGGGTACCAATGAAGACTTAACAGAGTTTGTAAAAAAATGTCACGAAAAGGGAATCCGGGTTATATTGGATGGTGTGTTTAATCATACCGGAAGGGATTTTTTTGCATTTCAGGATATTAAGAAAAACAGAGAAAATTCCCGTTATAAGGATTGGTATTGTAACGTGAATTTTTATGGAAATAATGAGTATAATGACGGCTTTTCTTACGATAACTGGGGTGGATATAATTTACTGGTTAAATTAAATCAGAAAAATCCGGAAGTAAGAGATTATATTTGTGATGTGATCCGATTCTGGGTCAGTGAGTTTGATATTGACGGCATTCGGTTAGATGCTGCAGATGTGTTGGATTTTGATTTTATGAAAGCATTGCGTGGTGTTGCCAATGAAGTAAAGCCGGATTTTTGGTTAATGGGAGAAGTAATCCACGGAGATTATAACCGTTGGGTAAATGAGGGAACGCTTCATTCCGTAACAAACTATCAGCTTCATAAGGCTCTTTATTCCGGCCATAATGATCATAATTATTTTGAAATCGCCCATACGGTAAAACGTCTGTATGGTATGGGAGGAATTAATCTGTATAATTTTGTGGATAATCATGATGTGGAGCGTATTTATACCAAGCTTAATAACAAAGCTCATTATACGCCGGTGCATATTTTGATGTATACCCTTCCCGGTGTGCCATCCGTATATTATGGTTCCGAGTTTGGGATCGAAGGAAAAAAGGAAGCTTATTCTGATGATTCCTTACGTCCGATGTTGAATTTAGATGATTATAAGGATGCAGTTCATACGAATCCATGTACCGCTTTGATTGCGGCACTTGGTAAAATCCGGCAGGAAAATCCTGCATTGTCTTATGGGGATTATAATGAACTTTTGTTAACAAACCGGCAGTATGCATATGCTCGTAATTATAATGGTGAATCCGTGGTGGTTGCGGTGAATAATGATGATAATGGTGTTGATCTGGATCTGGCAGCGGGAAATGCCGGCAAGTATGTTGGTTTGCTTTCCGGTACACAGGTGATTACGGATAATGGAAGAATCCATGTCCATGTAAATGGAAATGCAGGGGATATTTTTGTTCCTGTAACAGATGATACCAAGGTGGAGCCTGTTAAGGTAGAGACTGTTGAAGAAAAGAGTGGAGAACCTGTTAAGCCGGAGCCGGTTGAAGAAAAGAGTGGAGAACCTGTTAAACCGGAGCCGGTTGAAGAAAAGAGTGCAGAACCTGTTAAGCCGGAACCGGTTGAAGAAAAAACGGAGAAGCCTGTAAATGAGAAAGTGAATCTAAAGGCAGAGGGCAAGCCGGAGCTAAAAGAAAAACCGGAGTCGGATTCTACTGTGGAGGAAAAGGAAACGGATACCACAACAGAGGAAGAGGTAACGTCATCGGATGTATTAGTGAAAAAAGAGGTTTATGCAGATCGTCATGAGACAGAGAATAAAGCATATGAGGATATGACGGTGGTTGAATTACAGGAAGCAGTTTTATATAGGATGTCAAAGAACGGTCCGGTTACAGATCAGATGTATCAGACGGTAGAAGAGAATGTTTATCATGATTCTCTGGTAAACTGGGTAAAGAGTTTCCGTTAATGAAGAATCCGGAAGAACGGTTTGTGAAATGATTTTTACCGAAATCAAAAAGGATGCAGATATTTGTAGTATCTGCATCCTTTGTTTAATTATGATCTTCTTTCTCTTTTTTCTTTTTTTCCTGAAATCTTTTCGGATTCTTTGATGCTGTAGTATGTTTCGGCAACTGCTCGGGAACGGTTTTCCATTTTGCCTCGTCTACATTTTTTTCCTTTAGACGTTTGTAAATATATTCTCTAAACAGAGAGTAGCAAACAGACGACAGTGGAATGAAAATTAAAATGCCTGCAATTCCAAGCAGGTTGCCTCCGACCATAACCGCAACCAATACCCAGATGGATGGTAAACCGATGGAGCCACCTACAACATGGGGATAAATCAGATTTCCTTCAATCTGCTGTAATACAAGGAATATGACAATAAACCAAATGGACTGGATTGGATTAACCATCATAATTAAAAAGGCTCCGATAAAGCATCCGATAAAAGCACCAAAGATTGGAATTAATGCTGTCAAAGAGATAATAACACCAATCAAAAGGGCATAAGGCATACGGAAGAGGCTTAAGGTGATAAAGAACATGGTTCCAAGTATAAGGGCTTCCACGCATTGCCCGGAAAGAAAGCTGCTGAATACCCGATTGGACAAACGGCTGATATAGAGTATGCGGTCCGCCCGGTCTTCTTTAAAAATCGCGTATAATACCTTTTTTAACTGGGTAGAAAGCTTTTCCTTTTGTAGTAATATATAAATGGAAAATATAAAAGCAACAATAAAATTTGTAATGCCTCCGATTACACCGGATACCAGGGATATACCGGATGAGAAAACAGTTGTACTTGCTGATTTTATAAGATTAATCGCATAGGTTGAAAGGCTGCCCCAGTTAATGTCCAGACTCTCAATATAGCTTTGAACATTTGGAAGGTTTGAGGTGGCGGCATATATCCAGTTCTGGAACGTTTTGAATGCCGGCGGAACCCGTTTGATAATCAGCATAGCAGTGCTGCTGATCTGTGGAATGATAACCAATAATGCAATTCCGATAATCCCTAAAATACTCAGAAGTGTTAAGATATAAGCAAGTGCACGACGAAAAACTGCCATATTTTCCTTTTGAGGGAAAAGCTGACGCTCTAATGCCCGCATTGGAACATTGATAATGAATGCAATCGCACCACCTAAGAGAAAAGGAAACAGTAATTGGAATAAGTACAATAGCAGCTTTAATAAAACTTCATAGTGCTGAATGGAGCAGTATAAAATAATAGTGATAATTACAATTCGGAGTAGTCCTTTATAATCTAGTTCTTTGTTCATTATAACCTCCATAAAAATTTTGTTTTTATAGTAGCGTATCCGTATTTAGAAAGCAAGAAAAATATAATATTTAAATGTTTATATTCTGAAAAGTAATCCAAAAGGATTGCGACACATAACGATAAATGTTATATTAATAGTTCAGTGTAATAATGAAGAGGGGTTTTACGAAAGTGGATAAAAAAATACAGTTTGGTGATGAACTAAATAATAAAACGGAATTTTATCAGGGACTTCGTGACGGACTGCCAATCGGTTTGGGATATTTTGCTGTTTCCTTTTCTTTGGGAATTATAGCCCGTGATGCGGGAATGAGTGGAACGCAGGGATTTTTTGCCAGTCTGTTTACAATTGCATCGGCAGGTGAATATGTAGGCTTTACTTTGATCAGGGAGCATGTGGGTCTGTTGGCTCTTGCAATTGCAATGCTTGTTACAAATGCAAGATATCTGCTTATGAGCTGTGCATTAAGTCAGCGTATTTCTCCGGAAACGAAGTGGATTCATCGTATTCTGATTGCACTTGGAATCACGGATGAGATTTTTGGAATCTCCATTACAAGAAAGGGATGGCTGAATCCCTATTATAATTATGGTGCAATTCTTGCATCCGTTCCCCTGTGGGCAATTGGTACCTCTTGTGGAATTGTTGCAGGTAATCTGCTGCCGATATCGGTTGTCAGTGCATTGTCCGTTGCGTTGTATGGAATGTTTCTTGCAATTATTATTCCACCGGCAAGGGAAAACAAGATTATAGGCGGCGTTGTGGTTATCTGCTTTTTCTTAAGCTATTTGTGCAGCCGGCTCCCTGTCATTTCCCAATGGGCCAGCGGTAATCGTACTGTGTTGTTGACAGTTGTTATATCTGCTGCTGTGGCAATTTTATTTCCGGTAAAGGAGGATTCTTATGAATAAAATCTGGATCTATATATTAATTATGGCTGGTGTGACTTATTTTATTCGTGTTTTGCCTTTGACTTTGATCCGTAAGCCAATCCGCAATCCATTTATAAGGTCTTTTTTGTATTATGTTCCATATGTAACAATTGCGGTTATGACCTTTCCTGCCATGATTGAAACAACTCAGGTTCCGATTGCGGGGATTATTGCTTTGATTGTTGGAATTGCTGCTTCCTGGAAGGGCGCCAAGATGGTAACCGTTGCGGGGATCTGTTGTTTGACCGTATTTTTGGTAGAATTTATTGTATAAAGAGATATAATAAAACAGACCGGATTAAATCCGGTCTGTTTTGTTTATGCTTCTGTTTCGTCAAGTGCCTGTTCGTATTCCTCAAAAAAGGAATCAAAGATACTAGCTAATCCTGTAAATTCACAGCCGTATCGGTACTGGTTCTCCGAAAGCTGACTACGATGGAGAATCTTAACTACGGTTAAAATCTTCTGCTCTGATGTATTGAATGTAATGGTAGCATTAAAATAGTATCCTTCCGGAATATATGAGGATGTTGTGAATCCAATTCCTGCTTTTGAAATATCAAATACTTCTATCTCAGCATTTAAATCACGGATGACATCGTTATCCTGTTTGAAGATTTCGGATACATCTAATTTTAAGCTGATCGGTAATCTTTTGTACTTCCTTTTTTCCTGCATGACACTCTCCTTTAACTCCATATCTGAATGCATCATGTCTTGTCTGATGCACGTTTATTTATGAATGCAAGTATATCATAAAATATTGGAAATAACAATTATTTTAACGGGGAATAGATTCATTATTGACATTTTTACAAAAAAAGAATAACATCACATTGTGTTATAATTCTAAAGTTAAATAAAATGATGCAGACATAACGTATAAGTGATGTATAAATGTGTCAGACGATAGGAAGAACAACGATGAATGTAAGGAGACTGCTATGAGCGAAATATTTGATAATTCTTATGATGAAGATTCTTTGCGGGAAGAATGTGGTGTGTTTGGTATTTATGATTTTGATGGGAATGATGTGGCAGCGTCTATTTATTATGGATTATTTGCTTTACAGCATCGTGGTCAGGAAAGCTGCGGAATTGCAGTATCGGATACCGAGGGTCCTAAAGGGAAGGTTCTTTCATCTAAGGGAATGGGTCTGGTAAATGAAGTGTTTACTCCGGAGGATTTAAATAAACTAAAGGGAAACATAGGTGTTGGTCATGTCCGTTATTCTACGGCGGGTGCATCTACAAGAGAAAATGCCCAGCCGCTGGTGTTAAATTATATAAAGGGAACTTTGGGACTGGCACACAATGGTAATCTGGTAAATGCCCCGGAGCTTAGAAGAGAATTGGAATTGGGAGGTGCAATCTTTCAGACCACTATTGATTCTGAAGTAATCGCATATCATATAGCCAGAGAAAGAGTGAATACGGCAACTGTGGAGCAGGCGGTATTACAGGCTTTGAAAAAAGTAAAGGGTTCGTATTCCTTAATTGTTATGAGCCCAAGAAAGCTGATTGGTGTAAGAGATCCTTTTGGATTTCGTCCGTTATGTATTGGAAAACGTCATAATGCATATATTCTTGCGTCGGAAAGTTGTGCTTTAGATACAATCGGAGCGGAGTTTATACGGGATGTAAAACCGGGAGAGATGGTAACTATTACACCGGAACAGGGAATCGTATCTTATATGGATCTGTGTCAGGAAAAGCATGCAAGATGTATATTTGAATATATCTATTTTGCAAGACCGGACAGTATATTGGATGAAAAAAGCATTTATGAATCACGTATTACAGCAGGCAGATGTCTGGCAAAGGACTCCCCTGTTGATGCGGATGTTGTTGTGGGAGTACCGGAATCCGGAAATGCAGCAGCTCTGGGATATTCATTGGAATCGGGAATCCCTTATGGAACAGCCTTTGTAAAAAATGCTTATGTAGGAAGAACATTTATAAAACCAAAACAAAGTCAGAGAGAATCCAGTGTCAGAGTGAAATTAAATGTGCTTAAAAATGCGGTAAAGGGTAAACGGGTTATTATGATTGATGATTCCATCGTCCGGGGAACCACGTCAGACCGGATCGTAACAATGCTACGGGATGCCGGGGCTACAGAGGTACATGTAAGAATTTCTTCTCCTCCGTTTTTGCATCCTTGTTATTTCGGAACGGATATTCCAAGTGAGAATCAATTAATCGCCCATAATCGGTCTGTAGATGAAATCTGTAAGCTTTTGGGTGCTGATTCATTGGGATATCTGGAGTTATCAAGACTTCCGGAATTAACAGATGGCAAGCAGTATTGTGATGGCTGCTTTAGTGGAAATTATCCCATTGAACCGCCGAAGGAGGATATTCGGGGTGAACACGATACTACAGTAAGACAAAATAAATAAAAATATGGATAGGGATTTCTGCTATATTATCCCTATCCTTTTTATTATTATTATGTTAAAATAGCTGTATGCGAAAATGCAAGTACAAATTGATGAAGGAGAATTGAAGTAATTATGAAAGACAAATATGTTAGCCCACTTTCAGAACGTTATGCAAGCAAAGAGATGCAGTACATTTTTTCGCCGGATATGAAATTCCGGACATGGAGAAGGTTATGGATTGCACTTGCTGAGACAGAGCAGGAGTTAGGATTAAAGGATAGTCAGGGAAATCCAAGAATTACGGATGAGCAGATAGAAGAGTTAAAGGCTTTTCAGAATGACATTAATTATGATGTTGCAAAGAAAAGAGAAAAATTAGTTCGACATGATGTTATGAGTCATGTATATGCATATGGAAAGCAATGTCCGGCTGCTGCAGGAATTATTCATCTTGGGGCAACAAGCTGTTATGTCGGTGATAATACAGACGTAATTGTCATGACAGAAGCTATGAAATTAGTTCGTAAGAAATTAATTAACGTAATCAATGAACTTTCAAAATTTGCAATGAAATATAAAGATTTGCCAACATTGGCATTTACTCATTTTCAACCTGCACAGCCGACAACCGTTGGTAAACGTGCTACACTTTGGATGGAGGAGCTTTTACTTGACTTAGAGGACTTGGAATATATGATTGGTCAGCAGAAGCTGTTAGGCTGTAAGGGAACAACAGGAACACAGGCAAGCTTTTTAGAGTTGTTCCAGGGTGACCATGAGACGGTTCGTAAGATTGACGGTATGATTGCCGAAAAGATGGGATTTAAAGAATGTTATCCTGTATCCGGACAGACTTATTCCAGAAAAGTAGATGCAAGAATTTTAAATGTATTAAGTGGAATTGCAATGAGTGCTCATAAGTTTTCCAATGATGTAAGATTATTACAGCATTTAAAGGAAGTAGAAGAGCCTTTTGAGAAGAATCAGATCGGTTCCTCTGCAATGGCATATAAGAGAAATCCAATGCGTTCTGAGCGTATTGCATCATTGTCTAACTATGTTATGGTAGATGCATTAAATCCTGCGATTGTATCGGCTACCCAGTGGTTTGAGAGAACCTTGGATGATTCGGCTAACAAACGAATTTCTATTCCGGAGGCATTTTTGGCAATCGATGGTATTTTGGATTTATATTTGAATGTTGTAGACGGATTGGTTGTATACGATAAGGTTATTTATCAGCACTTTATGAGAGAGATTCCTTTCATGGCTACAGAAAATATAATGATGGATGCAACAATGCGTGGTGGAGACCGTCAGGTGCTGCATGAGAAGATTCGTGAACATTCTATGGCTGCCGGAGCGGTGGTGAAGGTTGAGGGTAAAGAAAATGACCTGGTTGACCGAATTGCAAATGATCCTGCATTTGGCATGACAAAGGAAATGATAGAAGAACTGTTAGAGCCAAAGAACTTTGTGGGACGTGCACCACAGCAGACAGAGGAATTCATAACAGAGGTTGTAAAACCGATTCTGGATGCCAATGTGGATGTACTTGGTATGACAGCAGAAATCAACGTATAAGATTTTTCATATTTATGGGAGTTCTTTGGAACTCCCTTTTTTGTTATCTTTGTGTATTACATCATTACGAAAAAATTATTTCACGAAAATTATTTCAGTGCAAAAATAACCTAGGCTTGAAAGAAAAAATGTGGTATACTATCATTTGGGAAAAAACAAGTTTTGATAATAGGAAAGGGTGATTGCATGTTTGACAACCACGAGCAGAGAATCAATAATTATTCTCAAATAACAAAAGAGATTAGTGCATTATCTGAATTATGTGTAGAAAATTTAAAAATTGATTCGGATTTGTACACTAAGTATGAAGTGAAGCGTGGACTTAGGGATATTAACGGAAAAGGTGTACTGGCAGGACTTACGGATGTTTCCAAGATACAGTCCTATATAGTTGAGGATAATGATATCATTCCTTGTGAAGGAAAATTATATTACCAGGGCGTTGATGTTGAGGATATTGTTGCCGGCTTTATCAATGAAAAGAGATTTGGATATGAAGAGACGGTTTATTTATTGTTATTCGGTAAGCTTCCAAATCAGCAGGAATTGCAGAATATTAATAAAATTCTGTCAGATTACAGAATGTCCTTACCGACTCATTTTGTAAGGGATATCATATTGAAGGCTCCAAGTAAGGATATGATGAATACGTTGCAAAGAAGCGTATTGACGTTATACGCCTATGATGAAAAGGGCGACGATATATCAATTCCAAATGTATTAAGACAGTGCCTGCAGTTGATTTCGGTTATGCCGTTATTGTCTGTTTATGGATATCAGGCGTACAGCCATTACCATGACGGTAACAGTTTGTTTATACATAGTCCGCAGCCAGGGCTTTCTACCGCAGAGAATTTATTGTATGTATTAAGGACTGACAGTCAGTATACGGAATTGGAAGCAAGAATTTTGGATTTGGCACTGGTTCTTCATGCAGAACATGGTGGTGGTAATAACTCTACCTTTACAACTCATGTTGTTACCTCATCCGGAACCGATACCTATTCTTCTATGGCTGCGTCATTAGGCTCCTTGAAGGGACCGAAACATGGTGGTGCGAATATCAAGGTTACAAAGATGTTTGCGGATATGAAGGAGCATGTGAAGGATTGGAACGATGATGAAGAAATAAAAACATACCTTCAAAAGCTTTTACACAAAGAGGCTTTTGATCAGGCTGGACTGATCTATGGTATGGGGCATGCGGTATATTCTATTTCTGATCCGAGAGCAAAGGTGTTTAAGGGCTTTGTAGAGAAGCTTTCCGAGGAGAAGGGATATCAGAAGGAATATCAGTTATATGCGAATGTAGAGCGACTGGCTCCGCAGGTGATTGCGGAAGAAAGAAAGATATACAAAGGTGTAAGTGCGAATGTGGACTTTTATTCCGGCTTTGTGTATCAGATGCTGGGACTTCCGATGGAGTTGTTTACGCCATTATTTGCAGTAGCAAGAACTGCGGGATGGAGTGCTCATCGCATTGAGGAGCTGATTAATCAGGGAAAAATTATCCGTCCTGCATATAAGGCAGTGAAAAAGACACAGAAATATATACCAATGGATGAACGTTAAGATGCGTATAGGACCCACATATGGGTCCTATATTTTTAGGAGCCGGTTATGAGTTTATATGAAGAAATAAAAAAATGCTTCAAGATAGAAAATGCATACTTTCGTTGGGAAAATTATCGAAATACATTGACGGATTATTTAATTGAAGTGGTTGATAATCAGGAAATACAGATAGACCGGATTACAGAAATTGATTTTTCCGCAGAGCTTCCTACCATTGCAATTGTCGGAGCAGGTGCATGTAATGACATTGATTTAAAAAGGCTGTTACCTTGTTTTTCAAAAATTTCTTTAATAGATACAGATGAGGAGGCATTGGATGAGGGGCTGTTTCGGGAAGGTCTGATGAATCATGATAAAATAAATAAAAAGATATATTCTCTAAATGGAGTGGTGCAGCAGGACTATGAAATTTTTATCCTTGACCTGCAGAAGTTTGTGGAATCCGATTCCTATCATATTACGCCGGAATCCTTTTGCGAATATGCAATGGATTGTGTGGAAAATATTGTTGGCAGAACGAGAAAAGCAGATATTGAAGGGTTTGGGCAATACGATTATGTCTGGTGTTTTGGTGTGCACAGTCAGCTTCAAAGTATGTTTGGATATATTTATAAGAGCTTTCTGGTACAATTGGAAAATAAATTGTTTCCGGAAGCTTCTATGGTAGAAGAACCTTTTTATCGGTTGTTAAAGAAAATGAATGAAAAACAAATACCGGATATGAATGATTTATTGTTGCAGGGGGCAAAGGTATGTACTATTTTGGGAAATGAATGGGATATGATTCAAGATACCGATGCAGTATACAAATGGTCTGAGATTCCCAACCATGCAATTGAGGGGGCGTATCAGGGAATTCTTGATATAAAAAGACGTGACATGGAATGTGGGGAAAAAATGCTGTTATGGCCTTTTTGTCAGGAGCAGAATCAGAATTTTATGGTCCTGATACAGGAAATAAAAAAATAATATCCCATATTTTTCTTGACAAGAAGTAGTCAGATTATGTATAGTTAGATTAATCCAAAGGAGGACAGATGAGAAGCTGTCCTCTTTTTTTGTTATGGCGATGAGAAAAATGCACATATTCATGGGGCATTTGATGACCGCTGATCAGATTAAGATTCACAAAGTATATCTCATCTTTGTGCGATAAGTCCTGGTATAGAAACCTGTGTGTGAGAATTTCAGGAGACAGTCCAATGTGGAATATGAATGAATCGAGAAATTCTGTCATAATGATGAATAAAAGAAATGAGGAGGAATGTGTATGAAGTTAGCAGATGTAATAAGTGCAATTGACAGTTTTGTCTGGGGACCGGTGATGTTGATATTATTGGTGGGAACCGGTATCTTTTTGACAATACGTACGAAATTTTTACCGTGGAGAAATTTGGGATACGCAATCAAGAGTACCTTAAGCAAAGAGGCAAGAACAACAAGCCGGGGTGTCGGCGATGTCTCTCCGTTTTCTGCGTTAACAACGGCTCTTGCGGCAACGATTGGTACCGGAAATATTGTAGGTGTTGCTACAGCCATGGTTTCCGGAGGACCGGGAGCATTGGTATGGATGTGGATATCTGCATGCTTTGGGTTGACCTCAAAGTTTTCGGAATGTATGCTTGCCATTAAATATCGTGAGGTAAACGAAAAGGGAGAAATGTCCGGTGGACCGATGTATACGATGAAAAAGGGACTGAAAAACAAGAAATTCGGTGCTGTTCTTGGTTTCCTGTTTGCGTTGTTTGCGGTAATTGCATCCTTTGGTATTGGAAATATGACTCAGGGAAATTCAATAGCAAGTGCATTACATACTACCTTTCAGATTCCTATGAAGACAACAGGTATCGTTATTACTGTTGTTGCATTACTCATTATTGTAGGAGGAATTAAATCAATTTCGAAGGTTTCTTCCATTGTTGTTCCGGTAATGGCGATTTTTTATGTTATATGCGGACTGATTGTTATTATAGGAAATATCGGCAATGTGCCTTCCGGCATTGTTATGATTTTTAAAATGGCATTTTCCGTAAAGGCTGTAACCGGTGGTGCTCTTGGTTCCATTGTTGCATCTATGATGGGTGCTATGAGATACGGAGTAGCCCGTGGTGTTTTCTCCAATGAAGCCGGTATGGGTTCTGCAGCAATTACCGCAGCAGCAGCTACAACTGATAATCCGGTTCGTCAGGCTTATATTAATATGACCGGTACATTTTGGGATACGATTGTCGTTTGTACCATTACAGGTCTTGCAATTGCATCTTCCGGTGTTCTTGGTATGGTGGACGAAGCAGGGGAGTTGATTGTCGGTTCTGATCTGACAATAGAAGCCTTTCAAACCGTGCTGGGTCATCCCGGCGGATGGCTGGTATCTATTGGAATTACTTTATTTGCCTTTTCTACGATTTTAGGCTGGGAATATCATGGTGAAAAAGCATGGGAGTATTTGTTTGGAACCCATCGATTTAATATGGTTTATCGTATTATTTTCTCTTTAGTCTGTTATGTGGGCTGTACCCAGACACTTGACATTGTTTGGAATTTCTCGGATATTGCCAATGCATTAATGGCAATTCCAAACTTAATCTGCATGCTGTTGTTAAGTGGTGAGATTGTAAAGGATATAGAGGATTTTGAAAAGGTGTTAAAGGTAGAAAAACAAAGTAAAATGAAATAGTAAAAGGTAAAAAATGTCCCCGGAATTTGGTTATAAATCCCGGGGATATTTTATTTACGAAACGGGTGTTTTGCGTGGTTATTTTTTGTAATGTTTATATAAGATAATCACAGAACATAAGCCAAGAGAAGAAAGGGTAATCGTAATCAGAAGAAATACCTTTGTATCATCTCCGGTTCTGGCATGATGTCTTTCCGTATAAGTTCTTGTTGAAGTTTCTGTAATCTGTGTTGAACTACCTGAGTTTTGTTCTGTGGTGCAGGTAGTAATCTGTGTTGTTGATTCTGTGGTAATCTGCGTGGTGATTTCTGTAGTTGACTGGGTGGTAGCCTCTGTGGTGGCTTCTGTAGTAGCTTCTGTGGTGGTTTCTGTGGTGGCTTCTGTGGTAGTTTCTGTGGTGGCTTCTGTAGTAGCTTCTGTGGTGGTTTCTGTAGTAGCTTCTGTGGTGGTTTCTGTAGTAGCTTCTGTGGTGGTTTCTGTGGTTCCTTCCGTCGTAGCTTCTGTAGTGGTTTCTGTGGTGGCTTCTGTAGTAGCTTCTGTAGTGGTTTCTGTGGTGGCTTCTGTAGTAGCTTCTGTAGTGGTTTCTGTGGTTCCTTCCGTCGTAGCTTCTGTAGTGGTTTCTGTTGTAGCTTCTGTGGTGGTTTCCGTGGTTCCTTCCGTTGTAGCCTCTGTGGTGATTTCTGTGGTAGCTTCTGTAGTCGGATCATCAGAGGGATCTTCGTAGCCGGTAAAGTCGAAACGATGAGATTCTTTACCGTCCTGTTTTACTTTATTTGCAATAATACTGCCGTTGAGGGCACCGTAAATGATATTTGCATTGGGAGCAAGAATGGTTCCGAAGAAATAATCACTTATGCCTACAGGAATATAGCCGGCAGGTGCAAATTGTCCGTTACTGCTTCCGCTGTCATATAAATTCCAAAGTAAACCGCAGTATGTGGATGCGATTGCTTCTCCGTTGGTATAATTGTTAAGGTTTGTTACAAGATTTTTTAAAATATTCGGATCTGCCTGATTCATATCCACGTTTATAATGAGTGTAGTTTTTTGTGGGAGGCTGATGTTTAATATGTTTTTTTGTCCTGTTTTGAAAAATGTACCAGCCTGAATATTTAAGTAATGGTTACCTCCCTGATCTGTAACGGTGATGGTGTGAGTTATTTCAGAGCCTGATTGAATGGTAACATCCTTTGAGGTTTCCTTTTTAGTTAATTGTGAGGAGAGAGTTGAAAGATAAGCAAGCTCACCTTCGATATTGATATATGGATCGGAGGTTTTGCTTTCCTGCAATATTTTTTTTGAGGTTTCCTGATTTAGGTAATTTTGACTATGACCAATTTTTATCCGTTTGTCTTGTTTGTTGACTTCAAGAGAAATCTGGCTTCCGACAATGGTATTGCCGTTACTTGCAATATTAGAGATTCCCGATGCATAGGTACGGATATAATTATCTTCCCGTTTGTGCAGATGATTTTGTTCATCTGCGCCAAAGGCGTGACCGTTTGCTTTCAGTATATTGGTTGCAATATTTCCGTTTGTGTGTGCACCCAATTCCACTTCTGTTGCAAAGATATGAAAGTCGAAGGCAAGAGAGGAGTAGATATTGCCTCCAAAATGATTCTGCGAAGTATATACATGATTTCTTTGGTTTTGTGGGTATAATGGATTTTCTGCTAAAAAAGTAGGAGCGGCATAGCTTTGGCTTGCACTTAAACTGAAAAGAACTATGAGAACCAAAAGAATAGCGATAACCCGCTTATACAGTTTGGCTCTGCATTTGATTTGTTTTCCCATATTCATCTCGCAATAAATGTTCAATGGCTATTGTATGCAGGAAATAAAAAAATGCCACAAAATATTTTATGAAAATATTTTGTGGCATATAAAAGACTTATTCTTTACCGTTCCAACAGTATGTACAAAGATGCTCTGCAGGAATTCCAACGGAATCCAGCATGTCATCCAAACGATTGAAGCGTAAGGTTGTAAAGTTAAGCTCCTTGCGGATTTCTTCTACCATAGTATCGTATTTTTCAGAATCCGGATCACAGTATTGCTGTAAAACTTCATCAGATACGTTTTCGTTGCCCTCTAATCTTGCGATTACCCGTCTGGTAATCAAGTCCATTTCAGATGACGAGCGGGAGAAGTTTAAATATTTGCATCCGTATACCAAAGGTGGACAGGCCGGTCTGATATGGACTTCTTTTGCACCGCTTTGGTATAAAAATTCTGTTGTTTCCCGAAGCTGGGTTCCCCTGACAATTGAATCGTCAATCAGTAAAAGGCTCTTATCTTTGATCAGGTCATGAACGGCAATCAGCTTCATCTTGGCAATCAGATTACGCTTACTTTGGATTGTAGGCATAAAGGATCTTGGCCAGGTTGGTGTATATTTGATAAACGGTCTGGAAAATGGAATACCGGAAGCATTGGAATATCCCACTGCATGGGCGGTACCGGAATCCGGAACACCTGCGACAATATCCGGTTTTACGTTATCTCGCTTTGCCAGTGCAGCACCACAGTTATACCGCATCTGCTCAACGCTGATGCCCTCGTAGGAGCTGGATGGATATCCGTAATAAACCCACAAAAAGGTACAGATTTTCATTTCCTTACCGGGAGCAACCAAAGTCTTTACGCCCTTTTGATCAACGACAACGATTTCACCGGGACCCAGTTCTTTATAGTCCTCATATCCAAGATTACGATATGCAAAATCCTCAAAGGTCAGACAATATGCACCTTCTTTTTTTCCGATTACAAGAGGTGTTCGTCCGTATTTGTCTCGGGCAGCGTAGATTCCTTTTGGCGTCATTACCATTAATGTCAGAGAACCGTCTATTAATTCTAAGGCATAGTGGATACCGTCAATTAGATTTTCTTTCTGATTGATGATAGCAGCAACCAATTCTGTAGCATTGATGTCACCACCGCTCATTTCCAAAAAGTGAGTATTGTTATTGGAAAAAATGGAACTTACGATTTCGTCTACATTGTTAATTTTGCTTACGGTTGTAATGGCAAAGGTGCCATGATGTGAACGGACAATAAGAGGCTGAGGTTCGTAATCTGAGATACAGCCGATTCCCATATTTCCCTTCATTTTCTGAACATCCTTGTCAAACTTTGTACGGAATGGAGCATTCTCTATATTATGAATCGCTCTGTCAAATCCGTTCTCACCATATACGGCAAGACCACCACGTCTTGTACCCAAATGAGAGTGATAATCTGTTCCGAAAAACAAATCAAACATACAATCTTCTTTTGAAACTACGCCAAAAAATCCACCCATTGTATTTCTCCTTTTTCTGTAATGTGAAAGCGAATCGGTAATTGCGAAATATTTTTTGTACAAATTTAATATGGATATATCGCAGGCACGCTTTCGCTTCGTCTAATGTTATTCTAATGTGAACGATACGATTTATATTGAACCGTAACCATACAGAAGTATAACAAGCATCATTTTAACTGGCAAGAGGAAATTTGAAAAGGATTTTCCACAATGGTATCATGTTGCTTTTTTTTCGTGGTTCATGTAAAATAATATAGGCAAAAAAGTTCTTTATTCCTTTTGAATAAAGGAATATACATAGAATATCGGAGGCAGTAACATGTTACAATTAGAAAATATCTGCTATGAAGTGGAAGGCAAGGAAATATTAACGGACGTAAATTTGACATTGGAAAATCAATTCATAGCGATTACGGGACCAAATGGAAGTGGTAAATCTACCCTTGCAAAAATAATCATGGGTCTGGTTCATCCAACCGGAGGGAAAATTATTTTTGACGGAGAAGATATTACGGAATTAACAATAGACGAGAGAGCCCAAAAGGGAATCGGCTATGCATTTCAACAGCCGGTAAGATTTAAGGGCTTGCAGGTAAAGGATTTATTGGATATTGCCAATGTCTCAAAGGATAAGCATTTGGTATATGATGCATTAAGAGATGTAGGCTTGAACCCGGAGGAGTATCTGCGCAGAGAACTGAATGATACGCTTTCCGGTGGTGAGATGAAGCGAATCGAGATTGCAATGACGGTATTAAGAAGAGCAAAGCTGTCGATATTTGATGAACCGGAGGCCGGCATTGATTTGTGGAGTTTTCAGAATCTGATTTCTTTATTTGAAAAGCTGCAAAAGGAAATTTCCGGTGGAATTTTGATTATCAGCCATCAGGAAAGAATCCTTAAAATTGCAGATCGGATTGTCTACTTAAAAGATGGAAGAATATTGGAAAATTCGGATGAAGAGTTAAAGGGATTAATAGAGTGAATCAGGAGGCATGTATGAACGAGATACAAAAAAATTTGCTAAAGGAAGTAGCGGAGTTGGATGCCCTTCCTGTGGGTGCATATAATATTCGAAGTGACAGCAAAAGCATTGCCAGAAATACAACGGCTAATATTGACATTATTTCAAAAACGGATAAGTCGGGTATTGATATAAAATTTAAAAAAGGAACTAAAAAAGAAAGTGTACATATTCCCGTTATTATTGCAGAAAGCGGGTTAAAGGAATGTGTTTACAATGATTTCTTTATTGAAGATGATTGTGATGTGACAATTATAGCCGGCTGTGGAATTTCCAATTGTGGGAACGGAGATAGCCAGCATGACGGAATCCATACCTTTTTTGTTGGGAAAAACTGTAAGGTTCGTTACATTGAAAAACATTATGGGGAGGGAACCGGAAGAGGCAAAAGGGTTATGAATCCGCAGACGATTGTTCATTTGGGAGAAAATTCTTACATGGAACTGGAGACTGCACAGATTGCAGGTGTGGATGATACAAAAAGAATTACCACCGCAGATTTAAAAGAGGGAGCTTCTCTTGTGATTCATGATAAGATCATGACGACAGATGACCAATATGCTTATGCAGAGATTATGGTGGATTTAGACGGAGACGGAAGTAATTGTGATATCATAAGTCGTGGGGTTGCCAAAAATCAAAGCCGGCAGGAAATCCAATTGGGTATTAACGGTAAGGCTGCCTGTAAGGGACATGCGGAATGTGACAGTATTATTATGGATGATGCAAAGATTCTTGCAATTCCACAGCTGAATGCTGAAAATGTAGAAGCCTCTTTGGTACATGAAGCGGCAATTGGAAAAATTGCAGGGGAACAATTGCTGAAGCTGATGACCTTAGGCTTGTCGGAAGCAGAGGCTGAGGAACGGATTGTACAGGGATTTTTAAAATAAACAATAGGACATTATGTGGAGACTGTTATACAGATTTGTGTAGGGGAAGACAAAGGAGAAGTGTATGAGTAAGCGTTTGAATATTGGCTTATTTGTGGATTCGTTGGATGCAGTATTTACAGATGAGGCGTGTAAGGGGGCACATCTTGGTGCAATTGCAATTGATGCGAACATGTATGTATATGCAGGTGGTTATCTGGATGCTGATATTATTTCCACTGACCATTTGAAATATGAATATCAGTATAATACCATATTTCAGTTTGTTTCAAAAAATCAGATTGATGTTTTGTATATTATGATGGGAACGATCGGAGGCCGTATTGAGTTGGAGGATCGTGTTGCATTCCTGAAACGATATCTGGATATACCGATTGTCTTATTATATACAAGAATGGATGGATATACTTCCGTAATCTTCGATAATAAGGTGGGGTTCCGGGAGGCAATCAATCATCTGATTCAGGAGCATGGAGTGACAAAACTTGGTTTTGTGAGTGGTCCCCAGACCAATGTAGATGCCATGGAGCGTCTGACTGTTTATAAAGATGCTTTGCGGGAGGCAGGAATTCCATATAGAGATCAGTATGTAATATATGGTAATTTTGAGGAAAGTACGGAAAAACAAATTTATCGGTTTATAGAGGATAATCCAGAGATGGAGGGTATTGCCTTTGCAAATGACAGGATGGCAAAAGGTGGATATTGGGCAATGGAGAAGATGGGAATCGAAATCGGAACGGATATGAAGGTTGTCAGCTTTGATAATTCTGTTTTTTCTGCCATGCTGAATCCACCGTTGACGACGGTGGAAGCCAATGCTGCTGAGCTGGCATATCAGGCAATTACCCGGGCGGAGAAATTCCTTGAAACAGGAACCATTGGTGATATAGAGATTGATACGCATTTTGTAAAGCGTTCTTCTTGCGGCTGTCACAGTTTTGATTGTGATAATTTATTGGAAAAATTGGGCTTTGGTTCTCTGCTTTCAAAAGAGGGGATCCAGATGGAAAAAATTGATTCCTATCTGTTTGGAGACTATATGAATTCCAGTGTTTTGCAGCAGTTAAAGGATGATCTTGCTGTATTGGTTAAGTTAATGGCGGATATGGTTAAATCCACAAAATTTTTCAAATATGAAAATGATGTAGAGGTGCTGTTTTCCCAAATCATAAAAGAATCCATTTTTCAGTATACAACAGTAGAATTATTGTTTAATTTGTTACAGTCATTACAAAGCGGATTTGAACAGATTCTTGTAAATCCTTTTGATCGTGTCCGCTTGATGAAATTATTTTCTAAAATGTATCGGAGTCTTGCAATTTCTAACTGTCAGCTTGTTCAGAATCAGCAGGCAGGTATGGAAAAGATGGCATATTTAATTAACAATATGACGGTGGGAGTTCTGATGAGGGAAAATGACAGTGAAGTTCCGTTTGAAAGTATATTGGTGGATTTACGGGATGTAGGAATAAAAAGCAGTTATTTATATACTTTTCAGGAGCCAATCTGCCATAAACGGGGAGAAGAATTTATTCCGCCCAAAAAGATTTTGTTCCGGGCATATGGCAACGCCAAGGGGGCATTTCCACTGCCGCTTGAAAAACAATTGATTTCAACAGAGGATATATATAATCACGAATACATGAGCGGTAATCACAGAAAGACGATGGTGCTAAGTCCATTGTTTTCAGGAGAGAATCTGTATGGCTTGCTTTTATCGGAAGTAGATTATGAGAATTTTCATAATGTGGCACCGGTAACATATCAGCTGTCGGCTGTTATGAAATCCTTTGTTTTATTGGAAAAACAACAGGAAATCCAAAGAAATCTGGAGATTAATTTACAGGTGATAAAGAAAAATAATGTATTGTTGGATGAAATTGCCAAGACAGATGAATTAACCGGATTAAATAATCGCCGTGGATTTTTGGAATACGCAAAGAATGCAATATTAAATAAAAAGAATTTCGGAAAGCAGGCTTTAATCGTATATGCGGATATGGATAACCTGAAAACAATTAATGATAAGTATGGTCATGATGAGGGAGATTTTGCCTTGCGGGAGATTGCCCAGATTTTGAGGGAAGCATTCCGGGATACAGATGTAATCGGACGATACGGTGGAGATGAGTTCGTTGTATTTGCCATGGTAGGGGTAGCAGATTACGAAAATATTGTGAAACGCAGGATTGAGGAAGTAACACTTCGTCATAATGAAAACTGTGGTAAACCGTATCCGATTGAGATGAGTACCGGTATCTGTCAATTTGAGTGTACATCTGAGATTAATCTTTACGATAAGCTTGATTTTGCGGATGAACGTCTTTATGGGGAAAAAAGAAGAAAACATATAAACAGATAAAAAGAAGTGCTCATGCAGCAGATTGCATCATGAGTACTTTTTTAGTAGGAACAGATGTTTTTTCATTAGAAAACAGGAAGGAGGAAAAAGATGGCAATTCAATTTATAATCGGTGGAAGCGGCACAGGAAAAACTTCGTATATATACGAGGAAATGATTCGGGAATCCATGAAAGCAGATCATAGACCGATTTTATATATTTTACCGGAACAGTCTAATATGTCGGCAGAACAGGAGATGGTAAAGCGTCATCCTAATGGTGGAACCATGGATATTTCCATTCTTAGTTTTACCAGATTATCCTTTATGGTATTTGATGAACTGGGAATAAAAACAAATGATATACTGGATGATTACGGAAAAAGCATGGTAATCCGAAGAGTACTGGGCTCTGTAAATGAACAGCTTGGATTTTATAAAAATTGCGGGGATAAGCCAGGATTTATAGAAGAAATTAAAAAAATGATATCGGAATTTTATCAATATCAGTTACAGGGAGCTGCTTTAGATAAGGCAATACAATCATTGGATCCTAATACAGGTTTATATTACAAGATGAAAGATTTGCAGCTGATTTTTAATGCCTTCTCAGAATATTTGTCTGATCAATATATGGTGGCGGAGCAGGTGCTGAGTTTGCTTACAGAGGTTGCGGAACAATCCCGGATATTAAAGGATGCAATGATTTATATGGATGGATTTTCCGGCTTTACTCCGATTCAATATGGGGTGTTGGAGGAGCTTTTAAAGCTTGGGTGTGATATCCGGATTTCTTTTACGATATCCGAGGATGTGATTGGAAATAATGACTACGGTGAGCAGGAATTATTTTCTGCTTGTAAGCGGGAATATGACAAGCTGTGTTATCTTGCTGCAAAGCATCAGGTGACGATATTACCTCATGTTTTAATGAAGGAAAATTACCGACTAAAAAATGCTGCCGGCATCTGTCATTTGGAACAGCATTTGTTTCGGTTTCCGACTGTCGTCTGCAACAGCGAAATTCATGATATTCATGGTATTACTGCAAAGTCTCCCGGAGGAGAGCTGGCTTTTGTTGCAAATCAGATTAAAGCATACGTGGCAGGCAAGGGATATCGATACCGGGATTTTGCCATTATAACCAATGATATATCAGGAATATTATATGATGCAAAGCATTATATGGAGCAGATGGAAATTCCCTATTTCATGGATTACAATGAACCCTTGGTTCACAATCCCATGTCCGAACTGGTGCGGTTATTGTTTGAGTTATACAAAACGGATTTTTCTTATAAAAGCGTTTTTTCCTTTTTGAAAACCGGTATTTTAAATATACCAATGACGGATATTTTTGAATTGGAAAATTATGTGATCAAGTACGGAATCAGAGGCTTTAAACGATGGAGTCAGCCCTTCCGCGGTGGAGTGAAAGGCTTAAAAAGACTGAATACAATCCGGAAAAAATTTATGGAAGATATGGAGGATTTATCTGTCGTTTTCAAAAAAGAAAGGGCTTCGGGAAAGGCGTATATAGAAGGCTTGTATCGGTTTATTTGTGCTCATCATGTAGCGGAAAATCTGAATGGCCGGAGCCTTGAGTTTGAACAAAAGGGCATGTTAAGAGAGGCAGATGTATATCGTCAGATATATGGAAAATGGATTGAACTCCTTGACAAGACCGTAGATATTCTCGGGGATGAAATCATAAGCAGAAATGAACTTGCCAGGATGCTTGGGGCGGGGCTTGAAACCATGCAGTTAGGTATTATTCCGTCTACTTTGGATCAGGTTGTGATTGGCGATTTGGAAAGAACCAGACTTCATGATATAAAAGTGCTGTTTGTTGTTGGAGTAAATGATGGTCTGCTGCCGAAGTTGTCTGGGGAAGGCAGCATTTTATTGGACAAAGACAGAAAAACATTGCAGTCCCTTGATATTAATATCGCACCGGATTCCATGGAAAATCTTTTTATGCAGCAGTATGCCTTTTACTTACAGGTTACGAAAGCCGGTGAGGAGGTATATTTTTGCTTTCACAGAACGGATCAAAAGGGAAATGAGGTAAGACCATCCTACTATCTGAATCAGATCCTTGCTATGTTTCCTAATATAAAGTTAATGGATTGTGAAGATTTATCATGGGAAAATGCAGTGTCGAGAAATCAATTGCTTGAGGATTTTTCCCATATGGTTATGGGGCAGCGACGGATGGATACCTCCCTTTATCATATTATGGAAGAACGATACGGAGATGACTTAAAGAATATAATAGATGGGTATTTGTATCAAAATACGCCGGAATATCTTCGGGATGACCTGATTAAGGGGTTATACGGTAATCAAATGCTTTACAGTGTCTCAAAGCTGGAAAGCTTTTCCCGCTGTGCTTTTGCATTTTTCCTGCAATATGGATTGAAGATTAAAAAGCGGGAGGAATACAAGGTTGAAAGCAATAATATCGGAACTATTCTACATGAAGTAATGGAGTTGTTTTTTGCTTCCTTAAGAGAACGGAAATTAAGAGTTAGTGATATGACAAAGGAACAGAGAGATGAATTGGTAGAACAGTTGACGGTTGAGTCTGCCAAACGGGAGAATGAGACGATATTTGACAGTGATTATCGAAACAGACATCAGCTGGATGTGTTAATCCGTGTGGCAAAACGAAGTATTGATAATCTGTGCCGGCATGTGGAAAAGGGAAATATGGAGCCTGCATATTTTGAAAAGGAATTTTCGCCGAAGGACAAATTGAAGTATATTCGAATGGCGTTGGAGGATGACATATATATGGAATTAAAGGGTGTAGTGGACCGTGTAGACATAAAAGAGACAAAGGATTCCGTATATTTTAAAATTATTGACTATAAATCAGGAGAAAAGGATATTGATTATTTGTCTGTTTATGAGGGAAAACAGCTGCAGCTGGCAGTATATATGAGTGTCATGAAGGAATTACTGGAGCGTCAGTATCCTGAAAAAAACGTGATTCCCACCGGTATGTATTATTATCACATGCAGGATAAGATTATAGAGGAACAGGAGGATTCCCGGATTGAAAAGGCAAGGGTGGAAAACAGTAAACTAACCGGTCTTGCAAATGTGGATGAAACCTGCAGGGATTTGATGGATGGAATGACAGGAGAGGTAAGTCCGGTTAAATACAAGCAGAATGGGGAATTATCCGCACAGAACAGATCCTTGGTTTCAACAGATGAGCTAAACAATATTTCATCTTTTGTTCGTGATAAAATGATGGATATCGGAAAAGAAATTATCCATGGACAAATTAGTATGAATCCGGAAAAAGGAGAATATGCGTGCCCATGTAATTATTGTGATTATAAAAGCATATGCAGATTTGAACCCGGATTGGGAGGAAATCGTTACAGAGTGCAGCCCAAAATCAGTGATGGAGATGCCAAAAATCAGGTGTTACATTATGGAAAGGAGATGAATTCGGATGCAGTGGACAAGTGATCAGAAAAAGATTATTGAAGCGAAAAATTGTAATTTGCTGGTAAGTGCTGCGGCGGGTTCAGGTAAGACGGCTGTATTAGTGGAACGGATTATACAGATGGTTACGGATGCAGAAAATCCCATTGATATTAATGAACTTCTGGTTGTAACCTTTACAAAGGCTGCGGCATCCCAGATGAAGGATAAGATACGTCGTGCGATGGAGACAATTATAGAAAAACACCCGGAAAATCAGCATATTCAGAAACAGCTGCACTTGTTAAACCAGGCGAACATTTTGACTATAGACAGTTTTTGCTATAAGGTGGTCAAAGAACATTTTTACGATATTGGAATGGATCCTAATATTCGCATTGGTGAGATGGGAGAGCTGGCTTTATTGCGGGATGAGGTGATGAAAAGCGTCATTGAGAAGTATTATAAGGAAAACCCCGGTTTTGCGGAGTTTTCGGAAGCCTTTTGCGGAGATAAATCGGATGAGAGTTTAGAGGTTTATATCAAGACGGTTTATGATGTCAGCAGCAGTTTTCCAAGACCGGAGCTTTGGATTGAACAGGCAAAGAAGGATTTATGTATTACTTCCGAACAGGAATTTATGAGCCTTTCCTATGTTATGCATTATTTTAATGAATTAAAAAATACGGCATGCCGAATAAAGGATCAGATTTTGGAAGCACTTAATATCGCAAGGGGAATAGATGGTCCTTTTTATATGGAAAAAGCGTTATTATCCGATGTTACATTGCTGGATGATATCATCAATTCCAAAACCTATACAAATTATCATGAGTTGACTAAAGAGAAATTCACAAATATCGGACGGGGAAAGGACGGAACCTATGATAAGGAGCTTGCAGAGAAGGTAAAAAATATCAGAAATCATTATAAGGATGATGTTAAAAATCTGCTTAAGGTATTTCAGGTTCCTATAGATCAGGTTCTGGAACAGATGAAAGAACAAAGTAAGATGCTGATTGCTCTTTTAGATGCAACGGAGGAGTTCAGAAGTGAATTTCTGGCACAAAAGCTTGAAAAAAACATTTTGGAATTTAGTGATGTGGAGCATTTTGCCCTTCAGATTCTTTGTAAAGGATACGACAAAGACGGTCAGCCGGTTCCAAGCAGAATCGGATCGGAATTATCAGAGGAATTCTATGAGATTATGATAGATGAATATCAGGACAGTAATTATTTACAGGAAGCGATTCTTCGCTGCGTATCCAAGGTTCCGTATCATCATAATAATATTTTTATGGTGGGAGATGTGAAACAGAGTATCTATAGTTTCCGAATGGCAAGGCCGGATTTATTTATGGAAAAATATCATACTTATAAAGGGGATGAGTCTGCAGATAACCGGAAGCTTTTGTTAAAGAATAATTTTAGAAGCAGGAAGAATGTTTTAGAGGGAATCAATTATATATTTTATCAGATTATGGGTGCTGATCTGGGAGGAATCGACTACACCGGGGAAGAGGCTTTGGTACCTTCAAGACAGTTTGAAGGTTACGAAGAGGATTGCGTTGAGTTATTGATGGGGGAAAGTAAAAATTTTGATATTCAAATGGCGGAGTCCGGATCGTCGCAGGGGGCATTATATGTGGCTCAAAAGGATGAAACATTAGACGAGAACTTAGAAGATATCGGAAAAAAAGAATTGGAAGCCACAATGATTGCAAACAGGATTGACTCCTTATTTGGAAAAAACGGAGAAAATGTGTATCAGGTGACGGATGATGATACCGGAAAAATGAGGGATGTTTCATATAGAGATATTGTAATTTTATTGCGGGCACCATCGGGATTTGGAGATGTTTTTTCTGAAATTCTGATGAACCGGGGGATTCCGGTTCGGATTCAAAATGAAACCGGATATCTGGATACCGTGGAGATTCATCAGATACTAAGCCTGTTAAGAGCGGTGGATAATCCCTATAATGAGGTTGAACTTGTTGCATCCCTCCGGGGATTTTTTGGTAAATTTACAGAAGAAGACCTGACAAAAATGATTCTGAAAAAACGTGAATTGGAAGCAGTGCGTGAAGTAAAACTGCACATATACGATTTCATGGGGGAAATGGTTTCCCGTTCCGGTTTGGATGCCGATTTTTTCAAACAGTGGAGCCTGCAGGATAAAGCTTTGTATGAAAAATGCAGGGCGTATACGGACTTATTTGATGAAATAACAGAAAAGATTCAGTATATGTCAATCAGTCAGGTGATTCAATGGCTGTTTTATCAAAAAGATTATTATTACTATGTTCAGGCACTTCCTCAGGGCGCAGAGCGAATCCGTAATCTTGATCTGTTTATGGATGAGGTTTTGCATTTTGAGCAGAGCAACTGTCAGGGACTCTTTGACTTTTTAAGATATATTGATGAGATAATTGAAAAGAAAATATCTCTCGGCGGAGATCCTTCTATGGATTGTGATGAGGATGTTGTAAGAATTATGAGTATCCATAAAAGCAAGGGTCTGGAATTTCCTGTGGTTTTTGTTGCGGGTATGGGAAAACAATTCAATTTAAGAGATACCAAGGAACGGTTGATTGTTCATTCGGATTATTACCTTGGGGCAAAATATGTAAATACAAAAAAAAGATGCGGAAATGATTCTTTTTCCAGACAGGTGTTTGCGTCGCTGATGAAAACAGAAAGTATAGCGGAGGAATTAAGAATTTTCTACGTTGCACTTACAAGAGCAAAGGAAAAATTAATTATGACCGGGGTTGTTCCGGATATACCGAAATTGATTCATCGATATGACAGTATTGCAGGTGTAACAGAAGAAAAGCTTGGCTTTGCCTATGTGAGAAGTGCAAACAGTTATATGGATCTTGTTGTAGCGGCAATGATACGAAATCGTGTTTTTCATGATGCAATGGAACAGGTTCGTCCAAGATACGATGAAAAAAATGAGACATTTATAACAGCAGACTACGAATGTAATACTTTTTTCCAAAAGACGGAATTTGATTTTAAGGTTCGAATCAATGATTATTACCAGATTGCCGTACAGCATGTTTTGGGACAAAAGGAGGATGACGATTTTAGAAAAAATCAGATCCAGATATGGAAAAAGGGAGATAATGTAAGAAAAGCAGAATATGAAAAAGCACTTTCTTATAAATACCCAAATTTGAAAATGACAATGCAAAAATCTAAGCTTTCCGTAACGGAAATAAAAAGAATGTATGAATTGTCCGATGATGTGGAAGTTATTAGATGGAACAGGCCATTAGAACAAAAACAGAGGATTCCGATACCGGAATTCATGAAGGGAAAAAATGATCTGCCTGCAGCTTTAAAGGGTACTTACATCCATAAGATTATGGAATTGTTGGACTTTAAAGGGGTGCAGTCGAAGGATGATATAATCGGTTTTTATGAAGAGAATATTTCAAAAAGGTTTCCGGAGATAAAAGCGGAAGAGATTTTACCTATAGTCAAAATTCAACATTTCCTCTCGTCAGATTTGGGGATGCGGATGAAGGCTGCGGATGAGAAGGGAAAACTGCACAAAGAGCAAAGGTTTGTCGTTGGAGTTCCTGTCGAAAAGATATACCCTACAGATGAGCCGGTGACACAAAAAGATACAGTTGTGGTACAGGGAATTGTTGATGTGTACTTTGAGGAAGGGGATGCATTTGTATTGGTGGACTATAAAACAGACAGGCTTATGCCCGGTGAAGAGGATATGCTTGTAAAACGCTATTATACGCAGATGCAGTACTATAAGGACACCTTGGAGCAATTGACAGGGAAAACCGTAAAAGAGACCTATTTATATTCCTTTTCTCTGGATAAGGAAATCCGGATTCTATAAAAAACCGGATTGTTATTTTCTGTTAGCAGAGGTATAATGCATAGAGATTGTTTTGTGAGTCAGAAAGGAGCTTTGGCAGTATGGAAGGAAGAAGCAAAGAAGAGACAAAGGGTGTTACATTATTGGGAAATCAGAATACCGGTTACCCTACAGACTATAATCCGCAGATATTAGAGACCTTTGTTAATAAGCATCCGGATAATGATTATTTTGTGAAGTTTAACTGTCCGGAATTTACTTCTCTTTGTCCGATTACAGGTCAACCGGATTTTGCTACTGTATATATATCCTATGTACCCGGTCATTTGATGGTAGAGTCAAAGTCATTAAAACTGTATTTGTTCAGTTTCCGAAATCACGGAGATTTTCATGAGGATTGCATGAATGTGATTATGAAGGATTTAATCCGTCTGATGGATCCAAAATACATTGAGGTTTGGGGAAAGTTTACTCCGAGAGGGGGTATTTCCATTGATCCGTATTGTAATTACGGAAAGCCGGGAACAAAATGGGAAGAAGTAGCATGGAACCGCCTTTCCAATCATGATTTGTATCCGGAAAAAATAGATAACAGATAGTATGAAAGTGTGATAATATGACATATCAGGACTGTATAGAGTATATTTTATCCGTTCCCCTTTTCGCAACAAAGCTGGGAACGGATAACCTGTATCAGATATTGGATTTGATGGGACATCCGGAAAACAGTTATAAAATCGTTCATGTGGCAGGTACGAACGGAAAAGGTTCGACCTGCTCTTTTTTGGCATCCATTTTGCGACGTGCCGGATATAAGGTTGGTTTGTTTACCTCACCTCATCTCGTAAAGTTAAATGAGCGGATTCGGGTGAATGATAGTGTGATTTCCGATGAAAAAATGGTTTGTATATTTTCAAGGGTTATGGAATACATAGAACAGGCAAAGCAAAAGGGAATTGCCCATCCGTCCTTCTTTGAATTTGTATTCCTTATGGGAATGTTATATTTTAGGGATGAACAGGTTGATTATGTTGTTCTGGAAACCGGAATGGGTGGACGATTGGATGCCACAAATGTAGTAATGCCTGTATTGTCTGTTATTACTTCTGTAGGACTTGACCATACGCAGTTTCTGGGAACAACGATTCCGGAGATTGCATATGAAAAAGCAGGAATCATTAAAGCATCTGTTCCGGCTGTGTTTTTTGACAGAAAAGACGCGGCAACCCCTGTTATTGTTCATAAATGTAAAAAAGAAGGGGTATTTTTACAGATTGTCGAAAAAAAACAGTCCGAATTATTAAATTTAACGAAAAAAAATATTGATTTTTCCTTTAATAGTGGTTATCATAAGTATGATAAATTGCAAATTAAAAAAACTGCACTTTATCAGGTAGAAAATGCAATGCTTGCTATAAAAGCATATGAAATTTTGATGATACAGTCCCGGATTCCGAATGTTGACTGGAGCATACAGGGTAACTTACTTTTTGATACTTGTATGAACGGGAAAGATATAGAGAATATAGAAACTGGATTGTTAGATATGACATGGAGTTGCAGAATGGAAGAGATCGAAGATCATGTGTATGTCGATGGTGCTCATAATGAGGAGGCAATCGAAGCATTCTGCGAGAATTTGGAGATACTGTTTCCAGAATCGGAAAAGAAGTTATTATTTGCAGTTTCAAAAGATAAAGACTATAGAACTATGATCAGACGGTTATGCAGAATTTCATTTGACGAGATAATTTTGGTACGCTACGAAGGTAGTCGTTCTGCAGAGCTGAGAACAGTAGAAGATACATTTAGAGAGTTTTCGAGTAGTAAAATCACTGCTTTTGATGATATAAGAGCCGGTTTTTCTTATGGGAAGAACCATGTTGAGGATGGATATTTGTTTTGTGTGGGTTCTTTATATTTGGCAGGTGATTTGCTCAAATTGGAGAATAGATATGATTAATTTTGATGAAGAGATTAAAAAGTTTCAGCCATGCCTTGAGTTAAATCAGGCAGAGGATGCAATATATCACAATGATGTGAAAGATATTACTGACGTATTAGAGGAAATGTTAAACCAGGTTAAAAAGAATAATTCAAAATAGGCGGTGAAAATATGGAGTGTTTAAATTGTGGAGCACCTGTATTGACCGACGGACATTGTAGTAAATGTGGAATGAACTACAAATTGTTAGAGAAAGCCTATAACACATCAAATTATTACTATAATTTAGGTTTAGACCGAGCACGTGTCAGAGATCTTACCGGTGCAGTGGATGCATTAGATTTGGCATTAAAGTATAACAAACAGAATATTAATGCCAGAAATTTGTTGGGACTTATCCATTATGAAATGGGTGAGACCGTATTGGGATTAACCCATTGGGTAATTAGTAATAGTTATCTGCCGGATGCAAGTAAGAATATTGCATCTTATTATATAAAAGAAGTACAAGCAGATTCGATTAAGCTTGAAGAAGCCAATCAGCTTGCCAAACAGTATAATCAGGCATTGAATCATGCCAAGCAGGGGACCAAGGATTTAGCTTTTATACAACTTAGAAGAATCCTTTCTAACTATCCTCATTTTGTGAAGGGATATTTGTTATTGGCACTGTTATATATGGATAGTGGCAATAATGAAAAAACCAAAAAAGCGTTGAAGCGTGTATTACGAATTGATAAGAATAATACATTGGCAGTCAGATATCTGAATGAGATGGGATTTTCACCGAGAGAGATTATCGGCATGAAGGAAAGCAGTTCCCGAATTGATGTGAATTCTGCATATTCAGATGAAGATCAATACAAATCAGATCTACAGGCATTTGTGGAAAAAGGATTTGAGGAATTGGATAATCCGGATGCAACTGAGGAGTCTTATAAGGAGCAGAATCATAACAAGTTTAATCTTGTTTATGTCACTGTCGGACTGGTTTTGGGTGTGGTTATCTTTTGGTTATTGATTCTGCCTACAAAGCTTAATGCGACCAGACAGGAAAACAGGGATTTGCAATTATCCTACAGTGATGAGCTTTCACAGAAGAATGTGGAGATTACTGATTTGGAAAAAAAGGTTGCCAGTCTTCAGGATGAGAATGATAAGATACAAAAGGCGGCAGATGAAAAGAAAAAAGAAAATGATTCTTCAGACAGTTTTACTATCATAAAGAATACGATGCCGAATACAGCTTTTGATACATTATGTCAGGAGGCAGCTACTGCGATATCAGAGGAAAGATATCAGGATGCCATTGACATGTGTAACACAGCATTACAGATTCAGGAAGGCGAGCTGGCATATTATTATCTTGGCAAAGCCTATCTCGGCAATCAGGATGAAGAAAAGGCCAAATCAGCTTTTTTGAGTATTAAGGAGAACTATCCTGACAGTGAGCATATGGAAGAAATTTCTTCTTATCTGTCGGAATAGATATATTTTACAAAAGAACTCCCTTAGGAGAAGATACAACTGATTTATAAGATACGAAAGAGAAAAGACAACAGGTTTCCTGTTGTCTTTTTCTTATGGCAGAAATTCACTGATACTGCCTAAATATGAATCAGAAAGTGAAGGGATTGTAATGAAAGAAAATGAATTGTATGAAGTTAAAAGGGAAACATTAATCATCAGGCTGCCGGAGGAATTAGACCATTATTCTGCCGGGTTGATCAGAGAAAATACGGATTATCTGTTTCACAGTAAAAAGATTCGTAATGTGATATTTGATTATGAAAATACATATTTCATGGACAGCTCCGGTATTGGACTGGTAATGGGAAGATACCGGGAGGTGCGGTATTTAAGCGGCAATATTTATATCGTTGGCGTAAATAAGAAGATTGAAAGAATCCTTGATATTTCCGGATTGTACCGGGTTGCAAGAAAATCAAAGGACATAGAAGCAGCAATGCAGGAAATAAACAGGGAACAATAATTAGCTTTAGTTAAAATTATCCATAGTTAAAAGGAGATAGCGTTATGAACCAGATAGGGAACCAAATGGTAGTAGAGTTTGACAGTGTATCAAAGAATGAGAGTTTTGCCAGAATTGTGGTGGCGGCCTTTGTGGCAAGATTGAATCCTACAATGGATGAAATCTCTGATATTAAAACAGCGGTTTCGGAAGCCGTTACCAATTCCATTATTCATGGATATGAAAACAAATGCGGAAGAATCCGGATAGAAACAAAAATCGTGGATGATATTGTCACAGTAATCGTCACGGATTTTGGTATCGGTATTACAGATATTAAAAAGGCAATGGAACCGATGTACACATCCAAACCCGAACTGGAAAGATCAGGAATGGGATTTGCGTTTATGGAAGCGTTTATGGATGAGTTATTTGTGGAGTCAACACCCAGTATGGGAACAGTTGTAACGATGCGTAAAATGATTGGAAAAGAAATGGAACTATAATGGAGGCGTCATGGACAAAACTTTGGAGTTGTTAAAACTTGCAAAAGATGGAGACCAGGACGCAAAAGAACAATTAATTGAGGAAAATTTAGGTCTTGTATGGGCTGTGGCAAGACGGTATATGGGCAGAGGCTATGAGTTAGAGGATTTGTATCAGATTGGATGTATTGGGCTGATGAAATGTATTGATAAATTTGACCTTTCTTATAATGTCAAGCTGTCTACATATGCGGTTCCCATGATCAGTGGTGAGATAAAAAGATTTTTAAGGGATGATGGTATGATAAAGGTAAGCCGGTCTTTAAAGGAGACTGCATTTAAGGTGAATCATACCAGACAGGAAATTATGAACCAGACCGGTAAAGAACCCAGATTGGAGGAATTGTCGCAGATTTTATCCCTTGATGTTGAGGAAATTGTAGCCTCCTTAGAGGCCTGTGTTGAAGTAGAATCTCTGCATAAGGTGATTTACCGGAATGATGGAAATGCAATTTATCTTGCAGATAAAATTGCAAACGAAAGAGATGAGAATGAAGATTCCCTAAATCATATTATGCTTGAAAAAATGATGAAGCAGTTGACAGATAAGGAACAGGAACTGATACGGCTGCGATATTTTGAAAATCAGACACAAAGTCAGATTGCAAGCAGGATTGGAATTTCCCAGGTTCAGGTAAGCAGGCTTGAAAAAAAGATTTTGATAAAAATGAGAGACTGTATTGCCTGATTACCATATATGAAAGCTTATTCCCAGATAATAGATGAGACCTAAAAGCCAGCTGACAAAAATACCGTAAAGGATAACCGGACCGGATATTGTAAATATTTTTACACCGATACCGAATATTTGCCCTTCTTTTTGATATTCTATAGCCGGAGATGCAACGGAATTGGCAAATCCGGTTATGGGTACCAGAGCACCGGCACCACCCCGGCGGGCGATTCGGTTATACAGATTCAGACCGGTTAAAACGACGCTTAAAAAAATTAAAGTAACGGATTCCATGCTGGCAGAATCCAGTTCATTAAAGTGAAAGATATTATGATAGAGGTGAAAGAAACATTCTCCAATGAGACAGATTGTACCGCCAATCCAAAAAGCATGAAAGCAGTTTTTTAATATATTGTAGCTAGGAGTGATTTCCTCAATGTATTCATTATATTCTTTGTTGCTCATAGTTCGTTTCATATAAATCCATTCCTTTCTGTTTCTGTTATGATCTTGTAAAAAATGCTTCTATCAGCAAAAAAAATCCTTTCCCCAGCGCAAGGGCAATAATACCATAGGATATGGTTTTTGTTGTGTTTGTTTTTTTGGCTAAAATCGGAAAAATATTTATTATCTCAGATAATCCCCCAATCAACAAACCGGTATAGAAACCGCCGAAGCTGCCAATCAGTATTAGAAGAATATAAGAGACTATTTTCGGTGGAAGCAAAGCTGCCTCATAACCTGCGCTGTCATAGGTTAAAAAAAATTGAAGAAAGGTTGAAAATAATATTCCCAGGATAAGGCAGTTTTCATATAACAGACAATCTCCGGCAGTTTTTGTTTTTTCTGCACATTTTGGGAAAAAACCTATCATTGTTATAAATGCTACATAGGATGCAGCAACGGCAAAGCCGGCACATAATCCTGTAAGAATCAATCCGATTAATTTAATTGTTTCCATATATTACGTCCTTATAATGATTCGTTATTTCTTGTACTGTCCATTGTTATGGTTGTATATACGTCTCTTTCATAAAGTCTCATCTGTACCTCTAACGGTGTTGGTTCTTTTGTAAGCTTTTTGTTTCCTAAATGATTAAAAAATAAAAGCAGACCGGCAGTCAGTCCGATGGCATAGGTTACCGACAGACAGAAGGTTCCTGATCTGGAATCCCCTAAAAAGAGCATGGACAGATAATTAAATAGTTCCTTTGCGCCTACGTCAGTGTTATATGCCATAATGGTGTAGCCACCACCGATAAAAGCAACCATGCATAAAAATACGGTAAAAAATTGTTCCTTAAAACGTTTCCCTTTGCTTTCGGGTTCGTATTTTACAATGAGATTAGTTTCTCCCAGTGTTACGATTTCTAACTGCGGATAATTTTTTAAAATCAGGTCAATAATTGTCATAACGGATACAACAAGTTCTGTTGGTTCAACCTTCTGAAATGTATAAATATGAATGTTGCCTATCTGATTTGTTATTTTTTTATCGGCACTTTGGATCGTTAAAATATCTTTTAAAAAAATGCTGTTCTTTTTGACGGATACACAGTCTGATACATTAATATAAACTGAATTCATGGCACTCTCCTTTTTGATAGAATTAGTATGCGGCTTTTAAAAAGAATTATTCGAAAAGATTGAGAAAAAAAGAGGGATATGATATCATTAAGAGTTGAATTCGACTTTAGAGCGTGTTATGCCAGATGACACGAAGAAGATAGCGAGGGAGAAAATGAATTACCAAAATTTAATTGACTTGTTAAAGGGGCACAAGGTATATCTGCAAACCCATAATTTCCCGGATCCGGATGCTTTGGCATCAGCCTTTGGAATGCAGGTCTTTTTAAAATCTCACGGTGTAAAAACAACCATCTGTTATGCCGGTAAGATAGAAAAAAACAGTACGAAAAGAATGATAGATGAGTTTCATATCCAGGCAGTACATATAGATGATATTAAGGATATGGGGGAACAGGATTATATTGTTACCATTGATTCTCAAAAATATAATTCCAATATTTCCGATTTTATCGGAGACGAGGTGGGGTGTATTGATCATCATCCAACCATGGTTCCCTGTGCATACAAGTACAGTGATATCCGTATATGTGGAGCTTGTGCTTCTATTGTAACCAGTTATTTTATTAAGAGTAACACATCCATGGATACTAATACAGCGACAGCACTTCTTTATGGTCTGAAAATGGATACGGAATCCTTTAACCGTGGGGTGACGGATTTTGATATTGAAATGTTCGCGTACCTGCACAAAATTGCGGATAATCAGAAAATAAGAAGCTTATACAGTAACAATATGGAAATCGAAGATTTACATGCCTATGGTGAGGCAATACGTAATATTCAGATTTATGAAAATGTAGGATTTGCAAAAATTAATTTTGACTGTCCGGACGCATTAATCGCTATGATATCGGATTTTATATTGGGCTTGGATGTTGTTGCGTTTTCCGTTGTTTATGCTAAAAGGGACGGTGGCTATAAGTTTTCGGTAAGAAATGAAACACCAAACTATCATGCAGGCACCATTACCCAAAAAGCATTAGAGGGTCTTGGTGGAGGAGGAGGCCACTTCTCTATGGCAGGGGGTATTATCTTAAGTGAATGTGTGAAGCAGTTAGGAGACAATCCGGACTTCATGATTCGAAAAAGATTTTTAGACGTAATTAAGGAATATGAAAAATCCCTTCAGGAGAAGGAAAAATAATATACAGATAATAAGGAATAAAAAAATGGAAAAACAAAGAATTGTAATAAAAGTTGGTACATCAACATTAACAGGCGAAAATGGTGCCCTGAATTTCAGAACGATTGATAAGCTGGCACAGGTATTATCTTCTTTACATAATGAAGGTCATCAGGTGGTACTGGTTTCTTCCGGAGCCATTGCCGTGGGAGTAAATAAAATGCGCCTTCCCATGAAGCCAAAGGATGTTTGTATGAAGCAGGCAGCAGCTGCCGTGGGACAGTGTGAGATTATGCATATATATGACAAGTTTTTTGGTGAGTATGGCAATATTGTAGGTCAGATTTTACTGACTGCGGAGGATATTGCAGTAAAGGAAAAAAGAAGAAATCTGAAAAATACCTTTGAAGCATTATTGGAGAATGGAATGATTCCCGTTGTAAATGAAAACGATTCTGTCAGTCATGCGGAGATTGAATCGGAAAAAAAGGTGTTCGGTGATAATGATATGCTGTCAGCAATCGTAGCTAATTTATGTGAGGCGAACAGTTTAATTATATTATCGGATATTGAGGGACTGTATGACAGCAATCCTCATGAAAATCCGGATGCAAAACTGATTCATGAGGTGTCTGAGATAACGGAGGAAATCCGGGGACTTGGAAGTGGTTCCGGTTCTAACAGAGGTACCGGTGGTATGGTTACAAAGCTAGAAGCTGCTGAGTTTGCAACAACACATGGTATGGATATGTATATTGCTCACGGAAATGATCCGGAAAATATCTATCGTATTATGGAGGGAGAAGACATCGGAACCAAGTTTCAAAAAAGATATATCCTGTAGTTAAGATGTGGAGAAATGAACATGAATTATAGAACAATGTCATTTTATAAGGAGTTTTCCTGTATTGGCGGCGTGTGTGAGGATTCCTGTTGCGAAAACTGGGAAATAGATTTGGATGAAGAATCCGTAAAGTTATACAAAAAACAAACCGGAGCGTTTGGAAAAAGATTAAAGGATAATATGCGTACAAAAGAAAAACAGTTCGTCTTAAAGGGAACCAGATGTCCTTTTTTAAATGATGAGAATCTATGTGACATCTATACGGAAATGGGAGAAAACTGTTTGTGTCAGACTTGTACGAATTTTCCGAGACATGTAGAAGAATTTCCGGAATTAAAGGAAGTCAGTCTTACCATATCCTGTCCGGAGGCCTGTAGAATCATGCTGCGTTACAAAGAACCCATTACTTTTGAATGTCAGAAAGGTACAGATGACCGATATGGATTAAAGCCTATGAAGCCCGTTTCCTTTTGGAAAAAGAGAAAGGAAAATCGAATCAATCTCCGGTTATATGAAAGCCTTTTTCACCTTCGAAAGGTTTTCTTTGAAATCCTTCAGGATAGAAAGTTATCCTTATGGGAAAGAGCTGCATTGGTGATGGGCAGCATGACAGTGATTCAGGAATATATAGATCAGAAACAATATGATAAAATAGATCAATATATCAAGAATAATCAGAATTTATATCATGAAAAAAAGCTCTATGTCAAATGTTCCCAGTCTTTGGAGCTTGTATCGGTTACGAAGCTGGGAGATAAGGGCAGGCTTTCCCGAAAAGATTTTATGCTGCAGCTTCTGAATATGTATGACGGACTTGAAAACATTAAACCATGGTGGAAGGAAAATTTATCGGAGGCAATGCAGTATTTATATGAGATGCCGGTAGATGATTATGAAGCCGGAAGAAAAGAATTTGCTTCTTATATGAGAGAACGGGAATATGAATTTGAACATATTTTGGTGTATTATATGTTTAATTATTTCCTGGGGGCTTCTTACGATGAGGATGCTTTGACTAAGGTTAAATTTGCGGTAATGTCATTTTTGGTCATCTTTGAACTGGATTGGATTACCTGGAGCAGGAATCAAAAAAGCTTTACCTATGAGAATCAGGTTGAAAATGCACATGCATATTCAAAAGAGGTGGAACACTCCTATAATAATTATGAGGCATTACAATTAATATTGTCAGCGCATCCCCTATTGAATGAGGAAAATATTCTGTCGGCATTAATGAAATTTTGACAGAGATATCAGGTATATTTTATTCGGTTATGTTGACAATATTATAAGGATAAGATATAATAATTAGGATTTTGCAGAGTATTTCTGCTGTAATTTTATATGAAAAGGCGATGACGGAGAGAAGTAGCATTGATTATCGTTTCCAGTGAGTAAGGGATAGTGAGAACCTTGTAAAGTGAATGGATGTGAATAACACTTCAACAGCTGCAATCTGAAAAGGAATGGAATGAGGTTCCCTCCATAGTAGGTGCGTCGTAGGTTGCGCGTAAGACAACAGGGATTTAGAATGAGAGGAATCCCATGAGAGACTACAGAGGTAGTAAATCAGGTGGTACCGCGGGTGTTATGTCCGTCCTGAACAAGTTCGTTTAGGGCGGACTTTTTATGTTATGGCGACGAGGAAAATGCATACGTTTATGGAGTGCATATGTCGACCGGTAATCAGAGTAGGATTCGCAGAGCGTATCTCTTCTCTGTGTAAAAAGGATATCAGTAAGAAAAGGAGTATGTTATGAACACAGAAAACATTTATCGTAACAGAACGCTGGATCAGCTTAGTGAAAGCGATGTGGGTGCAACATTAAGGGTTGCCGGATGGATTGAAAACATTCGCGATCATGGTGGTGTGTCATTTATTGATTTAAGAGATATGTATGGAGTGTTACAGGTTGTTATGCGTGATACTTCGTTATTGGACGGATTGAATAAGGAAGATTGTATTTCAATTGAGGGTGAGATTGAACACCGTGATGAAGAGACCTATAATCCTAAAATTCCAACGGGAACCATTGAATTAGAAGCACACAGTGTTGAGATTCTCGGTAAGGTATATCGTCAGCTTCCTTTCGAGGTACAGACCTCTAAGGAGACAAGAGAAGATGTCCGTCTCAAATACCGTTATCTAGACCTTCGTAATACAAAGGTAAGAGATAACATGATTTTCCGTTCAAAGGTAATCAGCTTTTTAAGACAAAAGATGACGGATATGGGATTTTTAGAAATCCAAACTCCGATTCTTTGTGCATCTTCTCCGGAAGGCGCAAGAGATTATATCGTACCTTCCAGAAAATTTAAGGGTAAATTCTATGCATTGCCACAGGCACCGCAGCAGTATAAACAGCTTTTAATGGTATCGGGCTTTGATAAGTATTTCCAGATTGCACCTTGCTTCCGTGATGAGGATGCCAGAGCAGACCGTAGTCCGGGAGAGTTTTATCAGTTGGATTTCGAGATGAGCTTTGCTACACAGGAGGATGTATTCAAGGTTGGCGAAGAGGTTTTATCAGAGACCTTCGCAAAATTTGCACCAAAGGGAGCTAATATTACACAGGCACCGTTCCCGATTATCAGCTATAAGGAAGCAATGTTAAAATACGGTAGTGATAAGCCGGATCTTCGTAATCCGCTGATTATTATAGATTTATCAGACTTCTTTAACCGTTGTACCTTTAAGCCGTTTCAGAATACAACCGTACGTGCCATTAACGTACATGCCAAATTATCAAAGGGACAGCATGAAAAGTTATTGAAGTATGCTCAGTCTATTGGTATGGGCGGTCTTGGTTACTTAGAGGTTTTAGAGGACGGAAGTTATAAAGGACCGATTGATAAATTTATTCCGGATGATATGAAGACTGAGATTAAGGAGCTTGCCGGTCTGACACCGGGAGACACCATTTTCTTTGTTGCGGATAAGGAATCCTATGCTGCAAATTATGCGGGACAGCTTCGAACAGAGCTTGCTAACCGCTTGGATTTATTAGAGAAAAATGCATACCGTTTCTGCTATATTAATGATTTCCCAATGTATGAGTATGATGAGCAGGAGAAGAAGATTATCTTTACCCATAATCCATTCTCAATGCCTCAGGGTGGATTGGAAGCATTAAATGAAAAGGATCCGACTGAAATCCTCGCATATCAGTATGATATTGTATGTAATGGTATTGAGCTTTCTTCCGGAGCCGTAAGAAATCACAATCTGGATATTATGGTTAAGGCATTTGAGATTGCAGGCTATACAGAAGATGATTTGAAAGAAAAATTCGGAGCTCTTTATAATGCGTTCCAGTTTGGTGCACCTCCACATGCAGGTATGGCGCCGGGTGTTGACCGTATGATCATGCTCCTTCGTAATGAAGAGAATATTCGTGAAGTAATTCCATTCCCGATGAATGGTAATGCACAGGATCTGATGTGCGGAGCGCCGTCTGAGGTAACAGAACAACAGCTTAGAGAAGTTCATATTAAAGTAAGACAGTAATCTGAAAGAATAAAGCACTTGATAAAATAAGTATCAGGTGCTTTCTGTCTCTAATACTTCATATTGTCTTGCTTTTAAAATGAGAAATAAAGACAGGAGGATAAGGATGGAACAATCACAAATAATTGTTGTTGGACATAAAAATCCGGATACGGATTCCATTTGTTCGGCAATTGCGTATTCGGAATTGAAAAATCAGACCGATGCAGGCTATTACGTCCCGAAAAGAGCAGGGAAGATTAACAACGAAACAGCGTTTGTATTAGATTATTTTGGCGTTGAGATTCCGGAGCTGGTAGAGGATGTCAATACCCAGGTAAAGGATATTGAATACAGAAAAACACCGGGGGTTGACCATAATATATCCATTAAGGCAGCATGGAAAATGATGCGGGAGTTGGATGTTGTTACGCTTCCCATTGTTACCAATCATAATCATTTGGAGGGTATTATTACCATTAATGATATTGCAAAATCCTATATGGATGATTTTGACAGTGACGTAGTTGCCAAGGCGAAAACCAGCTATGCAAATTTGCTTGAGGTTCTGGACGGAACACTGGTTGCGGGTAACGCAAAGAATTTAATTACCAATGGTGAGATTATGATTGGTGCTGCCAATCCCCACATGATAGAAAATATGATTCATAAGGATGATATTATGATTGTCGGAGACCGGGTGGATACCCAGATTTGTGGAATTGAGATGGGTGTACAGTGTCTGATTATCTGTCTGGATTCTCCGGTAAATTCTTTGGTATTGCAAATTGCTAAAGAACGGAATTGCAGTGTAATCACAACTCCATTAGATACCTATACGGTGGCAAGACTGGTAAATCAAAGTATTCCGGTTGAATATTTTATGAAAAAAGATAATTTGGTTACCTTTGAATTAGACGATACTGTGGATTCCATTAAAGAAATTATGTCAAAATTAAGACACCGGGATTTCCCGATCGTGGATGATTTCGGTCACTATTACGGTATGGTTTCACGACGGAATTTGCTGGCACTTCGCAAGAAAAAGGTAATTTTGGTAGATCATAATGAGAAGTCTCAGGCAATTAACGGTATTGAGGATGCAGAAATCTGTGAAATCATAGATCATCACAGATTAGGAGCACTGCAAACCATTTCTCCTGTATATTTCCGGAATCAGCCGGTAGGATGTACTGCCACGATTATTTATCAGATGTATCAGGAACTGGGAAAAGAAATTCAAAAAAATATTGCGGGACTTTTGTGTGCTGCAATCTTATCAGATACGTTGCTGTTTCGTTCTCCTACTTGTACCGCACTGGATGAAACAACTGCCCGTTCTTTGGCGGATATTGCGGAAATCAATCTGGAAAATTTTGCCATGGAAATGTTTGAGGCGGGAAGCAGTCTGAAGGACAAGACACCGGAGGAGTTATTTAATCAGGATTATAAGGCATTTCAGGTTGAGAAGACGGGAATCGGTGTCAGCCAGATCAGTTCTGTAAATCAGCGGGAATTAGATAAAGTGGCTAAAATGATGCAATTGTATGTTCCTAATATCTTACCTGGTATGCCAATCCAGATGGCATATATTATGTTAACTAATATTCATGAACAAAGCTCAAGACTCCTTGCATTTGGAGCGGATTCCATTTCCTGTGCCAAGGATGCTTTTGGTATGGAACCTCAGGGAAATGTATTTGTGTTACCGGGTGTTGTTTCCAGAAAAAAACAGGTGGTTCCGGCATTGGTTAATGTATTACAGGAAGCCAATATGAATTAAAGTTAAATTAGGGGGCAATTATGGATCAAATTACAGGAAACAGTAATTCAGAGGGAAAGCATGTAAGAAGGAAACGTTACAAGGGAACTCATCCAAGACATTATAGTGAAAAATATAAAGAATTGAATCCTGAAAAATATGGGGAAACGGTTGAAAAGGTAAAGTCAAAGGGAAATACACCGGCAGGGATGCATATTTCTATTATGGTAGATGAGATTTTGGAATTTCTTGACATCAGGCCCGGTCAGGTGGGATTGGATGCAACCCTGGGATATGGAGGGCATACAAGAAAAATGTTGGAATGTCTGCAGGGAAAAGGACATATGTATGCCCTGGATGTAGATCCCATTGAATCGGAAAAGACAAAGGCAAGACTGGAGCTGGCAGGCTATGGAGAGGATATATTAACAATCCGATTAATGAATTTTGCTGATATCGACGAATTGTCGAAAGAAGTCGGAAGGTTTGATTTTATATTGGCTGATCTGGGTGTTTCTTCCATGCAGATTGACAATCCGGAACGGGGATTTACCTACAAGGCAGATGGTCCTTTGGATCTTCGGCTGAATCCTACAGAGGGGGTATCTGCAGCCGATCGTTTAAGAGAACTGTCGGAGTCGGAGATTGCAGGAATGTTGACAGAAAATTCAGATGAACCTTATGCAAAAGAAATTGCAGTTGAAATTACAAAAGAATTTCGAAAAGGCAATCAGATTCGGACAACAAAAGAATTAGCTTCTATTGTGGAAAGAGCCGTAACTTTCAAGGTTGAAAAATCCAAAAGACAGCAGGCGGTTAAAAAGTCCTGTGCAAGGGTATTTCAGGCGTTACGTATTGATGTAAACAGTGAGTTTGAGGTGCTGGATGCATTTTTGAATAAACTTCCTGCAGTGTTAAAGCCGGGAGGAAGGGTTGCTGTTCTGACCTTTCATTCAGGGGAGGACCGGTTGGTAAAGAAGGCATTTAAATGGTATTTGCAGACCGGAGAATTCAGTGAGATTGCAAAGGAAGTCATTCGTCCATCCAAGCAGGAATGTATTGATAATCCAAGAGCTCATTCTACAAAAATGCGTTGGGCAATCAAGGCATCTGACTGATTGTATTGTATAGAAAAAAGAACATTATAAATGGCATTTTTTTGGAAAAAAGACTTGTGAAATAATGAGAAACTTCTATAATGAAAATTAGATTGTATACAAAGATAAATGGAGGAGAAAAAGATGTTTGGTTTTGGACAGTTAATTGATGTATTGAAGAAAAATCCAAAGACAATAGTATTCACTGAAGGAACTGATTCTCGTATTTTGGAAGCGTCTTCCCGTTTGTTGGCAAGTAATTTCCTTCGTCCGGTATTAGTGGGAAATCCGGATGATATTTATGCTGAAGCGGAAGAAAGTGGTTTTAATATCCGGGGGGCAGAGATTCTTGACCCGATGAATTTTCCGGATATGGATAAAATGATAGATGAGTTTTGTGAATTAAGAAAGAGTAAGGGTGTTACAAGACAGCAGGCCGCTGATTATCTGAAGCAGAACAATTATTTTGGAACCATGTTGGTTAAGATGGGTTATGCAGATGCATTATTAGGTGGAGCCACTTATTCCACCGCAGATACGGTAAGACCGGCATTGCAGCTGATAAAAACAAAGCCGGGTAATAATATTGTTTCATCCTGCTTTATTTTGGTTCGTCCGGCAGTAACCGGCGGTAATGAAGTATTGGCAATGGGTGATTGCGGAATCGTGATCAAACCGACAGAGGATGAATTGGTAGAAATCGCAGAAGAGACAATCCGTTGTGCCAGAGTATTTGGTGTAGATCCGAAGGTTGCATTCTTAAGCTATTCTACATGTGGTTCCGGTTCCGGCGAAGATGTGGATCGTATGCGGAATGCAGCAAGAAAGACAAAGGAACGGAATCCCGATATTCCAATCGATGGAGAGTTGCAGTTTGATGCTGCGGTTTCCCCTAAGGTTGCAAACAAGAAGGCACCTGAATCGGAGGTGGCAGGCTGTGCCAATACATTTATTTTCCCTGACATCAATGCAGGTAATATTGGCTACAAGATTGCTCAGAGAATGGGTAATTTTGAGGCTTATGGACCAATCCTTTTGGGATTAAATTCTCCAATCAATGATTTATCCCGGGGTTGTACAGCAACAGAGGTTTATTCTATGGCAATTATAACTGCTGCATTATCTTAATTGAATTTATTTAAATGGTTAGAACCGGAAATACAATTATTTCCGGTTCTTTTTTTATATTAGCATCCGCAACCGCAGCCGGAATTGCCATTACCGCCGCAACCGCAAAGGAGAAGCAGGATGATAATAATACAGCAGCAGTTGTCGCCACCAAAACCATTGTTGCCGCCAAAGAAGCTACCGCCGCATCCGTTATCATTTCCACAGCAACTACATAAAATGATTAACAGAATAATCCATGTACAGCAACTGCCGCCTCCAAAACCACATCCGCATCCGCTTGTAGCTGATAAATCGCCCATGTGAAATCCTCCAATTATCTTTACAATGTTAGTTTATTCATTTTTATATGTTGTGTGACAATTGTTTTTCAGAAATAAAAAGCAACTGCCTTTTTTGACGGCATATGATAAAAGAAAAGGATTTTTTGTGGAAAAAACCAGTGTTGAATTAAAAATGGCAGTAGATACACCGTTAGATATCAGAAAAGAAAGTCTGAATCTGAATGTGGGGTATGATGAGACTTTAGAGGAATGGGAACTGATTATACGGTATACCGGTAACCTGGATGTGATTCGGGAAGAACTTTCCATCGAGATTAATGAACTGTTAGGGGGGTATGGAGTAACAAAAATGCCGGCAGAAAAAATTGACCGGCTATCGGCTTATCCTCAGATTGATTATATAGAGAAGCCGAAAAGTCTGTATTTACAGCAGATGGAGGGAATTGCCAGCTCCTGTGTCAACCGGGTACGGCTGCCGGATTATAATCTTCGGGGAAAAGGGGTTATTGTGGCATGTATCGATTCCGGGGTGGATATATTCCACCCTGACTTTAGAAGGGAAGATGGCACTACCAGAATATTGTATTATTGGGATCAGACGAAGGAAGGTATGCCTCCGGAGGAATATAGTTTTGGAAGGGAGTATTCCGAAGGAGAAATTAACGAATTGATAGAGAAAGGGGGCTATTTCTCTTATTTTGACGGGAGTGGACACGGAACGGCAGTATTGGGAATTATGGCGGGAAACGGAAGGGCATCGGAAGGAAGTATTGTAGGTATGGCGCCGGAGGCGGATATTATTGTCGTGCGCCTGGGTAATCCTGATGATTATGGTTTCCCCAGAACCACACAGTTAATGTTGGGGGTTGATTATGCCATCAGAAGAAGCATACAACAAAGAAAACCTATGGCAGTAAATATCAGTTTCGGTAATAATTATGGTGACCATATGGGGGATTCCATTGTGGAGACTTACTTAGATACCGTTGCAGGCTTATATCAGCTCAGTATTGTTGCCGGAAGCGGTAATGAAGGATTAAGTGGAAGACATGCAGGGGGACGACTTTCGTATGTACCGTATTTTTATCAGGAGAAGGTACATGAGTTTGTTGTTGAAAATTATCTTACATCTTTTAATCTGCAAATATGGAAAGCTTTTGAGGATGCGATTGATATTTTTATGGAATTGCCCGGAGGAAAACGAATCGGACCTTTTTCCTCTTACAGTGAGATACAAAATTACAGAGTAGATGGAAACCGTATTTCTGTTTTGTACGGAGAACCGACTCCTTACAACCGTCGGCAGGAAATTTATATCTCTGTGACACCACAGGATGTATACTTATCCTACGGAATTTGGAAAATCATATTGGTTCCCAGAAATATTATAAATGGTCAATATAATATGTGGCTTCCTGTTGCAGGAAGTACTTCGTCGGATATTTATTTTACGCAGCCTGCGCTGAACAATACGTTAGTGATTCCGGGAACAGCAAAAAGTGTTATTACAGTAAGCGGCTATGATTCCCGAAATTATGTGTATGCCTCCTTTTCCGGAAGAGGTTCTGAATTTTATGATCTGCTGCAGAAACCGGATTTGTGTGCACCGGCAGTAGGGATTCGTACCTGTAGTGCAGGGGGAGGTTATCAGAGTGTAACGGGAACCTCCTTTGCAGCACCCTTTGTAACAGGGGCGTGTGCACTTTTAATGGAGTACGGTATTGGGAATGGGAACGATTCGTATCTGTACGGAGAGAAAATGAGAGCATTATTGACCAAGGGGGCAGTGCCATTGCCCTTTCAGGAATCCGTTCCGGATTTCCTTGGGGGATATGGCAGATTATGTGTCAGTAATTCAGTGGAGGCCGCGACAGCCCAAGGAAATCCCCCTGTCATTCTTGACATCCCGCAACCGGATGGATAAGATAAATAGCAAAACAGGTATGAGGCAGGATTACCTGATGGGATAATGGAATGTAAGGATAGTGAGAAGGATGGATGAAAAAAAGTATTTGGAAGTAATTGCACATATAGAAACGGATTTTCCGGAAAAATTCGGATTGCCAAGGCAGAGCGGTCTGGTTTCGGAGTTAACAGGAACGATTATTTTCGAACCGAAATACCGAAATCCGGATGCCATTAAGGGACTGGAGGGATTTGATTATATATGGCTGCTGTGGGAATTTCAGAATGTCTCTCGGAAACATTGGTCAGCTACGGTGAAGCCTCCAAGATTGGGCGGTAACACACCGGTAGGGGTATTTGCAACCCGTTCTCCTTTCCGACCAAACGGAATCGGGTTGTCCTGTGTGAAGCTGGAAAGGATAGAATTAACAAAACAGGGACCGGTCTTATATGTGTCCGGTATTGATTTAAAGGATAGAACTCCGATTTACGATATCAAGCCATATTTACCTCATGCCGATTGTCATCCGGAGGCAAAGGGGGGCTTTGCAAAGGATGTTGCGGATTACGAATTAGAGGTTGAGTTTCCGAAGGATTTGCTGGAATTATTTCCGGAAGAAAAGAGACCGGGAATTATCGGAGTTTTAAAACAGGATCCAAGACCGTCTTACCATGATGATGAAAACAGAAAATATGGTGTGTCCTACTGTGGCAGGGATGTGCATTTTACGGTAAAGGGAAATTTGCTAAAGGTATATGAGGTTGTAGAGATTAAAAACAAACCGGAAGCTTATAAGGTAAATATAAGGGAATCATAAAGAGAATAACAAAAAGGAAGAAGGTCTGACTCGCACCAGACCTTCTTTTAATGAGGGGGAGAGGATTTCGATACAACTTAGTTGTATCATATGAAAAGCTCTTACAAGATGTAAGTATAGAGTAAAAATGTGAAAAAAATATGTCTTTTGTGTGCTTAAAATGTAAAATCAAAAATTAAATATTGGTCAATAATCACAAAAAAGGAAAAAATAAAAATATATTTTTTTCTCATTATGAATAGAAATTGGATTCTTTTGGTTATACTGATTCAAAGATGGTATATCCATTGTAAAAAATGTCTATATAACAAAGAGAGGGAAAATATCATGGCATCACAAACAGTTGAATTATTAAAGGAATGTAATTCCGGTTGCAAAATGGCAATTAACAGTATGGAACAGATTATGGATTATGTACGGGATGAAAAACAGATGGAAATGCTTTGTTCTTATGAGAAAAAGCATGAACAGCTGGAGAAAAGAATTGGGGAGCAGCTTATGTTAAACGGGGCAAAGGAGGAAGAGCCGGGTATTATGGCGTCAGCAATGTCCTGGGTCACAACAGAGGTAAAGATGGCAATGCATCCCGACAGCAGTCAGGTCGCAAAGCTTATGATGGATGGGTGTAATATGGGTATTCAGTCCATTGCCGGTTATATGAATCAGTATATTAATGCATCCAGAGAAAGTAAGGAACTGGCAAGGGAATTGTTAAAGGTAGAAGAGTCTATGATGAAGGATATCAGACAGTTTTTGTAAAGGGATTATTTGAACCGAAAGGGTTTATACGACGATTACAATATATTGAAAGTATAAAGTCATACATTTATGAAAATGTGTGGCTTTATTTATGGAAAATACTTGTTATTTTTAAAGTTGTGTGATATAGTACATGTGCATTAAGATGTAGTATTAAAAACTATATACAAAAATACGGATCATCATTAGGAGAGTTTATATGGCATATCAAATAATTAGTGACAGTTCCTGTGATTTGACAGTGGAGCTTGCGAAGGAAAAAAATATACATGTGGTCCCTTTTTATATATCCTTTGACCAAAAGACATATTTTAAGGAAAATGAAGAACTGAAGGTACATGAATTTTATCAGAAAATGATTGACAATCCGGATGTGTTTCCGAAAACGTCTCTTCCGTCTGTAGATGATTATGTGAATGCGTTTACACCTTACTTAAAAGAGGGAAAGGATATCTTATGTATTTGTATTACAACAAAATTCAGTGGTTCTTATAATTCGGCAAATACAGCTAAGGATATTGTGTTAGAGGATTATCCGGATGCCCGGATTGAGGTGATTGACGCTACGGTGAATACGGTTCTGCAGGGAATACTGGTATTGGAAGTTGTAAAGATGCGGGATGCAGGTTATAGTCTGGAAAAGAGTGTAGAGACGATTAATCGCATTAAAGAAACCGGACGTATAATCTTTACGGTCGGTAATATGGATTATCTGATTCATGGCGGTCGTGTGGGAAAAGTAATGAAGGTGGCAATTAATGCATTAAAAATCAGACCGATGATCATACTGAAGGAAGGAGAAATCTTTCCTTTTGGGGTAGCAAGAAGCAGAGGTAAGTCCATACAGAAGGTGATTGATAAAGTGAAGAGCCATTTTGAGGAAATCGGAGAATCGGCAGATGATTACGAGATTGTAATCGGATATGGCTACGATTATGATGAGGCAGTTGCTTTTCGGGAGCAGCTGTTGGAATCCCTGAAAACCTACTCTCAAAAAGAGCAGATTGCTATTTGTCAGATTGGGGCCATGATTGGTGTCCATACAGGTCCTTATCCATTAGGGGTGGGATTATTAAGAAAATATAATAGATAACCTATAAACAGGCTGTCACAGTAATTGCTGTGGCAGCTTTTCTTTTTGTAAACTGGTATAAAATGTTAAAAAAGTGGAAAGCTATAATTAGTATTCTATAGTGCTTGTCATTATGCACAATTTCAATATCCGGAAGTGTTAAAAACGGAGAAAAATACGAAAATTCTTACAAAAAACAACAAGAAATGTTATGATGAAAAAAGTTAGAAGACAGGCGATTGCCAGAAATAAATGAGAAAGAGAGGAGAAAAATGTTTGGTATCGGTGAATATGTTGTTTATGGAATGAATGGTGTTTGTGAAGTGGAAGCAGTTGGACCGATGAATATGTCCGGCGTGGATTGTGAGAAAGAATATTACACACTTACACCATTATATACGAAAGGCAGTAAAGTATATACCCCGGTAAATAATCAAAAGATTGTTATGAGAAAAGTTGTCGATAAAGACGAGGCTTACGAGTTGATTGATGAGATGACAACGATAGAAGAGATTCAGGAAGAAAACGATAAGAATCGTGAATTGGCTTATAAGGAAGCGATTCGTTCCTGTGACTGCAGGGAATGGATCCGAGTCATCAACACCGTGTTGAAAAGAAAAGAGGAACGTCTGGCACAGGGAAAGAAGATGTCAGCCTGTGATGAACGGTATTTGAAGAGTGCAACTGACAATTTGTATGGAGAGCTTGCAGTTAGTCTGAATATTGAAAAAAACGAAGTAGAAGAGTATATCGATCATAGAAGATTAGTTAAGGAAATGGCGCCAGCATCTTAGGATGCGGCGCTTTTTATCGTTTATATATGTTGTAATGGCGACTGTTTTGGGGTAAAATAATGGATATGAAAATGTATATCATTGTGGGAGGTAACGGATATGGAGACAAGTGGAATGAAGGTATATAATACCAATGAAATGTTGGCCTGGGTTGGTAATTTTGCCGATCGAATGGGCGTAAGCCCTGAGAAGATAAAGATGCTTAATATCTGCGGAAAGAAGAAGAATGTATTACCAACGATAGAGACTCACAAACGGGTTATGATATTTGCGGATGAAAGCCAGCCGGATCTGTTTTATGAATTATGGGAAGGCGGATATGGCGAATATGATATGTGGCTTGGCATTGGAACAAGTAAGGAAGATGAAGTTAAGACAAGAAAAGTAAAAGAATATATGGATCGTAAGATTACGGAACCTATGGTAATTTTTATTATCAATGAGAATACAAGAGAGGCATCCCGTTACGGCATCCGGAATGAATACTTTTCAAAGGGCTCCGTTAATTATGTTGGTCATGAGATTCGTGCGGTTATTATGAATATGCTTTCCTGTGATGTGGGCGATACAATTTGTATTGTAAGCGGTGAAAGTATTGTAATTGAAGCTGCAATAGAAGCCAGTGAGGGTACGATCATTGCTGTGGAACCGGATGAAAGAGATATGCGTTCCCTGCAGGATAATGTCAGCAAGTTCGGTGTACATAATGTGAATATTATTCCGAAGCTTTGTCAGGAGAATTTAAAGGATGTTCCCACACCTAGGCTTGCATTTATTGTTGCTTCTGAACGTTTGGAGGATGAGATTAAGGTTTTATTAGAGGTAAATCCGCAAATGCAGTTTATTATCTATACTTTGGAGCTTAATATGCTTGTAAGTATCAAAAATATATTTGAAAAATACAATATAAAAAATACAGAGGTTTTGCAGATTGCCATTTCAAAGAGTGACAAGAGAAGCATAATGGTAGCTCAGCCTTCTCCATGGATGGTAAGCGGCGAGGCATGATGATTTTATGCTTCCTATTTAAGCCGGTATAAGCAGATGAATTATCCCTATGCCGTGTATATTCACAGCAAAAAGAAATATAATAATGATTAGAAAGGTGTTACTGACAGTAACACCTTTTGCTGTTTTATAAGGAGGTATTTGTGGATAATATGATAAAAAGAGGAAAACATAGTATTTCGTTAAAGAATCCTGTTTACATTATGGCTTCTGCCTGTATCGTAGGTCCAAAAGAGGGAGCAGGTCCGTTAAAGGATTATTTTGATGTCATATATGAAGATGCTACCTTTGGTAAAAACACGTGGGAAGAGGGAGAAAGTGAAATGGTACGGCAAACCATATTAAGGAGTCTTATGAAGGCAAAATTAAAGCCGGAGGACATCCGCTATCTCTTTTCCGGAGATTTATTGGGTCAGTTAATTGCAACTACCTTTGGAGTGAAGGAGTTTGAAATTCCTTTGTTTGGTCTTTACGGAGCCTGTTCTACCATGGGAGAGGCGTTATCTTTGGCGTCTATGACCGTGGATGGCGGATATGCAGATACGGTGCTTGCTGTGGCATCCAGTCATTTCGGAAGTGCGGAAAAACAGTTCCGTTTTCCGTTAGAGTATGGTAATCAGAGACCTATGTCTTCCACATGGACAGTAACGGGATGTGGTGCATTTGTGCTTTCCAAGGAATATGGGGATGTGCAGATTTCAGGCATTACAACAGGGATTGTCGTGGACTATGGGGTCAAGGATTCCATGAACATGGGCGCCTGTATGGCACCGGCTGCGGCAAATCTCATATATCAGCATTTCAAGGATTTTGAATGTTTGCCGGAGGATTATGATGCAATTATTACAGGAGATTTAGGGGAAGTCGGACATGATATTTTGTGTAAGCTGCTGTACGATCAGGGGTTTGATATTTCCGGCGTCCACAGAGACTGTGGTATGGAAATATTCGATAATCCGAATCAGGATACCCATTCCGGTGGCTCCGGCTGTGGATGTAGTGCAGTAACATTGGCAGGAAAGATTATGAAGGAATTTGAAGAGGGACGTCTGAACAGGATTTTGTTTGTTCCTACCGGTGCCCTGCTTTCCACGGTAAGCTATAACGAGGGGCAATCGGTACCGGGAATTGCTCATGGTGTTGTAATAGAAAGGAGACAGAATGGATTTTCTTAAAGCGTTTGTAGTTGGCGGACTGATTTGCGTAGTGACTCAGATTCTCATGGAAAAAACAAAGCTGATGCCGGGCAGGATTATGGTAATCTTGGTTTGTTCCGGTGCAATATTAGGTGCTTTACAAATCTATGAACCGTTTCTGGAATTTGCAGGCAGCGGGGCTTCGGTTCCCCTTACCGGTTTTGGATATAATTTATGGAAAGGAATCAAAGAAGCGGTAGATCAGGACGGATTTATCGGATTATTCCGGGGTGGCTTTAAAATGGCGGCTGTGGGAACTTCTGCGGCAATTATATTTTCTTATCTGGCATCCCTTGTTTTCCAACCGAAAATGACAAAATAAAAATGGCGGAGGATTCTTTTAAGAATCTTCCGCCTTATAAGTGCTGTGTATTTGCTGTTACGGCTGATCGTCAATCGGTTCAAAGGTAGCGACAACAGTGTGATGATTTCCAAGATTGGTAAATGTGTAGGTGGATATGGCACCCTTTGCCACACCGTCTATGGTTACATTTGAAATGGCATATCCATCATTTGCAATAAAAGAGAGGGTTATAGAATCCCCCAGCTTGCCCTGGGTAGGACCGGTTATATAGCCTCCGCCTTCAGCACTCACGGATATATTAAAGGTTGGAACGGACCAGTCATCTACAGTCTCTGAAGTAGATGGACTCTCCGTAGAGCTTGGCGAGGTATGGATTGGACAGCTGATTCGGTTATAGTCTTCCGGGAAGGATCCGGAAGAACCTTCTGCCAGCGTCAGTTGTCCGTTTTCATCAATCGTATAATGGTATAATCTTACATTCGGACAATAGTCAGTTGCTCTGTAATGAGAATCCTCACACAGCCTGATGGTCTGATGAATATCACAGGTTTCTGTTGGCTCTGTTCCTTTTGCAAAGTATTCTGTTTTGGTTACATTACATTGATCCGGAACCGGAAGCAGACCGGATGTTGCACATACGGTTGCAGTTACGATATCGTCCGGTTTCACAAAGGTTGCGGAAGTATCCAGACCTTTTTCGTATACAATCTGATCCATGATTTTTCTCCAGATAACCTTATGGGTGTTACTGTTGGAGAAGTTTGTATTGGAATCATAACCCATCCATATACTTGCAGTGTAATACGGTGTGGAACCACAGAACCAGTAATCGTAATTGCTTGATGTAGTACCGGTTTTTCCTGCAACCACCATTCCGCTGGAAAGTCTGGCTGCGGTACCGGTACCCGATGTAACAACATCCTGCATGGCATTATTGATCAACCATGCAGTTGTTTCTTTTATAACCTGTTTCGGCTTTGGTGTATTATCAATTAGGATGTTACCGTCATGATCCAAAACCTTGGAATAGAAGGTAGGCTTGATATATGCCCCCTGATTTGCAATGGTAGCAAATGCACCGGTTAGTTCAAGGTTGGTGACACCGTCTGTTAATCCTCCCAGACACATAGATTCGTTAATGTCGTTTTCCGGAATTCCGTTAATGGTTGTTTCTCCGTTTTTCAAGGTTGTAATTCCCATATTGCAAAGATAATCATATCCTACCTGAGGTGTTACTTCCTGAAAACATTTTACAGTGATGATGTTCATGGAATCCTTGATAGCGGTTCGGATTGTCTGCTGTCCTCTGTATCCTCCGTACCAGTTCTTGATCGGTGTTCCGTTGCTGTAGTTGGTAGGCTCATCCATAAAGCTGGTTGCCAAAGTCATACCAGCCGTATCCAATGCAGGAATATAGGTAGACAATACCTTGAATGTGGAACCCGGTTGTCGTTTGGAATCGGTAGCACGGTTTAAGGTAAGGTTTCCGATTTTTTCTCCACGTCCTCCGCAAATTGCCTTAACCTGACCGTTTGACTGGTCAATGATAACAAAGGAAGACTGCGGCTGTATGGTTGTTGAAAATGATTCTGCGTATTCTTTGTAACCGGTTTGTTTTATAATGTAAGCCTTGTACTCATCAGCTGCCGCACGGGCTGTTTCCTCACTGGAATAGATTAAATTATATTTTGAGTTTTGTGTTTTCTCCTTATAATAATTAATCAGATGATTGCTGGAATAATTATAAAGCTCACCTGTTTTCGGATCGGAAAGCGTTAATGCGTAATTAAGTGCAACGCTTGTACTGCTTGGGTAATTATCCGGGTTATTAATTTCGTTATCGCAGATTTCCTGAATCTGGGCATCCTGGTTAATATAAATGCTAAGACCTCCGGAATAGATTGCGTTAAATGCCTGTGTTTCCGTATATCCCAATTCATTTACCAATTGATCCGTAAGGGAAGTAATAACAGAATCAATATAGTAGGAATTGTATGACTTGTTCTGTTCATCATCATGGTTAACGGATATTCTGGCATATGTGTTATCCGCGATTGCGGTTTTATATTCCTGTTTGGTTATAAGATCCTGATCTAACATTTTTTGTAGAACAATATTCCGTCTTTTTTTGTTATTATCCGGATTCAATACCGGGTCAAATTCCGTAGGACTTTGGGTAATCGCTGCAATCACCGCACATTCCGATAATGTCAATTCATTTAGGTCCTCTTTGTCAAAATATGTTTTGGCAGCAGTTTTTACACCGTTTGCACCCTGACCCAAATAGATTGCATTTAAGTATAATTCCAAAATATCCTTCTTATCTACCTGTTTTTCCAATTCTATAGACAGATACCATTCCTGGATTTTTCTCTTCAGGGAATCCATAAAGGTTGATTCATTTAAGCCAACATTAAAAATCTGGTTTTTAATTAACTGCTGGGTGATGGTCGAAGCACCTTCTGAAAAGTTTCGATTCTTGATACCAACTACAAATGCTCGGACAATTCCCCGGGGATCGACACCGTTATGGGTCCAGAAACGTTCATCCTCAACAGCAATAAAGGCGTTTACCATATCATCGGGAATGTCGGCATATTCCACATATACACGATTGGAATTTGCAGTGGAAAGGGTTGTTAATTCCGCACCGTTGGCATCGTATATCTTTGTTTGGAAGTTTTCCAATTTGACGCTTTCCTTGATATCACTAATATCAGGAGCTTTGTCGATTATGGCAGAAAACATGCCGATGCCGCCTCCGATACCGGCTAAAATCCCCATAAAGAAAATAACCAGTATGGATTTGTATAGAATATAGATAATTTTATTCTTGCTTTTTGTTCCTTTGGATATGAGTCTTTTTTGTTTTTTCTTTGTGCTATATTTTGAAAAATTCATGGAATGCCTCCTAATTCTGAATTATCTGTCCAAAAAGGTAAAATTAATTACATTGTAACAAGATACATGTAAATTTTCAATTGTAGGTTATATCAAATTATTGTCGATAATGCAGTAGTTTATACAGCAGTCAAAAAGAATGAAATTAAATTGACAAAAATCCATGTCCCTGTATAATAAAAATGAAAAACTTGACTAGGGAAAGTATTTTGAATCGGAATAGAAAAATCGGTAGATGGAATTAGTGGAAATTCAATTAAATATTTGGTATGATAACTGAGGATAACACAACTACTTGTAGAAAGAAAGTTGAAGGAACACAATTTAACATGATAGAGGTAGATGAATGGTAAAAGATTATAAAACGGTTTTACAGCCCGGAACCGACGAGATTACAGAAAAAAAATCCAGGTTTATTGGTTATATATGTCATGCGGAAACAGAAGCTGATGCAAATGCATTTGTTCAGGAAATAAAAAAGAAGCATTATGATGCAAGACATAATTGTTTCGCTTATGTACTTGGAGAGCAACAGTCTACATTAAAATTTTCCGATGACGGAGAGCCCGGGGGGACAGCAGGAAAACCCATATTGGAGGTTATCAATGGTGCGGGGCTTTGTGATGTCTGTATTGTTGTAACCCGATATTTTGGTGGAACGCTGCTTGGAACGGGAGGATTGGTACGTGCTTATACCGATGCGGCAAAAGCATGTATCCGGGCAACGGAAATTGTTAAAAAACAATTAGTCATTCCCGTTGATGCTTTGGTAAATTACAACGATCTGGGAAAAGTACAGTATTTGTTAAACAGTGAAAACATAAAAATCATAGATAGTGATTATGGGGAAAATGTCAGATTAAAGGTTGAGATTCCCTATGATGATTATAATCGGATAGAAAAGCTTTTAGTGGAAGCCACGGGAGCAAGGATTCTTATAGAAAAATCAGAAGCGGTTTTTACGATAGAATAATATAAAATAAGGAGGATCAAATGATAGCAAAATTTAGTGTAAAAAAGGCTTATACAGTCATTGTTGGTATTGTGTTGATTATAATTTTAGGTGTGGTAGCATATACCAAAATGACGGTAGATCTGCTTCCATCCATGGAACTTCCCTATGCCATTGTTCTGACAACCTATCCGGGTGCCAGTCCGGAGGCGGTTGAGACGGGAGTAACAAAGCCGGTTGAACAGGCTCTTGCAACCATTGATAATGTAAAAAACATACAATCCTCATCTTCGGATAATTATTCTATGGTTATGGTCGAGTTTGAGTCTGATGCCAATATGGATGCGGCAACCATTGATATGCGTGAGAATCTGGATCAGATTAAGGGTTATTTTGATGATAGTGTGGGAAATCCGATTATTATGAAGTTAAACCCTAATATGATGCCGGTTATGGTGGCGGCAGTGGATATGAAGGATGCTGACAGTATTGAGTTAAGTCATTATGTGAATGATACCATCAGTCCGGAGTTAGAGGGCGTATCGGGTGTAGCTTCTGTAACAGCTCTGGGTGTTGTGGAAGAATCGGTTCAGGTGGTAATTCGGCAGGATAAAGTAAAGGCTGTTAATAAAAAGGTGAAAAAAGCTCTGGATGATAAATTTCAGGAAGCTCAGGAAGCTATTGATGATGCAGAGGCTAAGATTAACAGTGGAAAAAGCCAGCTGGCATCGGGAGAGAGTCAGGCATATTCCCAGTTTGCTCAGGCGGAAATTGAGATTGATAATTCCAAGCTTGGATTGTTAAAGACAGAGGATGAATTAAACGCAGCTTATGAACAGCTGTTGCAGCAGGAGGCAGACCTTACACAGGCACAGACTTCATTGGAATCCGCAATAACAGGTTTACAGCAGTTGCAGGAGGGATATACAACCGCAGTCAGCAGCAGAAATTCTTTACAGGCATTGATGGCAGCTGCAAGTGAGGAGGAGCAGGCAGCCTACGCAGCACAGATTGCCGCGTTAGAGGCAACGATAGCCCAGATGGAACAGCAGCTTTCCGAAATGAATTTAACAGATGCGGCCGGTAATCCGGTAACCTTTTCTAATTTATCTTCTTATATCAGTTCTTTAAAGAGCCAGTTACAGGAGGTAAAAAGCGGTCTTGCAAAGATTCAGGAGGGAAAGGAAACCATTAAAACGAATCTGGCTAAAATTTCCGATGGAAAGGCAGCCATTGATGAAGGGAAATTAAAACTGAAAATAAAACAGCAGGAAACCCAGAGTCAGTTAACGGCATCCAAGGTTCAGCTGGAGCAGGGAGAAAAAGAACTGGAAGATCAGATGCAGACCTTTGAGGATTCAAAGGATGCGGCTTACAGCGGCGCAGATATGGAAGAAATTATATCTACGGATTTGATCAAAGGAATGTTAACAGCCCAAAACTTTGATTTCCCGGCAGGATATGTTACGGAAGATGATGTGGATTATCTTGTAAGAGTAGGCAACAAGTTTGATGATGTGGACTCCTTATCGGATTTTGTTTTGCTGGATATGAATATGGATGGATTGGATCCCATCCGCCTTTGTGATGTGGCAGATGTGTTTATCGGAGATAATTCGGATACGATGTATACATCAGTAAACGGAAATCCGGGTGTCATACTTTCCATTGCAAAGCAGAATGAATATTCCATAAAGGATGTTGCAGACCGGTTAACGGATAAGTTTGATGAAATCAGCAAAAATAATAAAGCCGTATCTTTTACGACTTTAATGAATCAGGGAATGTATATTGATCTTGTATCCAGTTCCGTTTTGGAAAACCTGTTACTTGGTGCGATTTTGGCAATTCTTATATTGCTGTTGTTCTTAAAGGACATCAGACCGACGGGAATCATTGCAGTGTCCATACCGGTTTCTTTGGTATTTGCTATTGTTATGATGTATTTCAGCAATGTTACCCTGAACGTCATTTCCCTTTCCGGACTTGCATTAGGTGTTGGTATGTTAGTGGATAATTCCATTGTTGTAATAGAGAATATATACCGATTAAGAAGCGAGGGATTTTCCGTAAAAGATGCAGCAATTAAGGGTGCGGGACAGATGGTAGGTGCGATTACCGCATCCACCCTTACAACCGTGTGTGTATTTCTTCCGATTGTATTTACAACAGGTATTACAAAGCAGTTGTTTACAGATATGGGATTAACCATTGCTTATTCTTTGTTGGCAAGCTTGATCGTAGCAATTACATTTGTTCCTATGGTTGCTTCTAAAACCTTTACGAAAGTATCGGAGAAGGAAAATAAGCTGATTCGCCGTCTGAGTGAAAAATATGCAGATTTCCTACCGGTGGTGTTAAAACACAAAATAATTTTATTTATTGCGGTAATTGTATTATTTGCGGGATTCACGGCATTGTCGATTTCAAAGGGATTTTCATTTATACCGGAAATGGATTCTACCCAGATGACCATGACACTTACCATGCCGGAGGAGACAAAGACCTTACAGGAAACCGCAAAGATGTCGGATGAGGTGATTGACAAAGTATTGGAAATAAAAGATATCAAAACCGTGGGAGCCCTGGTTGGAGGAAGCTCTACGTCAATGCTTGGTATCGGTTCGGATGATGCCATTGATACAGTCAGCTACTATATTGAATGTAAAGAGGACAAGACCCATACCAATCAGGAAATAGCAGATATGATATTGGATAAAACAAAGGATATGGATTGTGAAATATCCGTATCGGCATCCAGCATGGATATGAGCGCTCTCATGACTTCAGGTGTATCCATTCAGATTCAGGGTAAAGATCTGGACAAATTACAGGAAATCGCAACGGATGTAGGCAAGAAGCTTGAAAAAGTAAAAGGCTTAGAGGAAATTAATAATGGTGTGGAAGATGCAGTGCCGGAATACCGGATTGTTGTAGACAAGGACAAGGCGGCCGAATATGGCTTGACCGTTGCCCAGGTGTATCAGAAGGTGCAGGGTGTATTAGCAGAATCAAACTCGGCAACAACCTTAGATACAGCGGATAGAGAGTATCCTGTTTATGTAAAAAATGAGACTGAGGAACAGTATGATTTAGATGATGTGAAGAATATTGTAATGGAAGGCAAAAAAGGAGAAGAAACCGTAGACGTCAAGGTTAGTGAAATTGCAGATGTAGAGGATGCACAGTCCTTGTCTTCCATTTCCAGAATCAATCAGGTACGTTTTGTAACAGTAAGCGGACAGATCAAGGATGGTTATACAACAACCGCTGTTTCGAATCAGGTAAAGAAAATTGTAGACCGGATGAAACTGCCGGCAGGCTACAGCATCGAATATAATGGAGAAAATGAAACGGTTATGGAAGCCATGGGTCAGGTTATGTTGATGATGATACTGGCAATTGCCTTTATGTATTTGATTATGGTAGCACAGTTCCAGTCATTAAAGAGTCCGTTTATTATCATGTTTACATTACCACTTGCCTTTACCGGTGGCTTTGCAGCATTATTCCTGACGGGAAATGATGTCAGTATCATTGCGATGATCGGAATGGTTATGCTGGCGGGCATCATCGTAAATAACGGTATTGTTTTTGTGGATTCCGTTAATCAGTTAAGAGAAGAGGGTATGGAGCTGCAAAGTGCAATCGTAACAACGGGAAAGAATCGACTAAGACCGATTATTATGACAGCGTTGACAACGATTTTAGGTTTGCTGCCGATGGCAGTCGGATTTGGTATGGGAGCAGATATGGCACAGCCGATGGCGCTGGTTGTAATCGGTGGATTAACCTATGGAACCTTATTAACCTTATTTGTTGTTCCGTGTATTTATGAGCTGTTTAATAAGAAAAAACAGATGCCGGATTTGACAGAGGAACAAACCGTATAAAGAATCATATAGTTATATTTATAAGGAAGGGAACGCATGAGTTTTATCATGCGTTCTTTTTGTTTGTTATGACGACAAGGAAAATGCACGCATTTATGCGGTGCATTTGACGCTCGCTGACCGGAGGGGGACTCACGAAGAGTACCTCGTCACTGTCTTTCGTGAAATAGTGTGGAAAAAACATGGCTTATGGCATGGATTTTTATAGGATATTTTATGAATGAAGAGGTGATGCTTTCGTCATTTATGTAAATTTGCATACAAAAAACCTGAAAAATTTATAGATATAATATAAAATACACAAAATTTTCTCTGTTTACACAAAAATTTTCTATGTTTTTTTAGTGGATAAAAAAATATAATGAGTATAGTCAAAGAGACGGAAAAATATTTATCATAGGAGGAAAGAAATATGAAAAAACACAAATTATTACCATTGCTGGCGGTAGCCGCACTTTCTGTTTCCCTTGTAGGCTGTGGATCAGCTTCAGGAACAGGCTCAAGTTCTAGTTCATCATCATCAGGAGGAGCAAATGCTGACAAACCACTTGTATGGTTCAACCGTCAGCCATCTAACAGTTCAACAGGTGAACTTGACAAGACAGCGCTTAACTTTAATGACAAGACATATTATGTTGGATTTGATGCAAATCAGGGTGCTGAACTTCAGGGTCAGATGGTACTTGATTACATCACAAAAAATGCAGAAAACATTGACCGTAACGGAGATGGCGTAATTGGTTATGTACTTGCAATCGGTGATATCGGACATAATGATTCCATTGCCCGTACCCGTGGTGTTCGTTCCGCACTTGGAACCGGTGTTGAGACAGACGGAGCAGTAGATGCAAGTCCTGCAGGTACCAATACAGATGGTTCTGCAACAGTTGTTAAGGATGCAGAAATCGAGGTTGGCGGAAAGACATATACGGTTCGTGAGCTGGCTTCTCAGGAAATGAAAAACTCAGCAGGTGCTACATGGGATGCAGCAACAGCCGGAAATGCAATCGGAACATGGTCAGCATCATTCGGTGATGAAATCGATGTTGTAGTATCAAATAATGATGGTATGGGAATGTCAATGTTCAATGCATGGGCTAAGGATAACAAGGTTCCTACTTTTGGATATGATGCAAACAGTGATGCTGTAGCAGCTATTGCAGAAGGTTATGGCGGAACAATTTCACAGCATGCAGATGTTCAGGCATATTTAACATTAAGAGTACTTCGTAATGCATTAGATGGTGTAGATGTTGATACAGGTATCGGAACAGCAGATGAAGCTGGCAACCAGTTAGAGGAAGGTGTTGATTACAGATACAGTGAAGAAGAGAGATCTTACTATGCATTAAACGTAGCTGTAACAGCCGATAACTATCAGGACTTTACAGATTCTACAAAGGTATATGACAAGGTTTCTAAGCAGCTTGATTCATCTTCAAGTCCTGAGAAGAAGGTTTGGTTAAATATTTACAATGCTTCTGATAACTTCTTAAGCTCAACATATCAGCCACTTCTTGAGAACTACGATGATTTATTAAACTTAAAGGTTGATTACATCGGTGGTGATGGACAGACAGAGTCTAACATTACAAACCGTTTAGGCAACCCAAGTGAATATGACGCATTTGCAATTAACATGGTTAAGACAGATAATGCATCATCTTATACCTCTATTTTGAAACAGTAATCAGGTTTCAGATATAACGCAAGAAGCCCGGAGGGCGTCAGAAACCCCTGACACCCTCCTTTTTCTAAAAGGAGAAATGGTATGGCAGAAGATAAGAAAGATACAATCTTATCGATTTGCGGCATGAGTAAATCATTCGGAAGAAACAAGGTGCTTGATCACATCAATTTGGATGTTAAAAAGGGCTCCATTATGGGACTTATGGGTGAAAATGGTGCCGGTAAATCGACAATGATGAAATGCCTTTTTGGTACATATCAAAAAGACGAAGGTACAATAATTTTAGACGGAAAGGAAATTAATTTTTCCGGACCGAAGGACGCACTGGAAAATGGAGTTGCAATGGTACACCAGGAATTAAACCAGTGTCTGGAAAGAAGCGTCGTGGATAACTTGTTTTTAGGAAGATATCCTAAAAATTCATTAGGCGTAATCGATGAAAATCGAATGAAAAAAGAAGCATCGGAATTGTTTCGTAAGCTTGGCATTACAGTAAATCTGACAAAACCAATGAAATCCATGTCTGTATCAGAAAGACAGATGTGTGAAATTGCAAAGGCAATTTCGTATAACTCTAAGGTGATTGTTTTAGATGAACCGACATCCTCTTTGACAGCACCTGAGGTAGAGAAGCTGTTCAAAATGATGAGACAGTTACGGTCACAGGGAATTTCATTAATTTATATCTCTCATAAAATGGATGAGATTTTTGAAATTTGTGATCAGATATCTGTTCTTCGAGATGGTTCTCTTGTTATGACAAAGGATAGCAAGGATACCAATATGAATGAGTTGATATCTGCAATGGTTGGTCGTTCTCTTGATAATCGTTTTCCTCCGGTTGATAATACTCCGGGAGAGGTTGTATTTTCAGTGGAACATTTATCTACCAAATATGCACCAAAGCTTCAGGATATTACCTTTGATGTAAAAAAAGGAGAAATATTTGGTTTATATGGATTAGTAGGGGCTGGTCGTACAGAACTTCTAGAAACCATTTTTGGTATTCGAACAAGAGCTGCCGGACGAGTTTACTATAATGGAAAACTTATGAATTTCCATTCCCCAAAGGATGCGATGGATCATGGTTTCGCATTGATTACAGAGGAACGGAAAGCGGATGGACTTTTCTTAAAAGCAGACATTACATTCAATACAACAATTGCAAATATGAACCATTATAAAGCGGGATTTGCATTGTCAAATGATGAGATGGTAAGAGCGACAGCAGAAGAAATCCGTGTTATGCATACAAAATGTATGGGACCGGATGATATGATTTCCAATCTTTCCGGTGGTAATCAGCAAAAGGTTATCTTTGGAAAATGGCTGGAACGTTCACCGAATATATTTATGATGGATGATCCTACCAGAGGTATTGATGTAGGTGCAAAATACGAGATCTATGAGTTGATCATCCAGATGGCAAAGCAGGGAAAAACAATTATTGTTGTATCCTCTGAAATGCCGGAAATTCTCGGTATCACGAACCGAATCGGTGTTATGTCCAATGGACATTTGGCTGGCATCGTTAATACAAAAGAGACAAATCAGGAAGAGTTGTTAAGACTCAGTGCAAAATATTTGTAATGGAGAGGAGAATGGACTATGGCAAAGGATGTCAGAATTCTTTCGGTTGAAGACGAAGAAAAATTATTAAAGCCGATTGATGAACATATCGGAAAATTACAAGCCCAGATAGATGCATTAAGAGTAGATGGTTCAGATAAGGTACAATACTACAGAAACCATATGGCGCTTGCAAAAGAAAATAAAAATTACACTAAAGATGAAAAGAATGCTGTGATACAGCAGGATAAGAAAAATCTTGAAAAGGCAAAACAGGTTGAGGCCGCAAACAAGGAAAAGATTTCCCGTTTGATCGCAGAAGCAGAGAAATATCTGTCAGAGCATTATGATGCGGATTATTATCAGAAGGTTGTTAAAAGCTGTGAGGCAGAAAAAGAAATTGAGAATGATGAATACAAGAAAATCTGCAGTGCATTGAAGGATGAGCATGAGAAACTGATCAGTAAGTTGACGGATAAAAGTGAGATCAAGGACGAAAAGTATGTATATAAGAATCGTCTCTTTGATGCCCAGATGTCTCATGAGTCAAAGCTGCAGGAGATAAAGGACAGAAAGCATGATGCATATACTCACAAATATCATTTGATTGATTTGCTTAGAATGTCGAAGTTTACCTTTGCACAAAAGCAGGCGCAGAATTTTGAAAATTACAAATATACATTTAACACGTCACAGTTCTTATACAAAAACGGACTCTACATTGTTATCATTTTAATTTTCATTGCATTGTGTATTATTACACCGGTTGTAAAGCATACACAGTTGTTTACGTTAACAAACATTTTGAATATTTTACAGCAGGCTTCTCCTCGTATGTTCCTTGCGTTAGGTGTTGCCGGATTGATTCTTTTAACCGGTACCGACTTATCTGTAGGACGTATGGTTGGTATGGGTATGGTAACCGCTACGATTATAATGCACAATGGTATTAATACCGGTGCTGTATTTGGTCACATTTTTGACTTCGGTGGAATTCCGGTAGTAGGAAGAGCGATTCTTGCCCTTGTTATGTGTGTAATTTTCACAACCGTATTTGCAACCATTGCAGGTTTCTTTATGGCGAAGTTTAAGATGCATCCGTTTATTTCCACCATGGCAAACATGTTGATTATCTTCGGACTTGTTACTTACGCAACAAAGGGTGTATCATTTGGTGCCATTGATGCAGAGATTCCGAACATCTTCATTCCGAGAATCGGAAACTTCCCAACCATTATTCTTTGGGCAGTTGTAGCAATTATTGTAGTATGGTTTATCTGGAACAAAACAACATTTGGTAAGAATCTGTATGCAGTAGGAGGTAATCCGGAGGCAGCAGCAGTTTCAGGTATTTCCGTATTTAAGGTTACCCTTGGTGCGTTCATTCTTGCAGGTATCCTTTACGGATTTGGTTCATGGCTCGAATGTAACAGAATGATTGGTTCCGGTAGTGCAGCTTACGGACAAGGCTGGGATATGGATGCCATTGCAGCCTGTGTAGTTGGTGGTGTATCATTTACCGGTGGTATTGGTAAAATTTCCGGCGTTGTAACCGGTGTATTGATCTTTACATCTCTTACATACGCACTTACAATTTTAGGTATTGATACAAACCTCCAGTTCATTTTTGAAGGTATCATCATTCTTGCAGCGGTAACACTTGACTGTCTTAAGTATGTAAAGAAAAAATAATTTCTTTTTGACACAATGGAAAAGGCACGGATTTATTTTATGTAAATTCGTGTCTTTTTTTCAAATATACGTTATAATAATACAAATATCTGACAGGAGGAAAAACATGCGGACTTATAAAGTACTTCTTGTGGATGATGAAGAAGAGGTTTTGAATGTCATTGAACATAAAATTGACTGGGCAGGATTGGGATTTGAGGTGATCGGAAAAGCACAAAATGGTGTAAAAGCTTTAGAGGTTGCGGAAAAAACACAGCCGGATGTGGTAATTACGGATATTAAGATGCCCTATATGGATGGTTTGGAATTAGCCAGAAAATTAAAAGAAGATAATCCCAGTGTCCGGATTATGATACTGACCGGTTTTGATGAGTTTGAATATGCAAAAGAAGCGGTTCATCTGGAAGTTGAGGAATATGTTTTGAAGCCGGTAAATTCTGCTGAGCTTTCGAATTGTATGAACCGTCTGAAAAACAATTTGGACAAAGAAAGAGACGAAAAATTAAATATCCAAAAGCTGCAGCAGTATTACATGGAATCCTTAGAGCTGTTGCAGATAAACTTTTACTGCTCTTTATTGGAAGGAAGGGTGCAGGAGCTGGATGTGGATAAGCTGATGGAGGCATATCAGATTTCCCTGACCGGACCTTATTACTGCAGTGTAATTTTTCATGCATCCGAAAGTCGTATCCCGGAGGGGATGACGCCGTTGCTGCTTGCCATGTCTCTGCAGCGGGAGGCAAAGGAAAAATTTGAAGAACGATGGAAAATAAAAGTTTTTACGTATCTTGGGAATGTTGTCATGCTGGCACAGTTACCTTCGGAGGAGCTGATTTCCCAGTTGACGGATGACTGCGACTGGTTTTGCAGATGGGCGAATCGTTTTCTGAATGCGGTAGTTACTGCGGGAATCGGTAAAGCCTGTAGTGATATTCATGAGATACACTCTTCTTATGAGGGTGCAAGGGAAGCAATCTCATACAGAGTAATATACGGAACCGGACGTTCAATCTATATTGGAGATATTGCCCCAAAGGGACAGGAGTTATCCATGCAGTTAGAGGATATCCGGATGAACGAGCTGTTTAAGGCGATTCATTTGGGTGTTCGTGAAGATATTGAAAAAGCTGTTGTTAAGATGGTAAAACGTCTGCGGGAGATGGCAAAAACAGTGAATCAGTATAACTTTGCCACCATGGAGATTGTAGGACATTTATACCGGTTTTGTGGGAATAATTATTTGCAGTTTGAGGAACATATCGGAGACATTAAGAATCCCTACGAAGCAGTTCCCCAGATGGACGATCAGACCTTGACAAACTGGATTATTCATGTGGCATTATCCATAAGTGATGAATTGAAAAATGCAAGAACGTCTTCCCTTCGTTATTTAATTACGGAAGCAAAAAATATGGTAAGAGATCATTATGCAGATCCGGATTTATCGTTGGATATGGTATGTTCAAAGGTTGGGGTCTCGAATTCTTACTTTTCATCTGTTTTTAAGAAGGAAGTAGGACAATCCTTTATTACATATCTGACAGATTACAGAATGGAACAGGCTCTTCATCTGATTTTGGAAACCAGTGAGAAAAGCTATGAGGTTGCAGAACATGTAGGATATGTGGATGCCAATTATTTCAGTTATGTATTTAAAAGAAAGTTTGGTATGTCACCATCAAAATATCGCCTGGAGCATACAAGGAAATAATATATGATTAGAAAAATAAAAAATAAAGAATTTGATATTCAATCTATGATTATGACAGTGCTTACGGTTCTTACTGTGGTTACATCCGTTTCCATGGGTTTGTTGCTTTACAATCGTTATGAATTGACGATTCGGCAGACGGAAGTACAGGATACGCAAAATTCCATGAAAAGCATGGTGAATTCCATAGAATATAATTTAAAGAGTATGAGACAGCTTTCCAATACAATCAACTATAACGTTATTCAGGAATTAGATGTGTCCAGTTCGGAATTTAATCAGGAACTGAGTCTTCTTTATGAATTGAATAAAGAGAAAATACAAAGTATTGCTTTATATGATATGGCGGGAAATTTGATTGTGGCAGAGCCGGTTATCTCCCAAAAAGAAGATGTAGACATTACGAATCAGGTCTGGTATCGGGACGCATTAGGGGAAATCGAGAATATGCACTTTTCCACACCCCATATCCAGAATCTCTTTCATGATGACTCTTACCGGTATCACAAAGTAATCTCGCTTAGCCGTTCCGTTGATATTATAGATGGTGAAAAGCCGGAAAATGGTGTTTTGCTGGTAGATATGAAGTATTCCAATATTTTTGATTTGATTGATTTGGCAAACAGCGAAAGTAACGGAAGATATTTTTATTTGTGTGATAGTGATGGAAATATTATATATCATCCCCGTTCCATGGAGATGAGCCACGGATTGTTTTGGGAAAACACGACTGATATTGCGGACCGTGAAGATGAAATATATGATAATGAATTGGATGGGAACGGAAATAAGAGAACCGTTATTGTGAATACGATTTCCTATACCGGATGGAAATTGGTAGGCGTAGTTCCTAAAAATCTGAAAACGGATAACCTTCGCCGCTTCCAATTTTATATTTTGGCGATTGTTACTTTATTGATTATGATGATTTTGTTTGTAAATAAGGTTGTTACAAGAAAAATATCAAGTCCGATTTTAAAGCTGGATGCATCTGTTAAAGCTTATGAGGCAGGAGAAAAACCGGATATTTACATCGGGGGATCTTCTGAAATCCGTCACCTTGGAAATTCTGTTCAAAAATCTTACGAACAAATTGAGCTTTTGATGAAAGAAATTGTGGAACAGCAGAACGAACGGAGAAAAAGTGAACTGGATGCATTACAGAGCCAGATTAATCCTCATTTTCTCTATAATACGTTGGAATCTATCACATGGATGATAGAGGGTAATAAAAATGAGGATGCGGTATTTATGATATCTGAGCTGGCAAAGCTTTTTCGAATCAGTTTGTCAAAGGGAAAAACCATCATCAGTATCGAGGATGAAGTGCAGCATTGCAGAAGCTATATGAATATTCAGAAATTTCGTTATAAAGACCGGTTTGTTATGGAATATCAGGTGGACGAGGAGATTTATCGGTATTGTACCGTTAAACTGATATTGCAGCCGATTCTGGAAAATGCAATTTATTACGGTGTGTGTGATATGGATGAGGATGATGATGCAAGAATCATTATCAAAGGAAGAATGGAAGATAACAGCATTTATCTTTCGGTAGAAGATAATGGTATGGGTATGCGGAAAGAAGATGTGGAAAATATTCTTACGGATAACCAGAAGGTACCGAAGCATGGTTCCGGTGTAGGTCTTATTAATGTACATTCAAGAATCCAACTGATGTTTGGCACAGAATATGGATTATCGGTTGAAAGTGAACCGGATGAAGGAACGACCGTAACCGCTCATTTACCGGCAATTCCTTATACAAAAGAAAATTGTGATGAATTAGAACGGTCAAAAATCTGGAAAGGGTAAAGGATTATGAAGAAGAATCGGATAACATTCTTATTGGCTGAACTGTGTTTGGGGTTATTAGTTGTTTTTTTTATAAGAAATATTTTTCAGGATGAACCTCCGCAAAAAAGGGTTGCTGTTATTGTTGAAAATTCCGGTGATGAGAAATGGGATTCTTTTATCAATGGTTTGAAGCAGGCAGCAAATATGAAAAACCTTCATCTGATTATTTGTAACACAGATGAGATTGAGAATGCAGAGGAAGAGAAGAACCTAATCTATGAACAATTGGATAATCAGGTGGATGCTTTTATTGTGCAGGCAGCACCGGGAAAAGATGTGGATACGATGTTATATGAAATCAGCAGACAAAAACCGGTCATATTGGTTGCAAACGGTCTGGAAGAAAAAACAGAGATTCCCCAGGTATTACCGGATGATTATGCCATGGGTTATGAGCTGGGAAAAGCATTTTTGAAAAAACACGGAGCGGAAGATACAAAAGTATCCGTGGGTATTATCAACGGAATTAAGGAAATGGATAGTACAAAGAAGCGGAGAGCGGGACTGTTGGCAGCACTTGAAGATTCAAATTGTAAGATATCCTTTGATATTTATAAATCCTATGAGAATGACGTTGCTACGATGGTGGAGCATCAGGTATCTGTGGATTACCTGTTTGCTCTGGAAACAGATGCACTGGAACAGATGGGGGAAAGATATAAACAAAATCCCAATATAAAAACCAAATTATATGGCATTGGCAATAGTATCAAATGCGTATATTATGTAGACGATCAGATGATTGAGAATTTGATTATGGTGGATGCTTATGATATGGGGTATGATAGTATTACAGAGGTATCCCGGATATTAGAAAATCGTTTTTATACAATGAAGAATGTAACGGTAGAGCACAGAGCGATACAAAAGGATGATATTTTTAAAACGGAAACGCAGCAGTTCTTATCTACATATGAATAGAAGCTGGAACCGGAGGTAGACAATGAAGTGTTTTAGAAAAAAAATGGCATTAATAATGGTTGCTGTGATGATCGTATTGTCCGGCTGTAAAAAACAGGAGGTTGTGACCCGTACAACTATGCGTGTAGGGGTCGTGTTATATACACAGGATGATTTATATATTAATGCGTTGTCCGATTGTCTTAAGAGTAATTTTGAGAAAATGGAGTCAGAGAATTTCAAAATTACAATGACTGTAAGGGATGGAAAAGACGACCAGACTGTGCAGGATGAGGTTGTGGAAGAAATGATCGATGCGGGTTGTGATGTGCTTTGCGTTGATTTGGTGGATCGGACGGAGCCCTCAAGAATTATCGAGATGGCAAAAAAGGAAAATATTCCCGTTATATTTTTTAACAGAGAACCGGTACAACAGGATCTGATGCAATGGGATAAGTTATATTATGTAGGTGGTGATGCAAAGCAATCCGGTGTTATGCAGGGAGAGATTGCCGCTGATGTCATCCATTCGGACAAATCCATAGATCGGAATGGGGATGGAAAGATTCAATATGTGCTGTTAGAGGGTGAGGCAGGACATCAGGATGCTATTATCCGTACAGACAGTGCGGTAAAGACATTAATGGAAAATCGTATCAGGCTGGAAAAGTTAAGCTACCAGTTTGCAGACTGGAATTGTGCTCAGGCGGAAAATAAAATGACCCAGTTGATCCATCAGTATGGGGATGCCATCGAGCTTGTACTGTCCAATAATGATGAAATGGCAATCGGTGCGGTAGATGCGTATGACAATTTGAATTATGACAGGGAACGGCGTCCGGTTATATTTGGGATTGACGGATTGGATTATGTATTGACGGCTGTGGAACAGGGTACGATTCAGGGAACCGTTTATAATGACAAGGAAGGGCAGGCAGAACAAATTGCGAATATTGCAAAGGATTTGTTCTGGGGAAACAGCCTGACTCAATATCAGTTTGAGGATGAACGATATATCTTTCTGCCATATCAGAAGGTAGATGCATCGAATGTTGAGGATTATTTAAAAGAAAAATAAAGGTTTAGCTTGCCGATATAGTAAAGGATGGGAACAAAAACTATGAATGAGACAGAAAACAATATTATGATCGCGTATTATTCTGAAATGAATGGGGAAAAACGACAGGCACTTTTACAGGAAAGCTTTCATGAGCCAAAGACGGATGATGACCGGATTCGGGAAAAGCTTTGGATTGCCAGATACGGTAAGAGAAAACCAAGAACAGATGCTTTTGTAGGGTATTTGATGAATTTAAAATATATTGCAGAAAGCGGTTCGGCGGATATTGGCGGAAAAAAGAAGAAGCTTGCCCTTGAAGTCATCCATGGATTGAATCTGTACGATTTTGATAATATGAAACCGGTGGAACAGGAGATTACATTTTTTGAATTAAAGCATACCTGTTTAAAGTACATTGATATCAGTGCAAAGGGAAGGGGCTTTACTTCTGTAATTTTTGGCATGGGTCAGTTGTCAGAGGAAAGTGTGGCAAAAAAGATAGCAGAGCAGCTCAGTATGGTTGCGTATGAAGCGCCTCATCTTCTGAAGATGGATAAAGAATTTGCTCCCTTGCAAAAAGCCATGGTTGAGGCCTTTCGGGAAGTATATCCGAACCGGGAGCATTTTCTGAAAAAATATTAATCTCTTTGTTTAGAACAGCTTTCTCTTATAACGAGTTCACAGGGAATCTTTACCTTTAATGGTGTGTGAATGCTTAAGTTGGATGCCACATATACAAGATTGGCTCCGTGCTGTCCCATATCATAGGCAGGTGCATGAATGGTAGTAAGGGGTGGACTCATATAAGAGCAGGTTTCCTCATCATTAAAGCCAATAATGGAAATGTCTTGTGGAATTTGAAGTCCCTGTTCCCTGATTGCCCGCATGGCGCCAAAGGCGATTGCGTCACTGGCTGCAAAAATAGCGGTTGGTATATTGCCGGATTCTAACAGGTCTTTTGTCATTTCATATCCGGATTGGGATGTAAAGTCTCCTTCTCTGTAATAAGTTTCATAATCCATATGTCTGTGCTTCATGTAATTCTTGTAGGCGGTTGCTCTGGCATCTTCGATTTGTTCATGATTGCCAACATATTCCCGTCCCCCTAAGAAACCGATGTTTGTATGCTTTAGTCCGGTAAGATAATCCAGTGCCGAATATACAGCCTGTTCAAAGTCCATAGAAATGGATGTGATATGATATTCTTCTACCGGCATATCCAAAAACACGATATTCTCACAAATACCGATAAATTCTTTGATTTCTTTTTTTGAGAATTTTCCGATACAGATCAAACCATCTACATGCTCTAAAAGTTCTTTGGCAGAAGAGTCTCCTCGAAAGACTCTTACAATAGCAATGGCATTCTTAATACAGAAGTCCTCAATGCCTTGCCTTGCAAGAAGATAGTAGTTATCCTTCAATTCTTCTTCCGCACTAAACCATTGTACGATTCCCAATGTAAAAGCTGCCTTTTCGTGCTTTATATTTTTTTTGATTTTCTTATAATTTAAGTTTTTGGCGATATCAAAAACAGCCTGTCTTGTCTCAGGGGCAACACTTAGGGTTGCGTCATTATTTAAGATTCTGGAGACTGCACCGGCCGATATGCCTGCTTCCTTTGCAATATCTCGAATAGTTGCCATATCATTCCTCCTGCAAGAAAATGTTTACTAAACATATACTAGCACAAACAAAAGAAAATGTCCACGAAAAAAGTAAAAAAAGTAGTAAACAGGTGTTGACAGTTTACTAAACAAGTGATATATTTAGTGTATGGAAAAGAAAGTGTTAAAGAAAGGAGTACATTATGCAGACCCAAAAGATAAAAGAACAGTTCGAGACTGGCGTATGGAATGAAAAACTGTTGGATATTTATGTAGACGAAGAAAGATTGGACGATCAGAAGAACCGTTACATAGAAGCAATTTCAAAATATGAAGCCTTGTACGGAAAGGACGATGTCTGTATTTTCAGTGCACCGGGCAGAAGTGAGATTGGTGGTAATCATACAGACCATCAGCATGGAGAGATTTTGGCGGCATCCATTAATTTGGACGCTATTGCCGTTATAAAAAAATTAGAGGAACCGGTTGTCCGGATTGTATCTGATGGATATGACGAAATTGTTATTTCCACAGACGATTTATCTTTAAAGGAAGAAGAAAAGGAATCTACTACAGCTTTAATAAAAGGTGTTCTTGCCGGAGTAAAGGAAAGAGGATATGAAGTTGGCGGTTTTCAGGGATATATTACCAGTGACGTATTAATCGGCGCAGGACTTTCTTCATCCGCTGCGTTTGAGACTTTGATCGGAACGATTCTCTCTTATCTGTATAATGAAGGCAGTATTGACAGCGTAACGATTGCCATGATCGGTCAGTATGCAGAGAACGTATATTTTGGAAAACCATGTGGATTAATGGATCAGATGGCATGCTCTGTGGGTAATCTTGTACATGTGGATTTTGGAAGGATAGAAAATCCTGCTGTGGAAAAGATTGATTTTGATCTGAATCAGTATAGATACAGCTTATGTATTACAGATACCAAGGGAAGTCATGCGGATCTGACCGCAGATTATGCGGCAATTCCTTATGAGATGAAGCAGGTGGCAGGCTGCTTTAACAGAGAGGTTCTGGTAGGCTTGACCATAGATGACCTAATTGGTTCCATTGATAAGCTGCGGGAAAGATGCGGTGACAGAGCCGTGCTTCGTGCTTTACATTTTATCAGTGAAAATGAAAGAGTAAAAAAAGAGGTTCAGGCATTGAAGAATGCCGATATAGACCGTTTTTTGTCTCTTGTAAAGGAATCAGGTAATTCTTCTTATAAGTATTTGCAAAATGTATATTCCAATCATGACGTGGAACACCAGAATGTTTCTTTGGCGCTTGCTATCAGTGAAATCGCACTTGCCAATGGCAGCGGCGTATCCCGTGTACATGGTGGTGGTTTTGCAGGAACGATTCAGGCGCTTGTAAAGAATGAAGATGTTGCTTCTTATCAGGAAAAGATGGATGCTGTTTTTGGTAAGAAAGCATGTAGTGTATTGAAAATCCGTAAGTACGGTGGTATACAGGTCATAGAGTAAAGAACAGGATATGAAGGAGGAAAAAAGATGCGTATTTTAGTTTTAGGCGGTGCCGGATATATCGGTTCCCACACAGTTTATGAGTTGATTCAGGCGGGAGAAGAGGTTGTAGTTGTGGACAATCTGTTAACCGGTTTTCGGGAAGCAATTCATCCGGATGCAAAGTTTTATGAAGGTGATATCCGGGATCGTGCATTTTTGGATCATGTGTTTGAGACAGAAAAAATAGACGGAGTGATTCATTTTGCCGCTTGTTCCCAGGTAGGTGAAAGTATGCAAAAGCCTTTGAAATATTATAACAACAATTTGTGCGGAACAGAGGTGCTGTTAGAAAGCATGGTGGAGCATGGAATTGATAAGATAGTGTTCTCTTCCACGGCAGCAACCTACGGTGAGCCGGAAAATATTCCAATCAGAGAGGATGACCGTACTCTGCCAACCAACTGCTATGGAGAGACAAAGCTTTCCATGGAAAAGATGTTTAAGTGGACTGCCAATGCCCATGATCTTCGTTTTGTATCCCTCCGTTATTTTAACGCCTGTGGAGCACATCCAAACGGAAAGATCGGAGAGGCACATAATCCGGAAACCCATTTGATTCCGTTGATTTTACAGGTTCCGAACAATCAGCGGGAATGCATTTCTATCTTTGGAAATGATTACGATACAAAGGATGGTACCTGCGTGAGAGACTATATTCATGTAAATGATTTGGCACAGGCTCATATCCTTGCAATGAAATATTTAGCAAATGGCGGCAAGAGTGACATCTTTAATTTGGGAAATGGCGTTGGATTTACCGTAAAAGAGGTTGTGGATACAGCCAGAAAGGTTACCGGACATCCAATTCCTGCAAAGGAAGAACCTAGAAGAGCGGGAGATCCTTCTACATTGATTGCATCAAGCGAAAAGGCGAAGACTGTTTTAGGCTGGAAACCGGCATATGCGGAATTAGAGACCATCATTGAGACTGCATGGAAGTGGCACAGCACACATCCAAAGGGATACGAGGAAGCATAAGATAAGCAGAAAACCATCGTAGACCGGGCTTAGTATTTGGAGAAAAAGACAGGAGGGATAACATGATTACGAATTGGATAAAGGAATTGGTTCAATATGGTAAAGAGACGCAGCTTGTGGAAGCAGATGATGAAGTGTATGTTACAAATCGTCTGTTGGAGTTGTTTGGAATATCGGAATATGAAGAGCCGGAGGATATAAAATCTGTCCGCCCTGTAAATGAAATTCTTGAGGATATGCTTCAATATGCATACGAGCAGGGCATTATGCAGGAGGATACCGTTACGGCTAAGGATTTATTTGATACTAAAATCATGGGATGTCTCACCCCTGCTCCAAGTGTAGTACGGAGCGTCTTTGCTGAAAAATTAGCCCGTTCACCGAAAGAGGCAACGGATTTTTATTATCGGTTCAGTACCGCAACCAATTACATCAGAAAGGATCGGATTGCAAAGGATGAAAAATGGGTGACCGAAACGGAATATGGTCCAATTGATATTACGATTAATTTATCCAAACCGGAAAAAGATCCAAAGGAGATCGCCCGGGCGGGTCAGGCGAAAAAATCCGGTTATCCGGCATGCCTGTTATGTAAGGAAAATGAGGGATATGCAGGACATTTTACCCATCCTGCAAGACAGAACCACAGAATCATCCCGATTACATTAGGTGGAGATTCCTATTTCTTACAATATTCTCCGTATGTATATTATAACGAGCATTGTATTATTTTTAATGCGGAGCATACGCCTATGAAGATTGACAAGGCAACGTTCCGGAAGCTGTTGGATTTTGTGGGTCAGTTTCCACACTATACCGCAGGCTCCAATGCCGACCTTCCGATTGTGGGAGGCTCCATTTTAAGTCATGACCATTTTCAGGGTGGTGGATATACATTTGCAATGGCAAGAGCAGAGTATGAAACAATGTTTACCATGAAAGGTTATGAATCGGTAACTGCAGGTATTATCAAATGGCCTATGTCCGTAATACGGCTTCAGGGCGAGGATGGGGATGCGGTTACCAATGCTGCCGACCATATTCTGACAGCCTGGAGAGGCTATACGGATGAGGATGCATTTATCTATGCGAACACAGAGAATACGCCTCATAATACCATTACTCCAATTGCCCGTATGCGTGGAAATCTGTACGAGCTGGATTTAGTTCTTCGTAACAACATTACAACCGATGAATGTCCTTGGGGTGTATATCATCCGTCCGCCGATCTGCACCATATTAAGAAAGAAAATATCGGTTTAATCGAGGTTATGGGATTGGCGGTTCTCCCTGCAAGACTAAAGAAAGAAATGTCAGTGCTTGCAGATGCTTTGTTGAAAAACGAAGATATCCGCAGCAATGAAATGATTGAAAAACATGCCGACTGGGTGGATAGCTGGAAGGCAGATTATACGATTACTCCCGAAAATGTAATGGATATTTTACATGATGAGATCAGCAAAGTATTTGTAAAAGTATTAGAGTGTGCCGGTGTTTATAAGCGTACGGAAGCAGGAAAACAGGCATTCTTACGATTTGTTGATGTAATCCAATAGTGTTTGAAATTTTAAAATAATAGATTTGTTCCCCAGATAAGCCAATGCAATTCCCTCCCCCCTTAGATTGCATTGGCTTGTTTTTTCTGAGAATCAACC
>CAKRAK010000008.1 GCA_934294885.1 uncultured Lachnospiraceae bacterium | reverse complement strand
GATTTGTTCCCCAGATAAGCCAATGCAATTCCCTCCCCCCTTAGATTGCATTGGCTTGTTTTTTCTGAGAATCAACCGAACAGGGAACAAAACATTTTCCTAATTACATCAATTAATCTGATACAGCTTTTGAAAGCAGCTGATGGATTTCTGAAAAGGACATCTGCTCCCGTCGGTACTTAATATGTGCGAAGCACGAATTTAGTACCGCTACGAGGAGCAGACAGTGGGAACGGTCCTTGAAAGGAATCATCGCTGTGAAAAAAGCGTCCGGATAAGAATTGTACTAACGCTTACTTGATCGTAATAAAAATGAAATAAATATTTTCAAATGAGGAAAAATAAGGTATACTCTTACAAGTGTATACCTTATTTTATGCAATGTTAATGGATAAAATGGGAAAGCGAAGTTATAAATATATGTTTTAGGACATGGAAGATAGAAAGGATGAATCATATGAAGACATTAGAAGGAAAATTAGTAGCAAATGACATGAAGATTGGTATTGTAGCTGCAAGATTTAACGAGTTTATTGTTTCAAAATTAATCGGAGGAGCAATGGATGGATTGACCCGTCATGATATCCCGGAGGATAATATCACATTGGCATGGGTACCGGGAGCGTTCGAGATTCCTGTAGCAGCTAAGAAGATGGCTGAGTCAGGAAAATATGATGCGGTTATCTGTCTTGGAACTGTAATCCGTGGAGCAACCAGTCATTACGATTATGTATGTAATGAAGTATCAAAGGGAATTGCCCAGGTATCTTTGAATTCAGGTGTACCTGTTATGTTTGGAATTGTTACAACTGAGAATATTGAACAGGCAATTGAACGTGCAGGAACAAAGGCAGGTAATAAGGGTTATGATTGTGCACTCGGCGCAATTGAAATGGTAAATCTGTTAAAGCAGATGTAACAGAGGCCGGAACATGAGTGCATTATTATTTTTTGATATTGATGGAACCCTGCTGACTCTGGATGAGACCCATGCATTTTCGGACAGTACAAAAAAGGCATTATTAGCTGCCAAAGAAAACGGTCATAAGATTTTTATTAATACCGGACGTGTAAAGACTGCTATTGATAAAAGGCTGTTGGAATTTCCCTTTGACGGTTTTGTATGTGGCTGTGGAACCTATATTGAATACAAAGGGGAAGCCTTATATCACAGACAAATTGATAAAAAGCTTTGTGAGGCATATGCCAAAGAGATTCATACATGGAATTTGGGAACCGTTTATGAAGGTAAGGATCAGCTGTTTATTGACGGTGACCATGGACCGGGTTCTTTTTTAGAATTTATATATGATTATTTTGGTAAGAATTCAGATAAAGCAATAGAAGAGTACACTCATAAAGATTTGTGTTATGACAAATTTACCACTTCCAAATTAGAGGGAAGTGACTTGGAATCTTTTATTCAAAAATACGAAAAGCTGTTCCATCTGATTCCCCATGGAGATTCGGTTATAGAGGCGGTACCCATTGGATGCTCCAAAGCAACGGGAATTGAATTCCTACAAAAACATCTGGGCGTAAAGAGGGAGGATTGTTATGCCTTCGGAGACTCTATTAATGATATGGAGATGTTAGAGTATGTATCCCATTCTGTCGGTATGGGAAATGCGGTTCCTAAGGTAAAGGAGACCGTAGAATTTGTAACAACGGATGTAACCCAGGATGGAATATGGAATGCATTAAAGCATTACAACCTGATATAGAATTACAATTAGCTGATTATCACCTGATTGTGTGAGGAGGAAAATATGTTTCGTTTTCAAGATAAACAATTGCATTTTATTATATTGTTGATTCTCGTAACCGGGTGCATATTTTTCTTTTTTTTCTGCAGAAAACCGTTGCCTTCCTTTGAAGGAGGAAAGGCGATTGCCGCCATGGATGATTTTTCCGATGGATGGCTGCTCACCGGTAACAAAAAAACGGAGGTCGTTTTCTTCCCCAAAACATATAAAGTCGGAACCGGAGACAAGCTTTCTTTTTATCACCGGGTACCGGATATGACAAATGAAAGTATATATTTGTTTTTTCAGACAACAAATCAAAAAGTACAGGTGAAAATAGATGAGCAGGTTATTTATGAAAGCAGCCGGGAAGAGGCCGGGCTCAATGCCTGTCATGTTGTCAGACTATTGCCGGAATATCAGAATCAAAATGTTGTAATCACATATACGGCGGAAAAAGGAAAACGGATAATTGCCCCAAGGCTGTTAACCGGAACAAAAACACAATTGTTTGGTGAACTGTTCCGGGAAAACTGGAAAAGTATTTCTTTTGGAATTTTATTGATTCTTGTTTGCATCTGCTTTTTAATTGACTATGCATTGATTGATAATACACGTTTTATGAAAGGGGTATTATTATACGGCTGCTTGGAAGGCATTGCAGTCAGCGTCCTTCTTTTTTTATGGGGAAGTGTAGTTCCGGCACTGACCGGATGGAATTACGGAGTATGTATGCTTCGTATCATGCTTCTCATCATCACCGGAATCCTTCATTTAATGATAATGGGATGTCTGGTATATAAAAGGTCTGAGCAGGCAAAAATTCATATTGGAATTATTGTGTATCTCGTTTACGATATCTGTGTAATCGTACTGAGTTTCTTTGACTTGATTGCACCAAAAACACTGGAAACCGCCACTATGGTGTTATTCTGGCTCGTATTTTTTGTGTACATGGGAATATTGCTTCAGAATTACCAGCATAATAATAAAAAAGAAACCAAAAGTCTGCTTTGGATGAATGGTATTATATCCCTTGGCGCAGTGCTGCAGCTCGTTATGATTGTAATTGGTAAGGATCTTCCTTTCCGTTATATGATTCTTCCTGTCAGCTTCGGAATTTATGAAGTCTGCCTTTTACTTTACGGATTGAAACGGGCACTGCATAAGACACCGGTAGAAGATAAGAAGACGGATGACAGAGAGGTGTTAAGACATCAGGTGATATCACAGATGAATCCGAATCTGTTATTTGCTTCCTTCCATACGTTACAGAATTTGATTAAAACAGGTTCTTCTCAGGGAACAAAAATGATTTATTATATTTCCATGTATTTTAAGTCAAATCTAAAGGCAATAGAACAGCCGGGAGAGATTATACCTTTCATGGAAGAGTTAGAACATATATTGGCATATTTACAGCTTCAGAAAACAAGAAATAGCAAAATGAATTATAAAGTTGAGTGTAAGGTAAAGGACTTTCAGATTCCAAGAAACAGTATTGAACCATTGGTTGAGAATGCCGTAAAGCATGGAATTGCAGGGAAAGAGGATAAGGGCAATGTTGTGCTGCGTACCTATATGAGAGCGGACGGTTATGGGATACAAATTATTGATGACGGTATTGGATTTGATAAAAAGCTGTTAAAAGGGGAAAATCCAACCTCTGTATTAAGTATAATTTCCGTATTGGAGCATGTGTGCAAGGCAAAGGTTGAAATCATTTCCCATGAGGGAAAAGGAACCGTAATAACCATTATCTTGCCAATGTTAGAGAATGAATTAATGTCTGAAGAGTCAGAGCAAAGTTAATCCATATGGAATGGAGGATAAAAGATGAATGATGAAAAAGATACGAATAAAATGAAACTAACAGACCGGTTTATGATTGCCATGTTTGCACCGGGAGATTACGGGAAGCTGTTAAAGGAAAAAACAGGAAGGCTGATTGGCTATGTGGCGATACTGATCTTTCTTGTTACCGTGGCAAGATATATCATTCCGGGTGCTGCAACTCTTGCAGGCATGGGCGGAATCAAGGGGATTATAAACCGGGAACTGCCGGAGTTTTCTTTGAAAGACGGAGAACTTACCATCGATGGGAAAATCGAAAAAAATGATGAAGCTACGGGAATCTATGTTTTGGTGGATACAGATCAGGAAAGCTTCTCAAAAAAGGACATTCCTGAAGATGTGATGGATAACGTAATAGAAGCAGTGTTGGTAAGTAAAACCAATGTTTATGTATATAATGAATATTCGGAATATACCGGAGCCAATCAGGATATTAAGTTTGCCAATATGGGGAATGCTGAATTGAATAATAAAATTCTGGCAGATATGGCACCGCTATTCTATGTGGGATTCGTTTTTTGGGTGGTTTTTCTGTATTTTACGGAGGTTTGCAAATATCTTTTATGGGGATTGTTCTTTGCACTGTTTATGACATTATATTCCAATGTATGGATGCACCCGGTGGGATTTGGAAAGGCATACAAAACCTCAATGTATGCCCAGACCATTGGAACCCTGGTATATTCCGTTACCTGTGGATTCGGTAATGCCATGTTTATGTTTGCTGCGAATTTCTTCCAGATTATTTTATCATTTTCTCTTATGAGAAGAGCTTTGATTCCTTTTGGAAAACCACCGGTTGAGGATTAATGAGTTTATTACAGGGATGCAATCAATTCTTTGATGGCATCCTTTTCCATTTTACTAAGAGTGGAATTGTGAAAGGTATTGGTTTGCGTAACCTCTTTATCAAACCAGCAAGGAGGTACGTAGGATAATGCAGTGGCTTCGTCCTTAAATTCTACCTCTGCAAGATATAATCCTTCCAGTATTCCGTGAAAGATATCAAGCTCTATTGTAAGCTGATCTTTTTCCGGTATCCGGTATCTGGTTTTGGTAATCAGGTTTCCCTCACATTTTGTTGCAAGTTTTTGGTAGGCTTCCTCCGGTAAGGGAAATTCTACTTCTTCTCTTGCCATTAATCCCTGTCCTTTGTAGGTCAGAATGTATTCGGAATCCTTTTTTCGGATTCGTAATACGGGATTCGTAATAATATAAGCCTGTTCCAGTTCACTATGAGGATACCGGAAGAGGTGGGAAGGTAATTGTTCTTTTTTGACTAAAAATTTTCTTTCTATTTCCATTTTCTGCTCCTTATTATAATCATATAAATTCATTTTAGCTTATTAAGCCCCGGTTCGCAATTGACTTTTTTATATAAGACCACTAATATAATCTTTATCATTTATTATTGTCGGTTAGTTGATTGGGAAACGCTAACCTACATTAATTTGTGTAAATTTAATAATATATATAAGCAGGCTCTTGCAGCACGCCGGTACTTAACGAGGGAAAACGCTAGTGCATCCCAAGTTTAGTACCGCTGTGTGGGGATGAAGCGAGAGCGTGCCTGCGATATATATATTAAATTTACACAAATTATAAAGAGAAAAAGCGTTTCGAAAATATCTAATTATTGTCGACGTTTACAAGGAGGATGAACATGAAAAAAGTATATTTGTTTCTTGCAACCGGTTTTGAAGAGGTTGAAGCATTAACCGTAGTAGATATTTTAAGAAGAGGTGGAGTTGATTGCAAAACTGTTTCCGTTATGGGTGATTATGACGTGACCGGTTCTCATAACATAACAGTGCGGGCAGATTTGGTTTTTGAACATCAAAGCCTTACAGACGGACAAATGCTGATTATGCCGGGAGGTATTCCGGGTACTCCGAATTTAAAGGCACATGCAGGTCTGAAGCAGTTGATTATTGATTATGAAAAGAACGGAAAATACCTTGCAGCAGTTTGTGCGGCACCAACCGTCTATGGTGAGATGGGATTGTTAAAAGGAAAGGATGCAACCTGTTATCCGGGTATGGAAGATGGATTAGTGGGAGCAAACAAAAAGAGTGATGCCGTTGTTTGTGACGGACAGTTTATTACAAGCCGGGGCATGGGAACCTGTATAGAATTTGGCTTAACCTTATTGGCAAAGTTAACAGATCAGAATACCGCAGATATGATAGCAGAGAAAATTGTATATAAGGCATAAGAGAAAGAGGGGGATTTGAAACATGTTGTTTCAAATCCCCTTCCAAAATTCTTCTAACTGATTTGCAACGGTATCTAAGGTCACAACCTGATAATTATCCCATTCTGCCGGAAACGTATCCACTACCTGCTTTGTGACAAATCTGTCATCCAGTAAGAGGATGATACCCTTGTCTTCCATTGTACGGATTACCCGGCCTGCGGCTTGTTGTACTTTATTCATTCCGGGGTACAAATAGGCATATTCGAATCCTTTTGTTTGTCTGTTTTCAAAAAACTGCTGCTGGATTTCTTTTTCGTTACATACCATCGGAAGCCCTGTTCCCACAATTGCACATCCAATCAGAGATTCACCCACCAGATCAATTCCTTCCGAAAAGACACCGCCTAAAATGCAAAATCCCAATACAGGGGAAGCAGTTTTCCGGAATCGTTCTAAAAAGTCTTCCCGTTCCTGCTCGGATAAGAATGGGGTTTGTTTCATCAGCTCAATATTCTGTTGGTATTCTTTGGCTGTAAATACTTCATATACATCTTCTAACATTTTGTAGGATGGAAAGAATGCCATATAATTTCCTTCCTTACTGTGAACCATATAGTTTAAATACTGCGCGATTTTTTCGTAAAGCCGGGGACCTCTCATACGATAACGGCTGCTGACGTCAATCCCTGAAAATAATCCTCTGTGTTCCTTTGGAAAAGGAGAGGGGATATAGATGGCATAATCATCTTCATCATTATGAAGCAGTTCCTTATAATAAGTAATGGGAAGCATTGTTGCAGAGAAAAATATTGTTGCCAGACTTTTTTCAATGCATGCGGTAAGATTGTTTGCCGGATGGATACAGTACAAACGGATCATGAAGGAATCCTTCGTAATCTGCTCTCCATAAATTTCATAGCTGTCATCTAACAGCTCATATATATTGATAAAATGATTTAACCGGAAATAAAAATCCAAAAGCTCTTCTTTGTGTTCCTGTAATTCCGGTATTTCCTTCATTTCATCCATAAAGGAACTGATGTGTCCGTGTAATCTTAATAAATATAAATACAAGTCTTCCAAATCATCAATTAATACGTAATTGTTTTCCTCGGTACACAGCTTCTTATATTTGAGAAAGCATTCGTTGCATTTTCCTAACAGATTGCCGATTTTCCTGTTATAAGGAGTAAGCAGGCGTTTTATGGATAAAAAGGTTTCTTTGTATAATTCGGTGCTATACATGGCGCTTGCCCGGTCTACCAGATTATGCGCCTCATCAACAAGGAATATATAGTTTTTCTTTGTACTGCCTTCTCCAAAATACCGGCGTAATTTCACTCTTGGATCAAAGGCATAGTTATAGTCACAGATGATTCCGTCTACAAACATACTGGCATCTAAGCTGAACTCAAATGGGCAAACCATATGTTTGTTGGCGTAATCCATAATGACCTCCCTTGAAATATCCACCTCATGTATCAGGCAGTCAAATAAAGCATCGTTAATTCGGTCGTAGTGTCCTGCGGCATAAGGGCAATGCTCTGCATCACATACCATTTTTTCCAAAGGACATATTTTTTCCTTTGCCGTAATTAATACACTTCGAAAATGTAATCCCTTTTCCCTTAAAACAGAGAGACTGTTTTGTGCGACGCTTCTTGTAATGGTTTTAGCGGTCAGATAAAACAATTTATCTGCCAGACCTTCCCCCATGGATTTTATGGAAGGATATAATGCCGCCATTGTTTTTCCGATTCCGGTAGGTGCCTGAATGAAAAGATTTTTCCCCCGCTTGATGGAAAGATATACGGTTCCTGCCATATCCTTTTGTCCGGCACGATAGGAATAGGGGAATTTCAGGTTTTCGATGGAATGATTCCGAAGCTTACTTTGGTCAACCTCAAACTGTACCCATTTACAATAGGTATCCATCAGCTCAATAAACCAACGGCTTAATTCTTCAAAATCCATTTGTTCTGAAAATCGTTTGATTTCTTCCGTATCCAGATTACAATAGGTCATTTGAACGGTAATAGTGCTTAGACTGTGCTGTGAGGCATAGATATATGCGTAACACATAGCCTGTGCTTTATGGACATAAACCGGCTTCTGCAATGTATCAAGCTTTTTATATACACCTTTGATTTCATCAATTGTGATTTCATCCTGATTGGTTATGATTCCGTCTGCCCGTCCTTCAAGGGTTAAAAGAAAATCGGGGCGACGAATATCAATGGATAACGGAACCTCTGCTTCGTAATGGATTCCCATTTTCCCTTGGATTTTCCGGTGAATTTTGCTGCCCTTTTCCATGGCATCTGTAGACAGACTTCCGTCACTGCCGGTAATGTCACCTTCTCGAAATATAAATTCAACTAAGTTACGAACGGATATTTTTGCAATATACATATTTTTTTCCTTTATCATAGAAAATTTTGCTATTATATAGAAGATATGGTATAATAATTTGCTAATAACGTCAATATATTGGTGTAAATCATGAGAGTATGGAGTTTTAGGGAGGATGTATGAAGAGACTATTGGTAAGTGATTTGGACGGAACTTTATTAAATCGGGATGCAGAGATTAGTTCTTATACAGCAAATGTAATTAATACAGCAATTGAAAAAGGATGTAATTTTACAATCTCTACGGCCCGAACCCCGACGACGGCGGTGAAAATTCTATACAAATTGAATTTGCAGCTTCCGGTTATGCTTATGAATGGTGTCCTGATTTATGATATCAAGAAGCAGAACTACATAAAGAAGGAAGTACTTAGTGACTCCGTTGTTATGGTATTACTGGGACTGATCAAAGTAAGAGGATTGGATTGCTTTTTGTACGGTCTTAAGGATAATACATTTTGTGCTTATTATGATAGTGTGGATTCTCAATCCTTAAATTATTTCAGAAATGAACGAATCATGAAATATGACAAAAAATTTACGGAAGTGGAAGATTTGAGCCTCGTAAAAAATAACAATATTATTTATTGTATGTTAAGAGAACCAAAAGAAAAGTTAGAAGGATTATATCGGGACCTGTCTGTTGTGAAGGGGGTACAGACTTCTTTTTATCCGGACATTTACAATGAAGAATATTATATGTTGGAAATATACAGTGATAAGGCATCAAAGAAGAATGCCTTGGATTATCTGAAAACACAAGGGGCATATGACAGTGTCATTGGCTTTGGTGATAATCTGAATGATGTTGGAATTTACAATGCCAGTGATTATTTTTATGCAGTTGCTAATGCCCATCCGGAAATACGGAATATGGCGAATGCGGTAATACCGTCCAATAATGAAGACGGTGTTGCAAAATATATTGAGCAAATGATGCTTCAGGAGGAATTTTGATGGAGAATATAACAGTTAAGGATATCGTGAATATGACGGGAGGCGTTCTTCTTTGTGGAGATGAGAATACACCGGTTCTTGATATCTGTATTAATTCAAAAGAAATAAAAGAAGGAGATCTGTTTGTTCCGATTATCGGAGAGCGGGTGGATGCACATCGATTTATAGAGTCTGCCATGGAGGTAGGGGCTGCAACTCTGACATCCCGGCATGACGGAATCGTGATTGCAGACAAACCGTATATCCGTGTGGATAACACAGTAGATGCTTTAAAAAGCATCGGTGCCGGTATCAGAGAGCGTTTACTATCCGTGCCGGTAATTGCCGTTACCGGTAGTGTAGGAAAAACAACTACCCGGGAAATGATAACCTGTGCATTGTCTACCGCTAAGAAAACCTTTCATACAGAGAAGAATTTAAATTCCCAGATCGGAGTTCCCATTACCTTATCCCGTATGAGTCAGGAGGATGAGATTGCTGTATTGGAGCTGGGCATCAGTGAGCCGGGACAAATGGATATTCTATCATCTATGGTAAAGCCTGATATGGCAGTTGTTACGACAATTGGTGTTGCCCATATAGAATTTATGAAGACGCAGGAAAATATCCGTCATCAGAAATTATCGGTAATCCATTCTATGAAGACCGGTGGAACCTTATTTTTAAATGGGGATGATCCGTTGTTAAAGGACGCCGTAGAAACAGAGCATGTGACTTGTAAAACTTTATTTTACGGTACAGAGGAATGGTGTGATTATTATGCCAAGGATATTCAGTATCATGAAAGTGAAGGAAACGAAGAGGATGCTTATACGACCTTTACCTGTGTTCACAAAACGGAGTCGGTATTTGTAAAATTAAATACACTGGGTAAACACAATGTAGGTAATTGTGTTGTTGCCATTGCAGTTGCCAATGAAAATGGGATTCCTATGCAGAGGGCTGCAAAAGGATTTGAGAATTTCAAAGGACAGCGTCAGAGAATTATCCACCTGGAAAATAAATTTACCATGATTGATGATACTTATAATGCCAGTCCGGATTCCATGAAGGCCAGTATTAATGTATTGTGTGATATGCCTTGCTCCGGAAGAAGAATAGCAGTTTTGGGAGATATGTTTGAACTGGGAGAAAATGAGGTTTTATACCATAGAGAAATTGGCGAATTTTTATCCCAAAAGAATTTAGATGAAGTAATCCTGCTGGGAGAATTATCTCAGAATATTAAGGATGTTTTAGAAGCATCTGATAGTAAGACAAAGGTATACAGTTTTTCGGATAACGAGGAAGCTGCGATTTATCTTGTTGCAACCTTAAGACCGGAGGATGTTGTTTTGTTAAAGGCATCTAACGGAATGAATCTGAAAGAAATTGTGAATATCCTTTTGTCTGAGTAGATAATTTTTCTATGGTCAAAATCAACAATGAAATATATGTTTGTCAAAATTGGATTGTTTTAACGTTGTGCAAAATGACATGAAAGTCCATTAATTTACAGATGTGGTTGTCAATACTATAGAAAAAAAATGAAAGAGTTGCAAAACCTTATTATTTAGAGTAGTATATGCACTGTAGAAAAGCAACTTAAGTATTTACATACATGTATATTGAAAAAAGTGGAGGAAACAAGTATGGCGACAAAGAAGACAGAAGCACAGGTTAAAGCAGCTATGGCTAAGGTTGAGGCAGCTAAAAAAGCAGAGGCAGCTAAGACAGAACCTGTAGTAGAAGAAAAGAAAGCTCCTGCAAAGAAGACTGCAGCAAAGGCACCTGCTAAGAAGACTGCAACAAAGGCAGCAGCTAAGACAACAACTACAAAGACAACAGCTAAGGCTGTTGATACAAAGGAAACAGCAAAAGCAGCAGAAGAGAAAAAAGCACCTGCAAAGAAGGCTGCAACAAAGGCACCTGCAAAGACAACAGCTGCCAAGACAGCTACAGCAAAGAAGGCACCTGCAAAGAAGGCTGCTACAGTTAAGACAGTTGAGACTGTTCATATTCAGGCATGTGGATATGATGTAACAACTCAGGATATAGTAGATAAAGTAGTTGCAGTAGTAGGTAAGAAGGTAAAAGAGCTTAATATTTATGTTAAGCCTGAGGATGCAAAGATTTATTATACAGCCGATGGTGACATTGGTAGCGTAGATCTTTAATTCGCACAATTCAATTCATTATTTTAGGTAAGTAAGGGCATCGGATTGAGGTAGTTCTCGGTTCGGTGTCCTTTTTTTGAAGAAACGCATTTTCAATCACCAAGAAACAGAAATCGTTTGAAAGGAGAATATTATGATTTTAGGATTTATTGGATGTGGCAATATGGCAACTGCGATTATGAACGGAATTATAAAAAATGGCATTGCTTCACCGGAAAATATAATTGGTTCGGATTTATCAGAGGTCAGTCGTAAAAAGGCAGAGGATACATTGGGAATTTCTGTTGTAACAGATAACAAAGAGGTTGCAAAAAAGGCAGACGTTTTGTTCTTGTCCGTGAAACCTCAGTTTTATGAAACGGTAATAAACGAAATAAAAGAGGTTGTTAATTTAAATCAGTTAATCATTACAATTGCTCCCGGAAAGACGCTGGGATGGTTGTCGGAACAGTTTGGCAAGACTTTAAAAATCGTCCGTTGTATGCCAAATACACCGGCATTGGTAGGCGAAGGAATTACTGCCGCATGTCCTAACGGACAGGTGACAAAGGAAGATTTTGAACAGGTAAAGGCAATCCTGGAAAGCTTTGGAAAGTGTCAGGTAGTAGAGGAACATTTGATGGACGTTGTTACCTCCGTTAGTGGAAGCTCTCCGGCCTATGTATTTATGTTTATAGAGGCTATGGCAGATGCGGCTGTCGCAGATGGTATGCCAAGAGCTCAGGCATATGAGTTTGCAGCTCAGGCAGTGCTTGGCAGTGCAAAGATGGTATTAGAGACAGGAAAGCATCCGGCCGAATTAAAGGATATGGTATGTTCACCGGGAGGAACCACCATTGAGGCGGTTCGTGTTCTTGAGGAAAAAGGAATGAGAAGTGCTGTGTTTGAGGCTATGAAGGCGTGCACCAAAAAATCCCGGGGTATGTAATTTTATGAAAGCGTGTTATTTATTGGAAAGCAGGTCATTTCGATGGCCTGTTTTTGTTATGGAGACGAGGAAAACGTCCCATTTACGGGGTACCTTCGTCGACCGCTAATCAAGGGGGGATTTCCAGAATATACATTTTCCATGCACCATATATTTTACAAAAACACCATAAATGTAAAAAATTTACCACGAAAACGATCCTGTTTTATGAATTTAAAGCCATTATCAAAATTAAGGAATTCTTTAATGTATAATAACAAAGGTTGGGTAATGCGAGGGGCTATTAATTTTATACAACGTATAAAGAACAGATATTTTGTAAACATCTATCATAAGAATTTTCAAAACGTGATAATATTAAGAGGATATAAAATGAGAAGTAACAGCGAAAAGGGATTATTGGTTGCAATTGATGGTGCAAAGGGTGTTGGCAAATCCGCATTGGTCAAAACCATTGCAGACCATCTTGAAAACAATGGAAAATGTGTCTATTACACAAGTGAACCCACAGATTCAGAATTAGGAGATTTTATACGAAAGAAAGCCGATACATATAGTACAACAGCATATACCTGTATGATGGCGGCGGATCGATATGAACATTTAGAAAAAGATATTATCCCTAAGCTTCAGGAGGGATATATTGTGATAGAGGAACGTTATATATTATCTTCCCTTGTTAAACAGTGTATGGCAGGGGGAGGAGAACAGTTTGTTCTGAATATTAATAAGGACATCGTAAAACCTGATTTGCAGATTGTCTTATCAGCGGAGGAAATGCAAAAGCAAACGAAGCTATATGAAATAGAGGAGAAGGATACTGTAACACAGAATATATCAGGAAAAGAAAAACGATGTCTGGATTATTGTGCATTGATTATGGAACAGCTCAACGTGGATGTGTTATATATGAGTAACAGGAATTCCGCAGAAAAAAACGCAGAGGAAATCTGCAAAAGAATATCAGAGCTGTGAAAATGTGTTTGAATGAACAGCGGAAATATCATTTATATCAGGGGGTAATAAATTGATTAATATAGCGATATGTGATGATGAGGAACAGGAGGTTTATACATTACATCAGATTGTTATGGAACAATTTGAAAAGTATGCTGTTCCCTTTAAAATTATAGATTGTTCCAATGGAGCCGACCTTTTATATGAGTTAGATGAGCTTGGGGAATTTGACTTGATTTTTTTGGATATTGAATTGGGAATAGATAACGGCATTGAGGTTGCAACGGAGATTCGTAAACGGAATCCGTATTGTTTTATTATTTTTGTTTCCGGTTATGAACGATATTATAAGGCTGCATTCAGCGTTCAACCTTACCAGTTTTTGGATAAACCCATTAACAAAAGAGAAGTTGAATCGGTAGTGGATTCCGTATCTAAGCTGATCATCAATAATGAGCAGGTTTTTTCTTTTGAATATCAAAGAAAACAGTACCGGATTTATCTGAATGAAATTCTGTATTTTATGAGGTATCAGAGGCGGATTGTCTTGCAGACGAAGGATGGTGCTACTTACAGATTTTATGGAAGAATTGGTGATATCGAGAACCAGTTAAGAGAAATCAGTTCAGATTTCTTATGGATTCACAAATCTTTTCTCGTTAATATGAATTATATTAAAATATTTGATAATGACCGGGTGCTTATGCAAAATGAAGAGGAATTTCCAATCAGTGCAAGGAAACATCAAAATGCCTTGGATCAATATATGTCATTTCTGGAAAATGGAAAATAAAATTTAGGGACTGCCACAGGGCGGTCCTTTTTATTTGCACAAAGGTATTCAGACCTGAAAGGAACCATCACTGCGTAAGAAAACGTCCGGGTGAGAATCGTGCCAACGATTACTTGACAGTAACCCTATGAAAAAAGAGCATGAAAAAAACCGGCTTAGGGAGTATAATAGAATTATAGTACAATTGGATGACGTGATACGAGGGAGAAAATAGATGTTGCTTACAATTATTAATAATTTGTTTGTTGTTTTTATTCTTCATATTTACAACAGAAATTTATTTGGATTGAAAACAGGAATCAATTATCAGTATTTTATAGGATGGATAATGGTTGCCTTTTGTTTCTCTTTACAGTCTGTGTTTCAAATCCAGATACCTGCAGTGAACATGTTATTTGTTGTGGTTCCGTATGTTGTGATTACATTATTGCTTTATAAAGCAACGCTAAGAAAAACGTTGATTTATACGTTATATTTTTATTCCTGTGCGGTAATGTGTGAGGTGTTTTGTTTCTTCGGTTTAAAGGCGGTACTTCACATAGAGAATGGAACAGCGTTTAACCGTTGTGTGGAACTGGTTTCCAATCTGGTTGTGTTTATACTGATTAGAATATTTTTATTGTTGCGGACAAAGGATGAAATGGATCTGGGGCTGGTTCATCTGCTGGAAACTTTTATTGTTCCGGTGGGCAGTATTTATTTGATTAACTATTCCTTTGATTCTTCTGCGGATCGGGTTTCCACAAATGATATTATATCAACTGTCATTATTCTTTTGTTTAATGTAACAAGCTATTACTTTTATACCAAGATGCAGGAGAATATGCAGTTGGATTATAAGGCGGCTGTATTGGAGCAAAAAAATGCAGATTACATAAGGGAATGTGAGCGTGTGACGGAATTATGGAAACGTATCAATGAGTTCCAGCATGATTTAAAATATTTTCCTGAAACAGAAAAAAACAGATATTTAAAAATGCTGGAAATGTCCGGCTTCAAGAAAAATATTTCTCACTCCGGCTGTGTTATCGTGGATGCGATTATTAACAGTAAAGCATCCTATGCAGCGGATCTGGGTATTGAATTTTCTGCCAACGTAAGAATCGTCATGGATCAGCAGTATATGTCAGAAGACATCAGTATTTTGTTATATAATCTGATAGATAATGCCATTGAAGCAAATCAGAATGTTACAGGAAAAAAGTACATTGACCTGACAATAAAAAGTGATACCCGTAATGAAGAGACATTGTTGATTACCATTAAAAATCCATATGATGGAATGGCGAAGAAAAATAATTACGGTGATTATATTACAAGAAAAAAGGATCGTTATGTCCATGGAATCGGACTTAGAAGTGTAGAACAGATTGTGAATAAGCATAACGGTCAGATTAAGATCGAGGATAAGGATAATTTGTTTTGTGTGCGGATTATTATCTTTAACATGTCAGAATAATACGAAAATGACATGGAATCCTATCTTTTGGACAATCATTGCTCGTATTTGACCGATATCATGTAATATACGGGTGTATGTATAATAAATTTTTAAACCTTGCAAGTGTTGCAATCACATCATTATTAATGATTTCTGCATCAGAGGTTTGTTTTTGGTTCTTTCATCAACCTGAAGTGCCTGAGAATTTGAATCGGTTTTCTAAGATTAAATAATGTACGAAAATCTGAAATCAAAACTTGTGCAAGATATGGTAAAGAACGGTATGATTGATAAGGAGGATACCGAACTATATTGCTTTGGGATTGATGCACTGAAAACATATGTTGGTGCAATCATTATGACATTGGGAATCGGGGTTTTGTTACATTCCTTTTGGGAAAGCCTTGTATTTCTGATTTTTTTCAAATTGTTACGTGGAGAGGCAGGTGGTTACCACGCTTCTTCCAAGTGGATGTGTAATCTTGTGTCCGTGCTGTCTATTACAGGCACGCTGTTAATTGTACGATTTTATGGAACTGTATTCCCAATCTGGTTGGTTGGGATAAGTCTTTTCCTATCTGTGGTGGTTATATTTATCTGGGCGCCGTTGCCGGATTCCCACAAACCAATTACCGAAAAGGAACGTATTTACCATAAAAAACATGCAAGGGCCATTGTAATCATGGAATCGGTAGTGGCAGTGCTGCTGTATAACCCTATGCGTAAGCTGTCCGTTGTGATATGCTTAGCAGAGGTTATTGTGACGATTTCATTGATGATATGGCTTGTTGTAAGAAGATTTCATCCACAAGAATCATAAAAAGAGTACAGAGCGAAGTATCATTTGTGATACCGGCTTTTCTGTACTCTTTTTGTTTATGGGAAGTAAGCAGCTCATGATTTTTGAATGATTGTCAAATCGGTTCGGTTATATAATTGGCTGATTTCGTTCTTGTCTCTGTTTGTATAGAGAATAAAATGTTTTTTGTTGTCCCAGACAACAGAAATTGTTTTGGAATAGAAACCGTCATCTGTTTGGTATTCGTTTATGATTAAGCTGGCATGATATTGATCTAGTATCTTGAATGTCTGCATCATACCGATTCCGGAGCCGTTTTCACAGGTTGTTATCGGCTTTCTTCCGATGTTCGCTAAAGTATCAACGGAAAATGGGGTTCCGCTGTCTGTAATTTGTAAGGTATAAGAACCTTTCACTGTTGAGAAGCTTACAACTATGGATTTCTTTTCAGAGTTTTTGGTTGCTCGGATTGCATTTTCTGTTAAATCTGCCAACAGGGTAGAAAAATCATCAATGGAAATAGGGGAATCAATCAGATTCTGCAGTTCGCTGAGAAACTTTACTTCGAATGCTATTTCCTGTTTGACCGCCTGCTGATACATAAAGGATAACAGGTTGTCAATAGAGGTAATGTGGCATAATGTGAGAGGACGGTATTCTTTTTCGATAGATTCTAATAAATCATGTCTGCCTTTGGAAAGCCTTTTTATCTCAGCTAGCAGCTCCTTTCCCTGCGTGGAGTCGGTGCCATCCTTTAAATAATTGGTTACGGCAAGCTCTAATGCCGGAATGAGCTTGTTGTCCCGATGGACAATCTCAGATAAATGCTCTTTATCGGCAAGTAAAAGATTGTATTGCTTTTCCCGTTCCAATAACTGGAAATTTAAATCTTCAATGGTTCGTTTGGTTAATGCCTCAATATACACATTAGTTGTAAATATCCGGTCATATAGAATCAGCATAATCATAAAAACATAAATTAAAAGAAACAGGGAAAAATAATAAATATCTGCTTTTCCTTTGCTTAAGATAGCGGATAATATTACGATACAAATACTGATACATACCTCTAAGGTTGTGTAATTCTGGTTATGTATAAAGCTAAGTCCGTTTTTTAAACGCCTGATACGACATACCAGGATGGTAATGATAAGCTCTAATGATGCAGAAACGGTTTGGCAGATCAATATATGTAAGGGTGAAAATGCTACATTCATATCTTTTGATGTCAGTAATACGGTTCCCATAGCAGTTATGGAAGCACATACCGAAAAAATGATATATGTGATGCCGAAAGAAATTAAGGATGTAAAGAATCCTGTTTCGAAAGGGATTTTCTTGTGCTTTGAATGAAACAGCGCCAGACCCAATATCAAAGCAGGATAGGATGCATATGGAATCTTGTTATCCACTAAGGAATATAAAAGAGAAATCGGAATACATAACAGAAATGTATAGAGTTCAAAATAACGGTTTTCTACATTCAATAATTTTTTAAATAATTTATTATAACAGAATATAAATACGCTGTTTTTTACCAGTTTTATTAATAAATTCATTCTTAAATCCTTCCATAATGCAGTAACAAATACAAACATAATAGAATAAAAAAACAGGTCAGTCAACTAAAATGACGAAAAAGGTGAAAAAACTTGCAGAAAAAAACAGGGTATACTCAAAATGGAATATACCCTGTAGCTTTTAATATTCGTTTTTGATTTTTGTAGCATAGAAATGAACAAATTCTGTTAAGGTTGGAACGCCCTTGTCTGAGCGGATCGTGGCGGTGTAATTTTTTAACAATGTGTTAATATCGGTTGTATTCCATGCTTTGTTGATGGCATTTTGCATGGCGCGGTCAACACTGGAAAAAGTTTTGTTATGCTTTGCTCCGATTTCTGTACTTAAGTTTGATTTTTTTCCGTTAAGAACTAAGAGAATCGCTTCTGTCAGGTAGGTGTAACCCACTGCCTTCGGACTGATGCCGATATTGTCCAATTCCATATTGATAATACGCACCAGACGTTTTTCTCTTTGATTTTCTGATTCCGTTGCGTCATAAGATGGGTTATGCTGTTGCAAATTGTTTTGAATAATATCTTTCATCATCTTTAAAAAATCAATGACGTTCTTTTCCGAATAGTCCTCCTGATGCTTAGACATAATAAAGTCAGCACCGTTCTGACGGGCATATTCATAGGTTGTGGTAGAGGATACGTTGGTAGTTACCAGCACATATGGTTTTGTTGGAATATCCAGTGTACGTAAATCCTGTAAAAAGGTTAATCCGTTTCCCTGACCCTGATGCAGCTCCAAATCCAGGATAATAACATCAGGAAGCAATTCTTTTGTAAATTCCAATGCCCGATAGGAGTTGTTGGTAATGGTAGCAATGGAAATACCTTCCGTTACATCTACACAGTCTGCAAACTTTTTGCAGGCAATCAAATCATCTTCTATAATCATGACAGATAGTTCTTTTTTCATAAATGTAGTCTCCTTTTTGGTAGATTTTATAGGTTATTATAATGCATAACGATAGCATTTGTCATACAATTTTATTTTATTATACGATAAATTTATACAAAAACCAATATTATTTATGTACAAAAATAAACTTTTTTGTTGGGAAAAAGATAAAAAAAGAATAGAAATAGAAACCATGATTGGATATAATAGCATAAAATGAGGTTAAAAAGATGAAAAAAGAAGGATACTATTCTTCCGGTGAATTTGCCAAAATGGCACATATATCCGTGAGAACTGTTCGATATTATGACAAATTGAATATATTAAATCCCTCCTTTGTTTCGGAGTCCGGAGCACGTTTTTATACGGAGGACGATCTGGTAAGATTACAGCAGATTTTGTTGTTGAAATATTTGGGTTTCTCTCTGGATGATATTCGGACGTTGACTGTTGAGGATTCCGACTATCACATGTTACGTCATTCGCTGGAATTACAGTTGAAGCTGGTTCGGGACAAGATTGAACAGATGCAGATGGTAGAACAGGCAATTGAAGATACAACAAAAGCCATTGCCAGTAATAAAAATGTAGACTGGAGTCAGATGCTAAGATTGATTCATTTGACGAACATGGAAAATTCCTTAAAAATCCAGTATCAGAATGCCACCAATATATCGGCAAGGATTAATCTTCATCGGCTGTATTCCACAAATCAGACCGGGTGGTTTCCATGGGTATATGAACAGTGCAAAATAACATCGGGGCTTCGGGTTTTGGAGCTTGGGTGCGGCAACGGAGCACTTTGGAAGGACAATTATAAGAAACTTCCGGATTCCATAGAGATTGTGTTAAATGACATCTCCTCCGGAATGTTAAGGGATACCCGGAGAGAATTAGAAGAGTTAGAAGGTGTTTCCGGGAGACAGAGATTCCGGTATCAATCCTTTGATTGTCATAACATTCCTTATGATAAAGAAGTCTTTGATGTGGTAATTGCCAATCATGTTTTATTTTATTGTGAGGATATAAAGAAGGTTTTGAGTGAGGTGAACCGGGTTCTGAAGCCGGGCGGACGATTGATCTGCAGTACCTATGGGAAGAATCATATGATAGAAATAACAAGACTGGTTCAAAAGTTCAATTCCCAGATTATATTGTCAGCTGATCATCTGTATGAGAATTTCGGATTGGAAAATGGTGCTCTTGTCTTGCAACAGTATTTTAATTCCGTTACAAAAGAGCAGTTTAAGGATGCATTAGTGGTGACCGAGCCAGAACCGCTGATAGAATATATCTTATCCTGTCACGGGAATCAGAATCAGTATTTACTGGAAAAATATAAGGAATTCAGAGAGTTTGTAGAGAGAAAAACCAAAAAGGGATTTCATATTACAAAAGAGGCAGGTTTGTTTATTTGCAAAAAAATATAAAAAGTGCTTGAAGGTGACGCAACGTCACCTTTTATAGTATAATAGACATGAACATGATACAGAATTGACATAAGAGATAAGTTGTCAGGTAATTGCGAAACACACAACATCTTTTATCTATTGTGCAGAATTTAATATTATAGATAAGCAGGCTCTAGCAGCACATCGGTACTTAACGAAGTCAAGCTGCTGCGTTGACTGAGTTTAGTACCGTTATGTGCGGAATGAAGCGCAAGCGTGCCTGCGATATATATATATTAAATTTGCACAATTATAATTATCTTGAATGCGTTTCGCAAGCACCTGAGATAAGTTGTGTTTGAAAGGAGAACATGAATGAAAGGAATTATTTTAGCAGGAGGCTCTGGTACAAGACTATATCCTCTAACGATGGTTACTTCAAAACAATTATTGCCAATTTATGACAAACCGATGATTTATTACCCTATGTCAGTATTGATGAATGCTGGAATCAGGGATATTTTGATTATATCGACACCACAGGATACACCAAGATTTCGGGAATTACTGGGAAACGGTAATCAATTTGGAGTGGAATTATCTTATGCGGTTCAGCCAAGTCCTGATGGATTGGCACAGGCCTTTGTAATCGGTGCAGATTTTATCGGTGATGATACCGTTGCTATGGTATTGGGTGATAATATTTTTTCCGGACATGGCTTAAAGAAAAGATTAAAGGAAGCAGTTGCAAATGCGGAAAACGGACAGGGTGCCACCGTGTTTGGTTATTATGTGGATGATCCGGAGCGTTTCGGAATTGTAGAATTTAATGCAGAAGGAAAGGCGATTTCCATTGAGGAAAAACCGGAGAAGCCAAAGAGTAATTATTGTGTAACCGGTCTTTATTTTTACGATAACAAAGTAGTTGAGTATGCAAAGAACTTAAAGCCAAGTGCCAGAGGGGAATTGGAGATTACGGATTTGAATCGTATCTACCTTGAAGCCGGAGATTTGAATGTTGAACTGTTGGGACAGGGCTTTACATGGCTGGATACAGGAACACATGAAAGTCTTGTGGAGGCGACCAATTTTGTTAAAACAATGGAAACACACCAGCATCGTAAGATTGCATGTCTGGAGGAGATTGCATATTTGAATGGCTGGATTACAAAAGAGGATGTGTTGGCTGTATATGAGGTCTTAAAAAAGAATCAGTACGGTCAGTATTTAAAAGATGTATTAGATGGAAAGTATTTAGATATACTTCACTAATAGGCGTTTGCGAAACGCCAAATAACCGATATCAATTGTGAAAATTTAATATGATATATAAGCAGGCTCTTGTAGCACACCGGTACTTAACGAGGAAAAGCGTTAGCGTATTCCGAGTTTAGTACCGCTGTGTGCGGATGAAGCGCAAGCGTGCCTGGGTTATATCTATATTAAATTTTCACAAGCGGAAGAGGAAAAGCGTTTCGCAATTGCCTAATACTTCACTAAAAGAAAAGGAGAATGAATTATGACAATTATTGTAACAGGTGGAGCAGGATTTATTGGAAGTAACTTTGTATTTCATATGTTAGATAAGTATCCGGACTATCGTATTGTATGTTTGGACTGTCTGACTTATGCAGGAAATTTATCAACATTGGCACCGGTAATGGATAATCCGAATTTCAGATTTGTGAAGGAAAGTATTACAGATCGGGAAGCCGTATACAAATTATTCGAAGAAGAAAAGCCGGATATAGTTGTAAACTTTGCAGCAGAATCTCATGTGGATCGTTCCATTGAGAACCCGGAGGTATTTTTGGATACCAATATCAAAGGAACTGCTGTACTTATGGATGCATGCCGCAAGTACGGAATTACCAGATATCATCAGGTTTCTACAGACGAAGTATACGGAGATCTTCCGTTAGACCGTCCGGATTTGTTTTTTACGGAAGAGACACCGATTCATACAAGCAGCCCATACAGCTCATCCAAAGCGGGTGCAGACCTGCTGGTATTGGCATATCACAGAACCTATGGTTTGCCTGTAACCATCAGCCGCTGCTCAAACAACTACGGTCCTTATCATTTTCCGGAGAAGTTGATTCCACTTATGATCGCAAATGCATTAAATGATAAGCCGCTGCCTGTATACGGAAAGGGCGAGAATGTTCGTGACTGGTTATATGTAGAGGATCACTGCAAGGCAATTGATTTGATTATTCATAAAGGCCGTGTTGGTGAGGTTTATAATATCGGCGGACATAATGAAATGAAAAACATTGATATCGTAAAGATTATTTGTAAGGAATTAGGTAAGTCGGAGGATTTGATTACTTATGTAACGGATCGTAAGGGTCATGATATGCGTTATGCAATTGATCCGACTAAGATTCACAATGAATTAGGCTGGCTTCCGGAAACCAAATTCGCAGATGGAATTAAGAAAACCATTCAATGGTATCTTGATAACAAGGAATGGTGGGAAACTATTATTTCAGGTGAATATCAGAATTATTACGAAAAAATGTACGGTGACAGATAGGATATTAGGAGGATTGGCATGAAAGTATTTGTAACAGGTGTAGCGGGACAGCTAGGACATGATGTTATGAATGAGCTGGCAAAACGTGGTCATGAGGGAATCGGAAGCGACCTTGCACCACAATACAGCGGAATACAGGATAATACGGCTGTAACAACGATGAGATATGTTCCGATTGATATTACCGATCCTGAAGCTGTATATGCGCGAATCGTTTTTGAACAGCCGGATGCTGTTATCCATTGTGCGGCATGGACAGCGGTAGATGCGGCAGAGGATCCGGAAAATAAATATAAAGTAAAAGGTATTAATTTTGGTGGTACAAAGAATATCGCCCGGGTCTGCGCAGAGCTGAATATCCCGATGATGTACATTTCTACCGACTATGTATTTGATGGACAGGGAACGGAGCCATGGACACCGGATTGTACGGATTACAAACCTCTTAATGTATATGGAGAGACAAAGCTTCAGGGTGAAAGAGCGGTTGTAAACAACGTGGACAAATTCTTTATTGTTCGTATTGCATGGGTATTTGGAGCCAATGGAAATAACTTTATCAAGACAATGTTAAATGTAGGGAAGAACCATAATCAGTTAAAGGTTGTAAACGACCAGATTGGAACTCCGACTTATACCTATGACTTAGCCCGCCTTCTTGTCGATATGATCGAAACAGACAAGTATGGCTATTATCATGCAACAAATGAAGGTGGTTATATCAGCTGGTATGATTTCACAAAGGAAATTTATAAGCAGGCAGTGGAATTGGGTCATGAGGAGTACGGAGAGGATAAGATTACGGTAACTCCTGTGACAACGGAAGAATACGGATTGTCTAAGGCAGCCAGACCATATAACAGCAGACTTGAAAAAAGTAAGTTAAAGGAATGTGGATTTGAACCCCTTCCAACCTGGCAGGATGCCTTAAACAGATATTTAAGGAAATTGGAATTTTAGTAGACAAACAGGAACATAAAAAGGTTTCCGATTACCTGATAAATTATTAGAAAGAAAAGGGAGAAAAGTAATGGGTCAGATAAAAGTAACAACCTGTCCGATTGAAGGACTGTATGTAATAGAGCCAACGGTTCATGGAGATGCAAGAGGCTATTTTATGGAGACTTATAATCAGAAAGACATGGAGGAGGCAGGCTTGACGATGAAGTTTGTTCAGGACAATCAGTCCTGCTCTACCAAGGGCGTGCTTCGGGGTCTTCATTTTCAAAAGGAATTTCCACAGGGGAAATTGGTTCGTGTTGTAAAGGGAACCGTATTTGATGTGGCAGTGGATTTGAGAAGTGACAGCAAAACTTACGGACAGTGGTTTGGTGTTGAGTTATCGGAAGAAAATAAAAAGCAGTTTTATATCTCGGAAGGCTTTGCCCATGGCTTTTTGGTATTGTCCGATATTGCTGAATTTTGTTATAAATGTACTGATTTTTATCATCCGGGAGATGAAGGCGGATTGGCATGGAATGATCCTGAAATCGGAATTCAGTGGCCACAGCTTGTCGGAGAGTATCCGGGAAATGCTTCAGCACAGGGATATACCCTTGAGGACGGAAGCAAATTGAACTTAAGCGATAAGGATCAGTTGTGGGCACCTTTAAAGGAAACCTTCAAATTCTGATTACTTTGGGGATTGTGAAAAAAGAATTGTTAGGATATAATGGACGAAGTTGTCATGCCTGCAGAGGATTGGAAAGATAATATAGGAGATTATTATGAAGAAGATAAAGGCCATATTGTTTGATATGGATGGAGTATTAATAGAGGCAAAGGACTGGCATTATGAAGCATTGAACGAAGCTCTTCGATTGTTTGGCCATGAAATCAGTCGTCAGGATCATCTGACGACATTTGATGGATTACCAACAAGGGACAAGTTGAATCTCATCAGTGAAACATCATTTTTACCGGTTTCATTGCACGGTTTTGTAAATGAAATGAAGCAGCATTATACAAGAACTCAGATTGAGTTAAAGTGCAAGCCGTTATTTCAGCATGAATATGCCTTGTCAAAACTGAAAAAAGAAGGGTATAAGATTGCAGTATGTTCCAATTCAATTCGCGCAAGTATTGATAATATGATGGAAAAGGCAGCCTTAACCCAATATCTGGATTTGATTATGTCAAATGAGGATGTTACAAAGGGAAAACCGAATCCTGAAATTTATACGACAGCAATGCAGCGGTTGGGTGTTTTACCGGAAGAATGTCTTATTTTAGAGGATAATAAGAATGGAATCGCAGCAGCAAAGGCCAGCGGAGGCAACTTGTTGCAGATAGTAGAAGTTACGGACGTGAATTATAATAATATCCGTAACCGTATTAACGAGATAGAGAGTGTGTAGAATAAGGAGTAAGAGATGATTCAAATAGTTGTTCCATCATGTGAAGCTTTAAGCGAAAATGTGTTTTTGTCCTTGTCTGCTATGGAGAATACCAAGCTTGTACTGATGTGTACACAAGAGGATTATAAAGAATTGGAAAAGAAGGAGTCCTTTTTCAATCATATAAAGAATGCAGATAAGATGATCTGTTTAAAAGGAGAACCTGCAGGTCCGTTATGCAGTTGTCTTATGGCAATTGATGAGATTAATAATGCAGATTGTGTTCTTGTAATGGATCATGTAATGGATGAGAAGTTTAATCTGTCCCATATCGTAGAACAGTTTGAAGACGCAGATTGTGGTGTGGTTACGGTGGCATCTGAATGTACTTCCTTACCTCATGTGTTATTGGATCAGGATTCAAAGGAGATTATCGAGGCTTCTCAGGACAGAGTGTTGTCTGACAGGGCATCTGCCGGAATTTATTATTTTAAACACGGAACGGATCTGGTGGAAAGTGCGAAAAATGCAATTCGAAAGGGTTGTTCTGTAGACAATCGGTATTATATAACAGCAGCAATCAATGAAATGATTTTAAAGAACAGTAAAGTGAAAGAGGTCGCTTTTATGAAATGAGTTTTTGTATTGGAGTAAGGAGGAAGTATGCTTAATATTGTGATTCCTATGGCAGGACGAGGCAGTCGTTTTGCAAATGCAGGTTATACAATTCCAAAACCGTTGATTCCGGTTCACGGAAAACCAATGATTGAATATGTATCGCATAACATCCAGCCTGTGGGGGACTACCGGTTTATTTATATTTGTTTGAAAGAGCAGTTAGACCGATATGATTTGGATGCGAAGCTGCATGCCATGCAGCCGGACTGTAAGATTGTAACGGTAGATCAGGTTACGGAAGGAGCCGCATGTACGGTTTTGTTAGCAGAGGAATACATTGATAATGAGGATCCGATGATGATTGCAAATTCCGATCAGTATGTGGATGTAGATATCAATGAATATCTGAAAGCTATGGATGGAAAAGATGGTCTTATTATGACGATGTATGCAGATGATCCAAAGTGGTCTTTTATTCAGTTTGATGATGAGAAGCTGGTGACTATGGTCAGAGAAAAAGAAGTAATCTCTAATGAGGCTACGGTAGGTATTTATAATTATGCGCATGGCTCTGATTATGTAAAATATGCAAAGCAGATGATTGAAAAAGACATTCGTGTCAATAATGAATTTTATGTTGCTCCTGTTTATAATGAGATGATAGAGGCAGGCATGAAAATCGGTTTTTATAATGTGGGTTCCGAAGATAATGGTATGTATGGTCTGGGAATCCCGGAGGATTTGGAAAAGTTTTTGAAAAATCCGATTTCAAAGGTAGATTGGTAACAATCTGCCTTTTTTATATCTGGGACAGACTATCGAAAACTGACAGATTGGATTACTTGTAATGAATTTCAAAATATGATATAATGCCATGGATATTTACGTTAGAATAAATTGGAAAACAACAGATTATGATAGAGAGTCAAATATTAAGGAGGACGGTATATGTGTGGAATAGTTGGATATATCGGTAAAGAGCAGGCTGCCCCTATTCTTTTGGATGGTTTGGCAAAGCTGGAATATCGTGGTTATGATTCTGCCGGATTGGCGGTCTTTAACGGGACTAACATTGAGATTGTGAAAGCAAAGGGTAGATTACAGGGATTAAAGGATTTGACCGGAGACGGAAAGAAAGTGAAAGGAACGCTTGGAATCGGACATACAAGATGGGCGACTCATGGAGAGCCTTCCGTATTGAATGCACATCCTCATTTTAATCACGACAAATCAATTGCAGTTGTTCACAACGGTATTATCGAAAATTATCAGCCTTTGAGAGAGAAGCTGATTAAAAGAGGATATGAGTTTGTTTCGGAAACCGATACAGAAGTGATTGCTCATATGCTGGATTATTATTACGATGGAAAGAATCCGTTGCTGGCAGTAGAAAAGGTAATGCATCGTATTCAGGGTTCATATGCGTTGGGAATTATATTTAAGACATGTCCGGACAAATTATATGCGGTAAGAAAGGATTCGCCATTAATTGTTGGTAAGTCGGAGGATGGTAATTTTATTGCTTCGGACGTACCGGCCATTTTAAAATACACAAGAGAAGTATATTTTATTGAAAACAGAGAGATTTGTGAATTATCCGATAATGATATTCATTTTTACAATGAGGATCTGGAAGAGATTCAAAAAGAGACAAAGATCATTGAGTGGGATGTTGAAGCTGCGGAAAAGGGCGGATATGAACATTTTATGTTAAAGGAAATCTATGAACAGCCAAAGGCTGTATTAGATACCATCAGTCCAAGAATACAGGATGGAAAAATTGTATTGGATGAGCTTGATATGTCGGAAGATGAGATTAAAAAATTGAAGCGTATCTATGTAATCGGATGTGGTTCTGCATATCATGTAGGTGTTACAGGCAAATACGTAATAGAGAAGATTGCCAGAATTCCGGTTGAGATAGATCTGGCTTCCGAATTCCGGTACAGAAACCCAATATTGGAAGAGGATTCCATGGTTGTTATTATCAGTCAGTCCGGTGAAACTGCTGATTCTCTTGCTGCGCTTCGTAAGGCACAGGAATTAGGAGTTAAGGTTCTCGCGGTTGTTAATGTAGTTGGTTCAACCATTGCGCGAGAGGCGGACAAGGTATTATATACATGGGCAGGTCCTGAGATTTCGGTTGCCACAACAAAGGCATACAGTACCCAGTTAGCAGCACTATATCTGTTAGCGGTTCAGTTTGGATATGTGAGAGGTTCCGTTACTTCTGATGAATATAGCGAGATGATTCGGGAATTAATGACCTTGCCGGATAAGATTTCCGAGATTTTGGGAGATGTTGAACGGATTCAGTGGTTTGCAAGCAAATATGCAAATGCAAAGGATGTATTCTTCTTAGGAAGAGGTGTGGATTATGCAACTTCTTTGGAAGGTTCATTAAAGTTAAAAGAGATATCTTATATTCATTCCGAAGCATATGCTGCCGGTGAGCTAAAGCATGGAACCATATCTTTGATTGAAGATGGAATTTTGGTTGTATCCGTTATTACCCAGCCGGATTTGTATGAGAAAATGATCAGTAATATTGTAGAGGTTAAGACCAGAGGTGGTTATATTTTTGCACTTACCAACGAGGATCATACAGCCATGGAGGAAAGTGCAGATTTTACGGTGTATATTCCTAAGACCCATCCATGTTTTGCACCATCCCTTTCTGTTATTCCGTTACAGTTGTTTGGATATTATGTTTCTGTTGCCAAGGGCTTGGATGTTGATAAGCCAAGAAACTTAGCAAAATCAGTAACGGTGGAATAGTGTGAACATAGGAGGATAATAATATGAAATTTTTACGAACTGCAAGCACCAGAACTCTGGTTATCACGTTTATTGTGGAGCTTCTTCTTCTGGTTTCCTTAGTTGTGGGATATGTTTGTTACGAGATGAATAGAGCATTGGATATGATCGTTACAGATACCTCTGTAGCGAAGGAGGATATTGTAGTCAGTGATGCCGTTACGGATACCATGAAGGATAATTATCGTACCATTGCATTATTTGGTGTGGATAACCGCGGAAAAGCTGATTTAACAAAGGCAGGTTCCGGACATAGTGATGCCATTATTATTGCAAGCATCAACAATGATACAAAAGAGGTAAAGCTTGTTTCTGTTTATCGAGACAGCTTCTTGGAGATGGAGACGGATAGTGCACGGAATACCCAGAAGTGTACGCATGCATATTTCCTTGGAGGACCAACCGGAGCAATCGAAACATTGAATAAGAATCTGGATTTGAATATTACAGATTATGTTACCGTGGATTTTGCAGCACTTACTAAGGCGATTGATTTGTTAGGTGGTGTAACCATCGATGTAAAATCAAATGAGTTGCAGATGATTAATTACTATATTAATGAGCAGGTTTCCGTAACCGGTGTTCAGTCGGAAGGTGTATGGTCAGCAGGTGAACAGACATTGAACGGTACTCAGGCAACTGCCTGGTCGCGTATCCGTTATGTAGGTAATATGGATTTTGAGAGAACCCAGAGACAGCGTGTGGTAATCGGCGCGATGATTGCAAAAGCTAAGCAGTCGGATTTATCTACAATTACCCAGATTATTGGAGAAGTATTCCCAATGGTAGCTACGAATATGGATAAGAAAGAGATTATTTCTCTTGCAAAGAATGTATTTAGTTATTCATTGGGCGAGAATACAGGATTTCCTTTGGCGAACCAGACTGCAAACCTTGGAGCTTCAAAGGGTGATGTTGTTATTCCTGCTAACTTAAAGAGCAATGTGTTGCATCTGCATCAATTTTTATATCCGGAGGATGAGGATTATGAACCATCTTCAGATGTAAATCGTATCAGTGACGAGATTACAAATGAGACCGGAGTAGGAGATCAGTTTACAGATGAGAATACGACGGAGGAACCGACACAGACGATGCCGCAGTAAAGTATAAAGTTCATATGAAAGACCAGCAGAACTTGCTGGTCTTTTTTTTTGTTGCGGTGAAGAAATTGTTTGAGAATGGAATAGAAATATAGATAATAATTATCATAATCTGTCAAAACAACTAATATATATCGAATTGTCGTATTATTAAATAATATGTCGATATAATTCTATTTACACTTCATAACATATTTTATATTATAACGTTAATGTAAAACATAAAACAAATAACATAACATATAAGTTATGAATGCATAGAAAGCTTGTTTTATGAATACGAAGAAAGGATAACAGATTATGAAGCAATACGATGAGGCTACGAAACGTCAACAGGGACTATATCGTTCAGAGTTTGAACACGACAACTGTGGTATCGGAGCAGTTGTAAACATTAAGGGAAAGAAAAGCCATGGCACAGTTTCCAATGCATTGCAGATTGTGGAAAAGCTAGAACATAGAGCAGGAAAGGATGCAGAAGGAAAAACCGGTGATGGTGTTGGTATTCTGTTACAGATTTCCCATAAATTTTTTAAGAAGGCAGTTCAGCCATATGGAATTGAGCTTGGCAATGAAAGAGACTATGGAATCGGAATGTTCTTTTTTCCTCAAAATGAAATGAAACGAAATCAGGCAAAGAAGATGTTTGAGGTTATCGTTGAAAAAGAGGGAATGGAATTCTTATGCTGGAGAGAGGTTCCTACGAAGCCGGAAATCCTTGGAAAGAAGGCAGTGGATGTTATGCCATGTATTATGCAGGCATTTGTAAAACGTCCTGCTGACGTGGAAAAGGGATTGGACTTTGACCGGAAATTATATATCGTAAGAAGAGTTTTTGAACAGTCAAATGATGATTCTTATGTTGTTTCGCTATCATCCCGTACCATTGTATATAAAGGAATGTTTTTGGTAGATGAATTGCGGATGTTCTATGAAGACCTTCACGATGAAGATTATGAGTCTGCAATCGCTTTGGTACATTCCCGGTTCTCGACCAATACAACACCGAGCTGGTTACGTGCTCATCCATATCGTTATCTGGTTCATAATGGTGAGATCAATACAATACGAGGTAATGCGGATAAGATGCATGCCCGAGAGGAGTCTATGGAATCTGACCATTTTAAAGGTGAGATGCATAAGTTAACGCCTGTTGTAGATCCGGATGGTTCTGATTCTGCAAGACTGGATAATACTTTGGAATTTTTGATGATGAGTGGAATGCCGCTTCCGTTAGCTGTTATGATTACCATTCCGGAGCCTTGGGAAAATAACCGTTACATGGAACAGAAAAGAAAGGACTTCTATCAGTATTATGCAACCATGATGGAGCCTTGGGACGGACCTGCATCTATTTTATTTACAGATGGTGATATTATGGGAGCTGTGTTAGACAGAAACGGTCTTCGCCCTTCCCGTTATATGATTACGGATGATGATAATCTGATTCTTTCTTCAGAGGTTGGAGTATTGGATATTGATGCCGGTTCCGTCGTTATGAAGGAGAGACTGCATCCGGGTAAGATGCTTTTGGTAGATACCGTTAACGGAAAACTGGTATCAGATGAAGAATTAAAGGAAAAATATGCATCTGCACAGCCATATGGTGAATGGCTGGACTCAAATCTGGTATATTTGAAGGATTTAAAGATTCCGAATCAGAAGGTTTCGGAGCATACAAAAGAGGAACGGCAGAAATTACAGCGTGCATTTGGTTATACTTATGAGGATTTAAATACAATCCTTCCGATGGCACAGAATGGTACAGAAGCAATTCAGGCGATGGGTATTGATTCTCCTCTTGCTGTGTTATCAAAGATGAAACAGCCGTTATTTAACTATTTTAAGCAGTTGTTTGCTCAGGTTACCAATCCACCTATTGATGCGATTCGTGAGGAGGTTGTAACTTCTACATCTGTTTATTTAGGTGCAGATGGAAATATATTGGAAGAAAAGCCTGAAAATTGCAGAGTTCTTAAGATTTTTGATCCAATCTTAACCAGCTTGGATTTGCTGAAAATACGGAATATGGATGTAGAAGGACTTCGTGTTGCGGAGCTTCCTATTATATATTACAAAAATACATCTTTGGAAAAAGCAATTGAACGTTTATTTGTAGAGGCTGACCGATTATACCGGGATGGTGCCAATATCATGATTATGACCGACCGGGGAGTTGACGAAAATCATGTTGCAATTCCTTCTTTGCTGGCAGTTTCCGCATTGTCACAGCATTTGGTAAGAACAAAGAAAAAGACATCGGTTGCTTTGATCTTGGAAAGTGCGGAACCAAGAGCGGTTCATCATTTTGCAACCCTGCTTGGATATGGTGCTTCCGCAATCTGTCCATACCTTGCACAGGAATCCATAAAGGAATTAATTGAAACAAACCGGTTGGATAAGGATTATTATGCAGCAGTAAATGATTATAATTCTGCGATTATTCATGGCATTGTAAAGATTGCTTCCAAGATGGGTATCAGTACAATCCAGTCATATCAAAGCTCACAGATTTTTGAGGCAATCGGTATCAATAAGGCTGTTGTAGACCGTTACTTTACCAATACGGTAAGCCGGGTAGAGGGTATCGATATAAAGGATATTGAACAGCAGGTAGATGAGTTGCACTCTGCGGCATTTGATCCTTTGGGATTGCCGATGAATCATGCACTTGAGTCCAGTGGAAGCCATAAGGTGCGTAGTGGTAAGGAGGAGCATTTATATAATCCGATAACCATTCATTTGTTACAGCAGGCAACAAGAGAGGGTAATTATAAAATATTTAAGGAATATACAAAGCATATTACAGAAGAAATGGAACCTGTTAATCTTCGAGGTTTGATGGAGTTTAAATATCCGGAAAAGGGTATTTCAATTGACGAGGTAGAGCCTGCCAAGTCCATTGTAAAGAGATTCAAAACAGGAGCCATGTCTTATGGTTCTATTTCAAAGGAAGCCCATGAGACGTTGGCAATTGCGATGAACATGTTAGGTGGTAAATCCAATTCCGGAGAAGGCGGAGAGGATTTGGAACGGTTATCTGTCGGTGCAGATGGAAAAAATCGTTGTTCTGCGATTAAACAGGTTGCATCCGGACGATTTGGAGTAACCTCAAAATATCTGACCAGTGCGAAAGAAATTCAGATTAAGATGGCACAGGGAGCAAAGCCTGGAGAAGGTGGACATCTGCCGGGAGGAAAGGTATATCCATGGATTGCCAAAACCCGTCATTCTACACCGGGTGTTGGTTTGATTTCACCTCCACCTCACCATGATATTTATTCTATCGAGGATTTGGCTCAGTTAATATATGATTGCAAAAATGCAAATACAGATGCCAGAATCTCCGTTAAGCTGGTATCGGAAGCCGGTGTCGGTACTGTCGCTGCCGGTGTTGCAAAGGCCGGTGCTCAGGTAATTCTTGTTTCAGGATATGACGGAGGAACCGGTGCGGCTCCGGGCAATTCTATTTATAATGCAGGTCTTCCTTGGGAGCTTGGTCTTGCCGAGACCCATCAGACCCTGATCATGAATGATTTGAGGAATAAGGTTATCTTGGAAACTGACGGTAAGCTGATGACCGGACGGGATGTAGCGATTGCAGCTATGCTTGGTGCGGAAGAGTTTGGTTTTGCAACGGCTCCGTTGGTTACGATGGGCTGTGTTATGATGAGAGTATGTAATCTGGATACCTGTCCGGTTGGTGTTGCAACCCAGAATCCGGAATTGCGTAAGCGTTTCAAAGGTAAGCCGGAGTATGTTGTTAACTTTATGATGTTTATTGCAGAGGAACTTCGTGAATATATGGCAAAATTAGGCATCAGAACAGTAGATGAGTTAGTTGGTCGTACAGATTTATTGATGCCGTCTGCCGGTGCAAAAGAAAACAAGATTGACTTGTCTGCAATATTAAATAATCCTTTTGCCGACAGCCCTCAGAATAAGATCGTATATAATCAGAAGAATGTATATGATTTTCAGCTTCCGGATACAGTGGATGAAAAGATTCTCCTTAAGAATTTTAAGGATGCATTGAATAAGGGTGCTAAAAAGAGTATCGAAATCGATGTAAAGAATACAGATCGTTCCGTTGGTACGATTTTAGGTTCTGAAATCACAAAAAAATATTACAATACCTTAGAGGATGATACCTATACTGTAAAATGTAATGGTTCCGGTGGACAGAGCTTTGGTGCATTTATTCCAAAGGGTCTTACTTTAGAGCTTGTAGGAGACAGCAATGACTATTTCGGTAAAGGCTTATCTGGTGGTAAGTTAATTGTTTACCCAAGTAAAAAGGCAAAATACAAGGCAGAAGAAAATATTATTATCGGTAATGTTGCTTTGTATGGTGCTACTTCCGGTGCTGCATACATCAACGGTGTTGCCGGCGAACGTTTTGCGGTCCGTAATTCCGGCGCAACTGCGGTTTGTGAAGGCGTAGGCGATCACGGATGTGAGTATATGACAGGTGGTCGGGTTGTTATTTTAGGTGATACCGGTAAGAACTTTGCAGCAGGTATGAGCGGTGGTGTTGCTTATGTATTAGACCGCAACAGCGATTTGTATATGAAGTTGAATAAAGAAATGGTATCTATTGAGGCAGTCAGCGATAAATATGATGTTTCTGAATTAAAGACAATGATACAGGATCATGTTGCTTATACCAATTCTGCAAGAGGAAAAGAAATTTTAGATGATTTTGGAAATTATCTTCCGTTATTTAAGAAAATTATTCCTCATGATTATAAGAAGATGATGAACATGATTGTTCAGATGGAAGAAAAGGGATTAAGCTCTGAACAGGCACAGATTGAAGCATTTTATGCATTAAAGAAATAGTGAAAGGGGAAAGAAGATGGGAAAAGTAACAGGATTTCTTGAGTTTGAACGACAAACCAGTGTAGAAATAGAGCCAAAAGAAAGAATTAAAAATTTTAATGAGTTCCATGTACCCCTTCCAAAAGAAAAACAGCGCCAGCAGGCTGCAAGGTGTATGGAATGTGGCGTACCGTTTTGCCAGTCCGGTATGATGATCGGAGGAATGGCATCGGGATGTCCTTTGAATAATCTGATTCCGGAGTGGAATGATTTAGTTTATCATGATAATCTGGATGTTGCTTATGAAAGACTAAGTAAGACGAATAATTTTCCGGAATTTACATCCAGGGTATGTCCTTCTCCATGTGAGGCAGCCTGTACCTGTAATCTGAACGGAAAACCGGTATCCAATAAGGAAAATGAAAGACTGATTATAGAGACCGCTTACGAAACGGGGCTTGCAAAGGCGTGTCCACCGGCTGTACGGACAGATAAAAAGGTTGCGGTTATCGGTTCCGGTCCTTCCGGTTTGGCAGCAGCAGATCAGTTGAATAAGCGTGGACATAATGTAACGGTGTATGAGAGAAGCGATCGTATCGGTGGCTTGCTTATGTATGGTATTCCCAATATGAAATTGGAAAAGGAGATTATAGACCGGAAGGTTGCCATTATGAAAGAGGAGGGTGTTACCTTTGTAACCGGTGCAAATGTTGGCGGAACAAAGGCAGCTATGGTTCCTATGGTTGCCAAGGATGATGAGATGGGTGAATATCTTACAAATCCGGAAGAGAAAATTGTAAAGGCAGACAGCTTGTTAAAGGAATACGACAGTGTGATATTGGCGTGTGGTTCTTCGAATCCGAGAGACATTAAAGTAAAGGGTCGGGACGCAAAGGGAATCTATTTTGCGGTGGATTTTTTGAAGACAACAACAAAGAGCTTGTTGAATTCGGACTTTAAGGATAAAAAATATGTGAATGCCAAGAATAAAAATGTTCTGGTTATTGGTGGAGGAGATACCGGTAATGACTGTGTGGGAACTGCTATTCGTGAAGGCTGCAAAGGTGTGACCCAGTTGGAAATGATGCCAAAGCCTCCGGTATGCCGAAGTGCCAATAACCCATGGCCGGAGTGGCCAAAAATCCTGAAAACGGATTATGGTCAGCAGGAGGCGATTGCTGTATTTGGTAAGGATCCTCGAATTTATGAAACAACGGTAAAGGAATTTGTTAAGGATAAAAACGGTAATGTAACAAAAGCTGTCTGCGTGAAGTTAGAATGGAAAAAGGATGCAAAAACAGGAAGAATGAACATGACAGAGATTCCGGGCAGTGAATATGAAATCCCATGTGATATTGTTTTGATTGCAGCAGGATTTTTGGGTTGTCAGGAATACGTGGCAAAAGCATTTGGAGTGGAATTAAATGAAAGAACCAATGTAAAGACAGAGGCTATGTCATATGCAACCAATGTGCCAAAGGTATTTACAGCCGGAGATATGCACAGAGGTCAGTCCCTGGTAGTCTGGGCAATCCGGGAAGGCCGGGAGGTTGCCAGAGCAGTGGATACTTCCTTAATGGGATATTCGAATATTTAATCTATTTTGAAGAGAAACGGTATTGTGAAAACGTGTAACAGTTTTCTAATACCGTTTTTCTTATAGTTGACAGTAATTTCCAAAAATGATTAAATATGATAAGTCGGACTATCATTTTATCCGTACAATAGCTTTGGATAAGGAGTAGGAGTATGCGGGATAATAAAATTGCATATTTTAATATATTAAAAATAACAGCTGCCCTTTGTGTATCTGTATTATTTCATTATCAGGATCATTTTCTCATTAGTGTCAACGGGAAGAATCCCTTTTCCGGTGGGAGCATCTTATATGTGCTGTCCCAAAACAGCAATATGTTTGTAGAGTTATTCTTTATTATTTCCGGTCTGTTATTTCAAAAGATATATGTGGAAAGAATCGAAAACGGACAATCATTTCACCAATTTATGTTGCGGCGTATCCTACGGTTGTATCCCGTTATGCTTGCAACCATTTTTGTAATGTATATATTACAGGGTGTTATTATTCATCAGACCGGAGCAGGCTGGAACGAAGAAGCAACGATTTCCTTAAAGGCTCTTTTTGTTGATTGTGTATTTGCAGGCCCGGTATGGATCAATGGTTCTATGACGCAAAATGCTCCGATTTGGTATATCAGTGTTTTGCTGGTCTGTTATATGGTGGCATTTGGGATTACCCAATTAAGGCATTTACTGATTTCCAAATACCACTTATCAGGAAAAACTACCGGTCTGTTATTTGCCTGCCCTTTTATATTAGGCATTCTGATGCGTTATATCCTGCTGGATGGTATTTTGTGGAATCGTTATATTTCCAGAGGTTATATCAGTTTTTTTCTTGGTATTTTTCTTGGTGTCTTTTTGGAGCTGTACCCAAGCTGCTCAAAGAAAGCAAAAGCCGGCATAAAAACAGTATGTGTCATTATGATTTTGCTTGTAATGCTCCTATATAACAGTGGTTTAACGGCAATGGTAATAGATGATTTGTCATTTACTCTTTGTATCTATGTTTTTCCGGCACTAATCGTTGCATTATATGATATAAATTGGCTGAATCGGATTTGTTCTATGAAGATACCGGAGTATCTCGGGAAGATATCCTTTGGAATTTATATATGGAACTTTCCTATTTTTGCATTCTGGTATCTGCTATACATCAATGGATGTCTGCCGTGGAATCCTGCTTCCTATGGATTTGTGGGAGTGAATATACTGGTACATCTGATAATTGCCGTCTTGTCTTATGAATGTATTGAAAAACGTCTTACGGACAGGCTGATTTCTTTCTTAAAGGAAAAAAGGATTTTGTAGGGAATAACTTTGTTGAAATTATAAGGAATTAATGTATAATAAGAATATCCGGAATCTTCGGAAATTCAGATAGCAGGTAAGAGATATGGGAAAATATATAGTAAGTATACTGTTGGTTATTTTTTTGATTTATATGATTGTTTGGACCTTTCGGCTGCAAATCCACACAAAGCGTAAAAACAAACTGAATCGTATTAGGGAGCTGAGAGCGAAAAAAGAGAGCAAAGGAAAAAAAGATAAAGAGGAGCCGGAAAAAGAGGAAGGCGTTCCTCAAAAAGAAGTTGAGAAAACAGAACCGGTTAAAGAAACAAAACAGGAATCCCATGTGGAGCAAAAAGACGGTGAATACTGGATTAATGTGCAGGAATTAAAGCAATGTGCCTCTGAAAGAGAGAAGGGAAAGTGCTATCATTATTTTTCTTCTGTGGAGGAAGGTGTTCATGGATTGTTGATGGAAATGTATGATTACGGACTGGTTCGTATGGATGAATTGGAAACTATTGCGTATGGCAAGAGCAGCTTTGAAGATGTTGATCTTTCTTTTTTGGATGGGGTTGAGGAAGTAAAACAGCCGGAGACAGATGATGTAATGGATGCGGCAAAGAAATTAAATCAGCAGGATCCGGGAATTACAGATATTAAAGGAACTTTATCGGATGGTGTTGAAAAGGTAATTCGGGCAGTAGATAAAGAAAAAGAGATAGAAGCGAAAAAGAGTGAACCGATATCTGTCAAAAGTGAGAAGTCAGTGGAAAAAGCCCGTCATGACCGTGCAAAGACTTCAAATCAGGAGATTCGGAATAAGATTTTCCTAAAGTGGGATCATTATGTTGATGAATTGTACGAGATGGTAGAAATTAAAGCCGGTGATGATAAGAAACATAAAATAAAAAAGGCGTTAAGGGATTATGGATATAATGATGTTGACGTATTATTGAAAAGTCCGGAATAAAAAAAATCTGCGTAAAGCAGATTTTTTTTATTAGGCTTCTTCTTGTTCTTCAATATTACGGACTCCGTTTTTGTAGGTTACGGTAAGAGTAATGATATTTGCGGCTGCCAGCAGAATGATCATGATCAATGCACTGACGGCAATGGATATCTTTGTGTTACAAAAAAGGAAGAATCCTCCGATGCATACAACCATTGTAAATGCAATGGCGATTGCCATGGAAAAGAAGGTATTGTAATTTTCCCTTAATGCACTTAATTCATCATCCCATATTAATTTCGGTTGTATGGAATCAATGTAGATTCCGGTAAAGGAAACGAAGGAAATTGCCATGAGGCAAAGTATCGTAAACAGTATAATGTGAATTACCGGCACCTTCACCAAAATACAAAAGGGAATGAAATAAATCAATACGCCTACGGTTGGAAAGATAATTCCGATAAGGGCTTTTACATTCCACTGTGTTTCATAAGGCACCGGAATATATTTCATAAAGGAAAAATGCTTTCCTTCTCTGGAAATTGCATTGGATGAAAGGCTGTTCAATGCGGCGACAATAACCGATATTCCAACAATACCCAGTAAAAAGAACAACTGGATTCGAAGATCTTTTTTTGCATATAAGGCTTGCAGGGTTGTAAGCGAAATGGGGTTGGATTGCAGCTTGTACATTGCATAAACAAAGATTGGCCATATGAAATTAATGGCAACGCAGTTTGTAAAAAATACCGGAGTTCGTAAAAGAATCCGAAGTTCTTTTTTAAAGTAGGCATAAGCGGGACTGTGTACTTTTGTTTTCTCCAGTAATTGATCAAGGTCTTTGACGGTTTTGCCAGACGGAGAAGAGGATAATCCAATCACGCCTTTAAAATATAATTTTTCGGCAAGGAGCAGCAGAATGGCAACCACCGCAGCATTTGCAAAAATATATTCCAATAAAGCAATAAAATCTCCCTGACTAAAGGTTTTGACAAATAAAGGAACCGTAGGAAATACAACATTCATCACATTAAAAAATGTATGATTACCGGATGCAAGGGTTTCTACATAGGAATCAATATCCATATTCTGTAAAAAACCAATGGATCCTACCAATGCAAGAATCAGAACAAACATTAAAACAACAGATAAACGCTGTATGATATCTTTATTCCGGATGATTCTTGTAAATCCCATAATAAGCAGGCTTAAAATACCGCAATATGCCAATGGCAGAATCGGAAGGGTTATAATGCCAACAATGGACAGAAGCCAGTTTAGAATTCCCATCTTAGAGCCGATTCCATATCCCACGATACAGGATAATACTAAAATGAACTGCATGATATTTTCATTATAATATGCAGCGGTAAATTTGGATGCAACAATCTGATAAGCCCGAAGGGGCCATGGTAATATAAATTCAATGTCATTGGAAAAGAAAAACTCATTGAATATAACATTGATACCAAAAATAACCGTAAAAATACTGATAACGTGGAACATTAACTGGATTCCCAACTCCTGACATCCGATGGGAAGCAAGGTTTCTGTCATTAATTTTACCAATAATCCGATTCCGAAGGAAACAGGAAGTAATACACCAAAGAGTGCAAAGAAGGAAAGAATGATGATCATAATCTTCCTCCTTTTGTCCTGTGCCGGACTCATGCTGATTGCGGATATAAATGTTTTTGTTAGTGTTCTATATTGATTCATGGGCAGTCATCTCCAAAAAGATTTGCTCCAAATCCTTGTTCGGATGTTGGGCTGTAAGTTCATCAAGGGTTCCGTAAAATAAAGTTTCACCGTGGTTGATAATGATAACCTTATCACATAATTTCTCGGCAACCTCTAAAACATGGGTAGAGAATAAAACAGAGTTGCCGGCGTCGGCATGCTCCCTCATCATGGTTTTCAGATTATAAGCGGATTTTGGATCTAATCCTGTTAAGGGTTCATCCAAAATCCATACAGCCGGATTATGAACCAATGCTGCCGCAACCATCATTTTCTGCCGCATTCCATGGGAATAGCTTTGCATTGGCTTATCCAAAACATCAGTCAGCTCAAAACGGACTGCGAAGGTCTTGATTCGCTCCTTCCTGATATTAAGGGGAACCTTGTAAATATCGGAAATCAAATTCATAAATTCAATGCCCTTTAATCGTAAGAACATGTCCGGGCTGTCTGCAATATATCCAATATCCTGCTTGGCTTTTAACGGTTCTTTCTGAATATCGTTTCCGTTTATTTTGATGGTTCCGCTGTCCGGTCTTAAAATGCCGGTCATCATCTTTAATGTAGTGGTTTTGCCGGCACCGTTTGGACCGATAAAGCCTACGATTTCTCCGTCATTGACCGTCAGATTCAGTTGATTAACGGCACGAACGGACGTATTGTAGGTTTTTGTAACATTTTCAATTTGTATCATGGGGGTTCTCCTTTTTGTATATCACATTAAATTTTGCATAATTTAGTGTGGTTTCTTGTGCGTTTTGCAAATACCAGAATGTCATGGTTTGAAAAAAGTATACAATTAAGGATAGAATGTAGGAACATTCTATCCGTCTTGATGTAATACATCTTCATACAGATGTTGTGGCTGTATGAAATTTCCTGATCACTGTGGTTTATAGAAATTGTTTTTGAGACATAATAGAATATATTCTTTGTGTTTGTGTTGCATCGCTTTTTGCAACGGCATAGATGGTGCTGACGTTGTCGTCTGCCGTGTCTGTCACGGAAACCGATGTCTGATTGACAGGTTCCAACTGAGGGGTTCCTAAGTAAGAAAGAACACTGTTGACATAGTTGGTTGTCTCCTGAAATGGTGGGATTCCGCCGTATTTTTTAACATTCCCAGGACCTGCATTATAACCTGCAAGTGCTAAAGATACATCCCCGTTAAACAGGTTCAGCATTTGGGATAAGTATTTTGCACCACCCATAATATTCTGCTCCGGATCCATAATATCGGTTACGCCTAATCCTCTGGCAGTTTCCGGCATTAACTGCATAACACCTGATGCCCCTACGGATGAAACAGCATTGGCATCAAAGTTTGATTCCTGCTTGGCAACTGCTTCTAACAGGTTAATGTCAACACCGTAGGTTTGTGCGGCCTTTTCAAAATAGGATTCTAATTCTGTGGGAACAGAGTGGGCACCGGAGGTTCGGGGTTTTTCAATATCCGTAACTTCCGGTGTAGCATATATGATGGTTTCTTTTTGAAGAATTGTACTGAATTCATCTGTATTTGATGAAGTGATTTTTTTTGAGGCATTGTAAGAACGTTCATCTACATAGCCTATACCATTTATGTACGTCATAATAGCTCCTTTATTCAAATTATCTATCGTTCAATATAAACATACCAATATTATACATGAAATGGGAGAAAATGAAAAGTTTAGATTTTATTTATAAGAAAAGAAAGCAATTTGTAGAAAAAATTGGAAATATGGAGTACAATAGTCCATGTGTGTATAGGAGGAGAAAGATGTATTTAGATAAAGTGAATCCCTATAGTGTTGGAAAACAGCATAAAAGGGACAAATTACATATAATTGAGAGAATTCATTTGTTGTTTGATAAGGATACTTTTGAAGAATATTATCCGGATCCCGGTCAGGAGGGGTTATCCGGATATGATGGTGTAATTACCGGATATGGTAATATATGTGGACAAAAGGTGTTTTTTTACGGACAGGATTTTACCTGTATGGGAGGTACCTTTGGATATCAGCACAGCCGGCAGATAATTGCAATCTTAAAGGAAGCAATGAAAGAAAAGAAACCCATTATCGGAATTTATGATGGCGGTGGAGCAAGGATTCAGGAAGGTGCTGCTGCAGTTGCAGGGTGTGGGGAGCTGTTTCGGTGGAATGCCATTGCTTCCGGTTATATTCCTCAAATTGCAATTATAGCCGGTACCTGTGCGGGAGGCGCGGTATATTCTCCCGGATTAATGGATTTTGTTTTTACCATTGACAAGATCAGCAATATGTTTGTAACCGGTGCAAAGGTAATTAATGAGGTACAGGGAACCGATTATCTGGTAGAAGAGCTTGGCAGTGCCAAGATACATTCGGAGGTTAGCGGTGTTGCACATTTCCGGATGAAGGATGAGAGAAGCTGCTATGCCAAAGTCAGAAAACTGATCGACATACTGCCTCCTTGCTATAGTGAAAATCGTAGTTTTCGGACCGGTGCCTACTATGAGAAGGACATAAGTGATATGAAACAGCTTCTGCCAAAGGATCCGTGGGAGCCTTATGATGTTCATGTTATAATTGATGAGCTGTTGGATGATGGCAGCTTCCTTGAAGTGCAGGAAGATTTTGCCAAAAACGTGATTGTGGGCTTTGGACTTCTTGGCGGCTTGACGGTTGGAATTGTGGCAAATCAGACCTTATATGAGAATGGCTCTGTTGATGTGGATGGTGCGGATAAGGCAGCCCGGTTTGTCCAGTATTGTGACTGCTTTAATATTCCGATTATTACACTAGCGGATTCTACCGGATTTGTTATGACAGCGGAACAGGAGAAACGGGGGCTCATTCGCCATGGAGCAAAGCTGCTTCAGGCATATGGGGGCGCAACTACCATTCGTTTGACGGTGATATTAAGAAAGGCATATGGAGGACCGTATATTTTAATGGGTTGTAAACAGCTTGGTGCGGACAGACACTATGTATGGCCGGAAGCACAGGTTGCGGTGATGAAAGCGGAAGCTGCGGTTGCGGTTATCAGTCACAGTCAGCTAAACAGACTGGAAGGACGGGAAAAAGAGGACTTTCTGAAAGAACAGCTGGAACACTATAAGGAAAAATATATGAACAGTAATATGGTACTGAAACGTAATTTTGTAGATGAACAAATTGATCCGGAACAGACCCGAAGAAGATTATATCAGGACTTAATCCGGTTTTCCCAGGAAAAACCAGATCTTTTGCCGAACAAGAAACATGCGAACACCCCGGTTTAATGGAAAAGAACTTGGTTCAATCCGGAGATTGCACAGGTTATGTTGCAGATAATGGATGAAGATACAGAGTATTGTATGAGAGATAGAGAAAGAACAAAGAAAGAAGGCAGAAAGATGGCAAAAAAAATAAATCGTAATGATCCGTGCTGGTGTGGAAGCGGGAGAAAGTATAAGGTGTGTCATGAAAGATTTGATTCTAAAATTCATCAGGCGCAGCTTGCAGGACACATTGTTCCCACAAGAGATTTGATTAAAACTCCGGAGCAGATTGAGAAGATAAAGGAGAGTGCCAAAATTAATATTGCGGTATTGGATTATATTGAAGAACATATTCATGAGGGTATGAATACCGCGGAGATTGATAAAATTGTGTATGAGATGACAACACAAATGGGTGGAATCCCTGCCCCACTTAATTATGAAGGATATCCATATAGTGTATGTACGTCAGTGAATGATCAGGTATGTCACGGATTCCCATCTCCGGATGTAATATTAAAAAGCGGTGATATTGTAAATGTAGATTGTTCTACGATATTGAATGGTTATTTTTCTGATTCCTCTAGAATGTTCTGCATTGGAGAAGTAAGTCCGGAGAAAAAGAAGCTGGTTGAGGTTACAAAGGAATGTGTGCAAAAGGGTCTGGAAATGGTGAAACCATGGGGCTTTCTTGGAGACATGGGACAGGCAGTACATGACCATGCTTTTGCAAACGGATACACGGTGGTAAGAGAAATCGGGGGACATGGAGTAGGACTGGAATTTCATGAGGAGCCATGGGTTGGATATAATTCCAAAGCAGGAACAGAAATGTTAATGGTTCCGGGAATGATATTTACCATTGAACCTATGGTTAATATGGGAAAAGTAGAAATCTATACAGATGAGGATAATGGCTGGGAAGTGTATACAAAAGATCACATGCCATCTGCACAATGGGAGATTATGGTATTGGTTACAGAGGATGGACATGAGGTATTAAGCTGGTAAATCCAATTCCAAAGTATATTCTATATAGAAACGATTGGATTGACTGTAGGAAAAGGGAAACGCATTTCCTTATGAAGCAACAAAAAAAGAGGCGGATGCCTCTTTTTTTGTTGCCAATAGAAAGCTTGGAGTATGATCAGGATGCTACATGGATATCCTTGTAGTTATCTAACTTGATAGCAGAGATAATCAGGTTATAAGCAAGAAGTGCAACCTGATCTGCGTTTAACCGGTCTTCATTTACCCATGTATATAAGATAGAATATAAGCCGTTTACCAAAAAGCTGTTAATATATGGTGTAATGGCAGCATCAATATGATAGCTGGATAAGTTCCGTTCTACATAAGGAAGAATCTGATCCTTAAAATAGTCAAAGAATGGACTGTTTTTGGAAACCTGTGACATCTTTTGAAGAAGCTTCTTATGTGGTTCTAATGCAGTTGTGAAGTTTAGCAGTAAATGATAAATCTCAATCTCATTATTAATGGTTATCTTCTCAGGAAGAGAACTGAATATGTGAAGAGATAACTTCTGGTTGATTCCGATAATTACATCTTCAACCGAATTATAATTATTATAGAAGGTTTTTCGGTTGATGTCAGCCGCTTCTGCAAGCTCGCTGATGGTAATGGTATTAATTGGTTTGTACTGCATCAGATCCAGTAAGGCATTCTCAATGGCAACTCTGGTTTTTCTCTTTCTTCTATCTATATTAGGTTCTGTAATATTAAGTTGTTGTAAGTTAAGATTCATGGCAACTACCTCCTTGTTACTTTTTTTCAGAAACTGTATGGATAATTTTCAAAAACATACCGGAAACAACCGATGCAGAGTCTGATAAATTATTATCATTATAAACAATTAATGAGAAAAAAGCAACATATGAGTAAGAAAAAATAAAAAAGCGAAAAAAAATATGGAAAAACTGTACCAATATTACTGTGAATGTGTAATATTACACAATAAATGTAAAATTAACCATTGAGAAGTGGGTTGTTGAATTATATAATACCCCATGAGAAAAGGAGATGAGCACATGGTAAAAAACGAATTAAAGGCCTTATGGCACAACAAATTACTACTTGTAGTGTTATTGGTCATTGTATTAATTCCGGCAATGTACGCAGGATTTTTCTTATCCTCTATGTGGGATCCGTATGGAGATTTGAAGTATCTTCCTGTTGCAGTTGTAAACAAAGACAAGTCGGTTACTTACAATGATAAGAAACTTACGATTGGTGATGATCTGGCGGAAAACTTAGCTGATAATGATTCTATGGCGTTTAATGTTGTAGATGAGAAGACAGCACAGAAGGGTTTGAAAAATGGTACTTACTATATGGTAATTACGATTCCTGAAAACTTTTCGAAAAATGCATCCACATTAATGGATGAGAATCCCCAGAAGATGGTTCTGAATTATGAAACCAATCCGGGACGTAATTATATTTCCATGAAGTTGTCAGAAAGTGCAATGAAGGAAGTAAAATCAGAGTTGACGGAGGAAGTAACCCACACATACGCAGAGACAGTTTTTGATAGTCTGACAGATGTTGAAGATGGATTTCAGGATGCTGTAGATGGAACTGTTGAGATGCTTGATGGGGAAAATGAACTGGTTGATGGTAATCAGGAAATTACAGATAATTTACTGGTATTGTCAGATGGTGCATCAGAACTGAAATCAGGAACCGATACATTGGCTTCAGGTAGTGAGACGTTAAAAAGTAAAATGCCAAGTGTTACCGGTGGAGCTTCTGAATTAGCAAGCGGAGCTTCTCAGGTAAGTGCTGGAGTGAACCGATTAGCACAGGGACTTAGCGGAATGACAAGTTCTATATCGGAAAACATTGCTTCACAGACTCAGGCTCAGACTCAATATGCAAGTATTGTAGAGAATGACAAAACTGCAGTTAACTCAGCAATACAAAATTATGCAACAGCATTAACCGGAAGTGTTGCACAATCTGCAGCAGGAAAAGCAGCAGAATATGCAGGACAGGCAGGTGCAGGAGCAGCAGCATCTGTTGCAGGAGCAGCAGCAGGAAATGCAGCAGCAACAGCAACTTTATCTGCTGTAAATAATAACATGTCAGCTATCGTTGGACAGTATTATGCAGCATATGCCGCAACACCGGGCGTAAGCGGTACAGCAGAGGAATTTGCACAGTTCTTACAGAACAATATGAAGGTTCCTTCAGGTGACAGTTCCGCAGTAACACAGGTTGTTCAGCAGGCAGTTCAGTCTGCAATGCAGCAAAATACCCAGAATATATCAGCAGCTATTCAGTCTTCTTTGGCAGATGGCTCAGAGGGTAATCAGGCTGTATCGGCAGCAGCGGCAGCAGCAGCACAGGGTGTTGCAACAGATTCCGTAACTTCTGCAATTACAACATTAGCAAATGACGCAGGTCAGTTAGGCGGTGCTACAGGAGCTTTACAGGTTTTGAATACGATGAATACCTCAACAGATTTGTCACAGTTACCAACATTGGTAAGTGGAGCAAAGGCTGTTGCAGACGGTGCTACTGTTTTAGCAGATGGTACCAATCAGGTATCGGACGCAGTAGGAGAAATCGCAGCAGGTTCTAAGCGTTTAGCAACAGGTGCAAGTCAGATTGCAGATGGTTCGATTCAGTTGTCAGATGGTTCACAGCAGTTAGGAGATGGACTTACTACATTAAAGGATGGAACTCAGACCTTAAAGGATGCTTTGGCAGACGGTAAGGAACAGATTGCCGAAAATGAAGCTTCCGATGCGACACTCGACATGTTTGCTCAGCCGGTTGACCTGAAGGAAACAAAATTGACAGAGGTAGAAAATAATGGTCATGCAATGGCCGCCTATATGTTCTCTGTAGGTATATGGGTTGCCTGCCTCGCATTTTGTCTGATGTATCCTCTTTCACGCTACACGGGAGAGCTTACCAATGGTAAAGCCTGGTGGGCTAGTAAGGCAGTCATTCTTTATCCAATGGCAGGTCTTATGGTTACAATGTTGCTTGTAATCTTACATTTTGCATTAGGCTTTACACCTGCAAGCTGGGGTAAGACATTATTAGTAGCCATCGCAGCAGTATCTTGTTTCATGGCAATTATGTACTTCTTCAACCTGTTATTAGGAAAAGTAGGAAGCTTCTTAATGTTGTTGTTTATGGTTCTTCAGTTAGCCGGTTCTGCCGGTACATATCCGATTGAGATATCCGGTAAGTTGGCTCAGGCATTAAACAAATGGATGCCATTTACTTATACAGTGAATGGATTCAGAGCAGGAATTGCTGAGAATGGACCAAGTGTTGTAAAAGAGTGTGTTGTTTTATTTGCAATCAGTATTGTATTTACATTACTTACAATTGCAGTCTTTGGAATAAGAAGCCATCATGTAAAGCAGGGAAAACGATTCTTGTATGATTGGTTAGAAGATCAGGGTCTGGCATAAAAAAATGTTTACTTTATTCTCAACTGTGTTATACTCATATTGCGCACATTTGTGTAAAAAGGAGTATAAATCATGCAGAAGAGAAAAATAGCAATTTTAACAGATACCTGTGCAGATGTTCCGGAGGAATATCAGTTTCAATATCATATTTATACAGTTCCTATGCTGATTACATGTCAGGATGGGGAATATAAAGATGGAATAACGATTCATGCCAAAGAGGTGTACGAACGGTTACGGAATGGAGAATTACCGAAAACCAGTACACCTCTTTGTGGTGATATTGAGGGTATGCTGCGCTACCTGAAAAAGAAAGGCTATGAGCAGGTTCTTGCCATTATGTTATCCGGTGGATTGTCCGGTACCGTTCAGGCGGTTTCACTGACTGCGGAGGATTGTAATATAGAAACCTATGTGGTGGATTCTTTATCTGCCAGCATTGGTAATGGCGCAATTGTGATACAGGCAGCAAAATGGAGAGATGAAGGAATGGAATTTTCTGCGTTATGCAGAAAGGTAGAAAAACTAAAGCATCAGTCCTTTGTATATTTTTCCATTGACACGTTGGAATATCTGGTAAAGGGCGGCAGAATCGGAAAGGCTGCGGGCTTTGCGGGACAGGCTCTTAATATAAAGCCGATCTTATCCTTTGATAATGAGGAAGGTGAGATTTACACACCTGCAAAGGTAAGAGGCTCAAAGGCAGTTATGAAGAAGCTGTTAAGTCTTGTAAAGGAACAGTATGATAAGCCGGAATATCAGGGAATGGCATATAATCTTGTAGTCGCAGATGGTGGAGCACCGGAACAAAGGGAACTGCTGGAGGCACAGATGAAGGAACTGTTTCCCGATTATAAGGAGCTTGTAAGGGCACAGATTGGTGCAGCATTAAGTACCTATGTCGGATATGGTTTGTTAGGTGCGGGAATACAGTTTATAGATGAATAATACAGCAAAAAAGAAAGACATATTTTAGAAAATAAAATCCCAAATATATGTCTTTCTTTTTTTGTAAAATGATTCATAAAATTCGTTGACAGATAGTATGAATAGATGTATTATAAATATATCATATGAATAGGTGCTCATATGATGATATGAAAATGAGCTGAATATGAATCAAGTGGATTTTATTGAAGTAAGCTTCAAGGGAAATCAAAAAAGAAAGGTGGATTATATTATGAAGAAAACTTATGAGATTGAAGTGGATTGTGCAAACTGTGCGAATAAAATGGAAGAAGCTGCAAATACTGTTGCAGGAGTAAAGTCAGCAACCGTTAACTTTATGGCATTAAAGATGATTGTTGAATTTGAAGATGGTGCAGATGAGAAAAAGGTTATGAAGGAAGTGCTTCGCAGCTGTAGAAAAGTAGAAGATGATTGCGAGATTTATTTATAATAATCAGAAGATGCATGATTTTGAATAACACGGATGTTATTTGATGCTGGCCTGATTTATGCTGGGAGGATTTGCTATGAATAAAAAACAGAAAAAAATGTTGATTCGAATCATAGTGTCCATTATATTAATGGTTATGCTTGTGATTGCCGGTCGAATGATTGATTTTCATGATTTCAAGGGAGGAGGCATTGTATTATTTTTACTGTGGTTGATTCCTTATTTTGTGATTGGCTATGACATACTTAAAAAAGCTGTAAAAGGTATAATGAATGGTCAGGTTTTTGATGAAAATTTTCTGATGGCGGTCGCAACGTTGGGGGCTATTTTGATTGCTTTGATTGAGAAGAGCAATGATTATACAGAGGCTGTTGCGGTTATGCTGTTCTATCAGATTGGAGAATTGTTCCAAAGCTATGCAGTCAGAAAAAGCCGGCGTAATATCAGTGAGCTGATGGATATTCGACCGGATTACGCAAATGTGGAACAGAATGGAAGCTGGGAGCAGGTTAGTCCTGATTCCGTTGCTGTAGGAACAATCATTATGGTTGGTCCCGGTGAAAAGATTCCTCTTGATGGAGAGGTTGTTGAGGGTACGACTACCTTGGATACCAGTGCATTAACCGGAGAGAGTGTTCCAAGAGAGGTAACGGTTGGTGATGAAGTGATCAGTGGTTGTATTAATATGACGGGTGTGTTGAAAATCCGGACAACAAAAGAATTTGGTGATTCTACTGTTTCCAAGATATTGGATTTGGTGGAGAATGCATCCTCTAAGAAGTCCCGTTCCGAAAACTTTATATCTAAATTCGCAAAGTATTATACTCCGATTGTCTGCTATTGTGCGCTTGCGTTGGCGGTGATTCCTCCGGTTGTTCAGATTATAATGGGAAGTGCAAACAGCACGAATTTATGGTTTGGATGGATTTACCGTGCATTGACATTTCTGGTAATCAGCTGTCCTTGTGCATTGGTAATCAGTATTCCCTTAAGCTTCTTTGCCGGAATCGGTGGAGCCGGCAGTCAGGGTATTCTGGTTAAGGGTTCCACCTATCTGGAGGCATTGGCAAAGGTGAAATATGTTGTTTTTGATAAAACAGGAACCATGACAAAGGGTGTTTTTGAGGTCAATGGTGTACATCACAGTCAGATGGCGGAGGAAGAGCTTTTAAGATATGCAGCATATGCAGAAAGCTTTTCGAATCATCCGATTAGTAAAAGCCTTCAGCGGGCCTATGGAAAAGAAATCGATTCTTCATTGGTTACAGATGTGCAAGAGATTGGTGGTAACGGAATCGTTGCAAAGGTAGATGGTGTTTCCGTTGCTGTTGGTAATTCAAAGCTTATGGAACGCCTGTCAATCCCATATAGGGATTGTCACAGCGTTGGAACCGTTGTACATGTTGCAATCGGTGGAAATTATCAGGGACATATTTTGATTTCCGATGTTTTGAAGCCAAATGCCAAGCACGCGATTGAGAGTCTTCACAAAATCGGAATTTCGAAGACGGTTATGCTGACAGGAGATTCTAAGAAGGTAGCGGACAGGGTTGCTTCTGATTTGGGTATTGATGAGGTACACAGTGAATTGCTTCCGTCCGATAAGGTTGAAAATGTAGAAATGCTGCTTCGGAAAAAGAGCGAACGGGAAACCCTGGTATTTGTAGGAGATGGAATTAATGATGCACCGGTATTGACAAGAGCAGATGTGGGAATTGCAATGGGTGCGTTAGGCTGCGATGCTGCAATAGAAGCTGCGGATGTTGTATTGATGGATGATGATCCTTTAAAAATTGCAGTTGCAATTCGGCAGGCAAAAAAATGTATCCGTATCGTTTACGAGAATATTTACTTTGCTTTAGGCGTTAAGTTAATCTGTCTGGTTTTGGGTGCTTTGGGAATTGCAAATATGTGGCTTGCCATTTTTGCCGATGTCGGTGTTATGGTCTTAGCTGTTTTGAATGCAATCAGAGCACTGTTTGTGAAGAAAAATCAGAATTCATAAGTTAAAATTGCAGATGTTAAAAACAGAAAAAGGAGGAGATGAGAGATTAGCCGTTGTAACGATGGCTGATCTTGCACGTCCTCCTTTTCTATGAATAAATATATAATACAATAAAAATAATAGCGAGAAGTAACAATAATATAAATTGCTGACCTAAAATAATACTGACAATCCATGATATGAATAATGTGATGATAAGTATCAACATAGCAATTCGAAACAGAATCAGCAATCGTTTGTTATTAATAAAGTATGCCAGACAATATAGTAATATCATAATGGCGGCAATTACCATGATAATAATCAGTAATAATTTCATAATGTCACCTCTCCGAAAATATTATAGCATAAAATAAATATCGATAAAAGTGGAATTTATGCGAAAAAACTGATTTTCGGTATGGTGTTTGAGCACATTAATTATAACCCTGAAATGAATAAATTATTATTTTTGTTAAAATACTTGTTAGTAGCACCCTGCCTTGCTATAATATGGAGTTGAGGTCACATGGGGTATGAAAAATACCTGTTAAGATAAGGAGAACATGATGTAGAAAGGAAGTAGTTTTTATGGCATTAAAGGATATAAATCGATATTTTAAGGCGTTTTATAAAGAATATAACAAATATATGGAAGGCGTGCATCAATTGAATGACGGTGCTACAGATAAGATTATATATAGCTTTGAAGAAACTTATAATATGAATCTTCCTCATTATTATAAAGAATGGTTAAAGGTTCATAATGGAGGAACCTTATTTGCTGGCACAATTAATACCCGGATTATGGAAGTTTTGGGAAATCGTAAGAGAAAAGAAGGTGCTTTATATATAGAAGATAATTTTGACGGCGCCAAACGTCAGAAAGGTATGCCGGATACCTTCTTTATGATTGCATGTACCTCTTATGGGGATGTGATTGGTTACGATCTGGAAAATACAACATTAGAGGATGGTAAGGTTTTATACTGGAATAAGGAATCGGGTAAAATCGAAGAGGAATGGCCGAATTTTGCAAAATGGCTAAAGGATGAGATGCTGATTGGAAAAGAAGAAATAGACTATAACGGAGAAGAACGATAAGAGGCGATGACGATGAGATATAAGCTTGCTGTTTTTGATATGGATGGAACAATTTTAGATACCCTGGAGGATTTAAAGGATGCTGTGAATTATGCTTTGGAAAAAAATGGATTTCCAACCCATGATCTGGATGCGGTTCGAAGATTTGTAGGTAACGGTATGTGGAAATTGATTGAACGGGCGGTGCCGGAAGGAACAGATGAGCAAATGCAGATTAAAGTACATGATGAGTTTATGGAGTATTATCATGTTCATTGTGCGGACCATACAAGACCTTATCCGGGTATTTTGGAATTGTTAAAGGCGTTAAAAGACAAGGACTGTAAGATTGCTGTAGTGTCTAATAAGGCGGATGAGGCGGTGCATGAGCTTTGTGTTCAATATTTCCCGGGGCTGTTTGATTGTGAAATCGGTTCAAGGGATGGAATTGCAAATAAGCCGGCGCCGGATTCTGTTTTTGAGGTGCTGAAGAATTTGCAGGTATCAAAAGAAGATGCGGTTTATATCGGGGATTCCGATGTTGATCTGGCAACTGCACAGAATGCAGACATGGATCATATTATCGTAACCTGGGGTTTTAGAGAAAAATCCTTCTTAAAAGAAAAAGGTGCAGAGCGGTTTGCGGATACAACAGATGATATTATGAATATAATTATGGATGTATAGGGTGTTATTTTTATAACATCCTTTTTTTTCGCACAAAGGGTATTTCTTTTCGTATATTGTATATATATGGAATATGCATGTTAAAATTGCACAATAAATACTTTGAAAATGTACATAACATATAATGCTGTTTGTTGAAAAGTACAGAAAAGGATATGAAAACCATTTAATTGTTGAATATTAACAAATGATATAGTACAATATGTACATAGCGAAAAGGTGAGTTGCACACCGAATACTTAGAGAATGGAGATGATGATATGGCATTGTTTGGCGGAAAAAAAGAAAGTAAATTTTACATTGTTATGGATCCATATACAGAGACGGCTACTGCTTGTTGTGAAACGAGAGAAATCAAACAGATTCTCGGAGTGTTAGCAAATGCGATTTTTATCGAGTGCAGCTCTTATGAGTTTTTTAAGTACAAGGAGCATAATGAGATTCCGGCTGATTTCTTCAGTCGAAAGAGATTAACAGCAAAGGATGTAAAATAAGATGTGTGAATAGGCACATTTCCTCTCTTACCGGCAGGGCATATATGCCCTGCCTTTTTTTGCCATGGTTATGTTAAAATTGCAGAATGGAAGCAGGGTATGGTAGAATACAACCAGATTGTTAACAGATGGGAATGATACAGATATGAAAAATATAACAGTAGGAATACTGGCACATGTAGATGCAGGAAAAACAACTTTATCGGAAAGCATGTTATATGAATCGGGAGCCATTCGCAGCATGGGAAGGGTGGATAACCGGGATGCTTTTTTGGATACGGATGAACAGGAGCGTGCAAGGGGAATCACGATTTTTTCGAAGCAGGCGGTATTGGATTATAAGGATGTACACGTTACATTGATTGATACGCCGGGACATGTGGATTTTTCCGCAGAGATGGAGCGGGCTTTGTGGATTATGGATTATGCAATATTAGTGATCAGCGGTTCCGATGGTGTGCAGGGTCATACAAAGACATTATGGCGTATGCTTAGACAATATCAGATTCCTGTTATGGTATTTATCAATAAAATGGATCAGCCGGATACAGATGAGAGCCTGTTGATGACCGAGCTCCAAAAGGAGTTTGGCAATTGTTGTGTGGATTTTTCTGCTGAAAAAAATGAAGCCTTTTATGAGTCGGTTGCCGTGTGCAACGAGATTTTGCTGGAGGAATATTTAAGTGGTGCATTTGAACATGATGGAATTCCTACGGAAAGGATGAGAGAGCTTGTAAAGGAACAAAGTCTGGTTCCTTGTTTTTTTGGTTCTGCACTAAAAAATCAGGGTGTTGCAGATTTTCTGGAGGGAATGACAAATCTGATGGATTGTCCTTTGGCAGGAACACAGCAGGGAGCAAGGATATATAAAATCGGTCGGGATTCCCAGGGAAACCGATTGACTTATCTGAAGGTAACAGGGGGAATCCTGAAGGTAAAGGATTTTATCGGGGAAGAAAAAATTAATCAGATTAGAATTTATTCCGGAGATAAATATGAAGCCGTTGGACAGGCAGAGCCGGGAATGGTTTGTGCGGTGACCGGACTTTTGAATTCTTATCCGGGTCAGGGAGTCGGAATTGAGAAAAATGCGGATCTGCCAATGTTAGAACCGGTTTTGACCTATACAGTGGGATTGCCGGAGGATATGGATTGTGGCAGAATGTTACCTTTGCTTCAACAAATAGAGGAGGAGGAGCCGGAGCTTCAGGTAGAGTGGCAGGAAGAGACGGATACCATACAGATAAAAATGATGGGACCGATTCAGATTCAGGTGTTGCAAAAACAAATATTTGAACGGTTTCGTGTGTGGGTTACATTTGAAAACGGTAAAATCGTATACAAAGAAACCATTGAAAATAAAGTTGAGGGTGTGGGTCATTTTGAACCGTTGCGACATTATGCTGAGGTGCATTTGCTGCTGGAACCGGGGGAGCCGGGAAGTGGAATGGAGTATGCCCTTATGTGTAGCGAGGATGTGCTGGATAAGAACTGGCAAAGGCTGATTTTGACCCATTTGGAGGAAAGGGAGCACGCCGGAGTGCTTACCGGTTCTCCCATAACGGATGTAAAGATAACTGTGGTAGGGGGAAGAGCCCATACAAAGCATACGGAAGGTGGAGATTTCAGACAGGCAACCTATCGGGCTGTTCGTCAGGGCCTGATGCAGGCAAAGTCCCATCTTTTAGAGCCCTATTATGAATTTTCCATGGAACTGCCTTTGGAAAATCTTGGAAGAGCAATGACGGATGTAGAGAATCTGCATGGAACTGCCAATCCTCCGATTATTGAAAATGAAAGGGCGGTTTTAACGGGAAAAGCACCGGTTTCCTTGATGCAGGATTATCAGATTGAGATGAATGCGTATACAAAGGGACAGGGCATTTTAAACTGTTCCCTTGCCGGATACGGACCGTGTCATAATGAGGAGGAGATATTAGAACAGTTTCATTACAATCCGGATAATGATATGAGAAATCCTACAGGCTCTGTATTTTGTGCCCATGGAGCCGGGTTTATTGTTCCGTGGGATCAGGTGAAGGATTATATGCATGTGGACAGTGTGTTGCAGCCCCAAAGGAAGAGCTTCCAACAGGAGGTGGATTCGGAAATTGCCGCAAGAAAAGCACATTTGTTTGAAGGTGTCATCGATGAAGAGCAAATAGAAGAAATCATACAGAACAGTTCTCATAAAAACCAGAGGAAGACTAAGCATTATCAAAAAAAGAGGAATACGGTATCGGATCATGCTTATAAGGGGACAGCCAAGCCGAAATATCAAACAAAATATATGATTGTGGACGGATACAATATTCTTCATGCGTGGGATGATTTTAACTGCCTGCTTGAGGATAATTTAGATGGGGCTAGAGCCAGACTGATGGATATATTGTGTAATTATCAGGCATATAAAAAGTGTGAACTCATATTGGTGTTTGATGCTTATAAAGTAAAGGGAAATATAGGTGAGATGTTTGATTATCATAACATTCATATTGTCTATACAAAGGAGGCAGAAACAGCAGACACTTATATAGAAAAATTAACCCATCAGATGGCAAAGGATTATTATGTTACGGTTGCGACATCTGATGGATTGGTTCAATTGATTACAAGGGGGCAAAACTGTGTGATCATGTCTGCCAGAGAATTAAGGGAAGAAATAGAACGTATTAACGAAGAAATACGCAGCTATTTGTCAGATGATTGAAAGCTCCTTTAAAGTCTGATAAAGCTTTGCGGCAGGAAGCCCTACTACATTGTTGTAGTCGCCTGTAATTCCTTTTACATGGATGGAAAAGCCGCCTTGTATTCCATAGGCTCCTGCCTTGTCAAAGGGATCTCCGGTAGCGATATACCGACGAATTTCGTAATCACTGATGGGATAAAAGGTAACGTCTGTTTTTTCGTGAAGCAGATAAACCTGTTTTTCGTTGTTTTGCTTTATAATAAGGGAAATACCGGTGAATACCTGATGGGTACGGTCCGATAATAGCTTCAGGATATCGAAGGCTTCCTGTTCGTCCTCCGGTTTTCCCAGAACCTCTCCATCATAGTAAACGATGGTGTCACAGCCGATTACCATGTAATCCTTTCCTTTATAGGTATCTTTTGTTTTCTGGTACACATCATTTGCTTTCTGATATGCAAGGCTTTCCACGATCTGTCCGGGAGTATCTCCGGTCATCGTTTCCTCAATTGTGGAAGGGATAACGGAAAATTCGAATCCGGCTTGAGATAATAATTGGGAGCGGCGTGGTGAGGCCGATGCCAGTATAATGGGTAATTTTTGTGTAATCATAAGCTTCCTCCTTTTTGAACATCTTCATTTGTTATGGCGTGGCTGCTATACCGGGCTTTTTCGTACAATGCGGAAAGCTGGCTGATATCCTCGCTGTACAGCTCTTTTATATCATTTTGGATATCAGTTACGGTATTGCTGCTTTTATGCTCGTATTTTTTATGACGGCGAATAAATAATCTATAAATATTTCTAAGCTTGATTCTGTTGTCTCCCGACAGGTTTTCCCGTAGGTGACTGATTCTGTTTTTTGGATGCCTGATCTTTTTTGCCTGCTCCTTTTGGGGTGTGATCGGTGTGATTGTGTCGGAATCCGTTATATATCGTTTGGAATAGGTTTTGTAAATACTCTTAAATATTCTGTATAAGATATATAAAATCAGTGCATACACGCAAATTGCAAGAATCCCGTATATAATATGCTCAATCAAGGTTGGATTCGTGAGAGAATCTGCGACTGCCCCAAAGGTGTTCTGATAATCCTCCTGTCGTTGAGCCAGGTTTTGAAGCTGCCTGTTCTTTGCAAAATAGGCACGGATCAGGGTGAAAAGATACAAAATCCATTTTATAATAGCGAGAATTACGGTTCCAAGCCATTTCCCGAAAATCGCAACGGATGAATCAATATCGTATTTTTGAGAATAAATGCAGGAAATCAAAAATACCAATATAATGAAGCTTACCATAAGGGAGCTGAAAAAAATCATTTTTTTTGCCGGAAGTGAAGTGGCATGACCGGATTTTTGCAATACGGTTCGAAGACCTTCCATATAGAGCTGGATAAAGTGCAGAATCAATAAAAGTATGCCACAATAAAATACGATATCTGTAATCCGGTCATAATGATATGCCTTTGCGACCAGACTGATGAAGGCTGCAAACAGATAAAATTCCCATGGGGCACCGCCGTAGACTGCATCCATATTATGCTTCCATATGTATTCTCCGTGGATACATTCCACAACAATCAGAATGCAGTATAAAAGGGTATAGGCTTTGGATGGAAACGGAATCAGTAATACGGGAATCAACACGATTCCGTGTAATAAAAGATAAAGAAATCCGTTAAAAATATAGCGTTCAATGAAAAAATAAAAAATCAAAATTGCCGGTATTCCAATTAGCCTGTAAAATTTTAAATTCCCATCATCATACAGAATTAACACTGTAGCAAATATGATAAAATACATAATACAGCGGGTAAGGAATCGATTTACTTGTTGAATTGCAGATATATTATATTGCATCCGGATTTACCTCCAAATATTGAACAAATGGTGCCGGCAGCATGTTTTCTTTTCTCTCGGGGCATAAAAAACAAAGTAGGAAACCGCGGCTTTTTTTCTCGGAACAGGCATCTAACAATGCCTGTTTTCGGTTGTTTGATACAACAACATAAACAGTGTGTTCGTTATTGCTTTGAAACTGATCGCAGGCTTCTTCAAAAAAATCCAAAAAGGATGCCGGTTCATTTTTTAAATCAATCCGGCACAGCATTTCTAACAGATGCCTGTAATGGGAATCACCAAATCCCCAGTCGCTGATAAACAGCTTTTGTGAAGAGGTGTCGATCATGTTAACTGCAAGACGGAACTGTAAGTGGTTCTGATTCCACTGGGAAAGTAAAGTAGCGGCAGTGGAGATACAGCATTCCGCTAACCGGTCTGAATGCTGTGTTACATGGGGGTCTAAGTTCAGTAATAAAACAATCCTTCCGTTTTCTGCGGAAAAATGGGTATTTACCATAAGACTGCCTGTTTTGGCGGTTGCTTTCCAGTTAATGTCTTTTCTGGAATCTGTTGGTAAGTATTTACGGATACTTCGGAAGGTAAGGGGATCCTCTGTTTGTGACTGATTTGTTACCCTTAAAGCAATTGCACTTGCAAATTGCAGTAATTCATTGAGGTGTAATTGTTTTGGATATACATATAATGCTGCATGGTTTTTATACATACGGGCATAATTTCGGGCCATAAATAAGTCTGTAGCAACCAGATCAATGGCCGGAATTACAAAAAAGCCTCTCTGGGTAGTTGTAAAAACCTGCTTACGGACGATTTTCTGATTGCCGGAGACGGAAAATATGTCATTACGGTAGTAGTGGTCGGAAATAGCTGCATTGTTCATATCATCATATACAAAGGTTTTTGAGGATGTAAATTTTACTGATAATACAGGCAGGGACAGGGCCTTTTCGTTGGTTATGGTCTCGATTAATTCTACCTGATCTCCGATACAGGCGTATTCCCGGCTGTAGGAAATATCAACGGAAAGCCCCTTTGCCCAATCGCGCTTATAAAAATACAGTTGCAGCATATAAATGATAATTGCAAGAAATAATACAATTATAAAATGCATGTATGTTCTCCTTTATGCATTGAAATTTTCTGTGGGAACCGGTGTATGCTCTAAAATATAATCCAGGGCATTGTCCGCTAACCGGATGCCGTTGATGCCGGATATCGTAATCAAACGATGGGCAAAGCAAGGCTTCACAAGATGCTTTACGTCATCGGGGATTACATAATCCCTTTCGTTTATCAAAGCATATGCCTGGGATGTCCGGACAAGGCTTAGCAAACCTCTTGGATTGATTCCGAGTTGAATCTGTTCGTGATGATGGGTTGCGGTAACCAGAGCTGTTATGTATTTTTTGATGTCATCATGTATATAAATATCACGAACCCTTTTTTGAAGAGCGAGAATATCCTCTAACGAACAAACCGGAGAAAGGTTCTTTTCCGGATCCTCTTTGATGTAGCGGTTTAACAGTGTGAGGGCTTCCTCTTCTGTGGGAAATCCCATGGATATTTTCAAATCAAAACGATCCAAAACAGCCTCCGGTAACGGAAAGGTTCCGGCTGTTTCAATGGGATTTTCCGTTGCAATCAGGAAGAATGGAGCTGTAAGAGGACGGGTTGTTCCGTCAATGGTGACCTGCTTTTCTGCCATAGCCTCTAACAGACAGGATTGGGTTCGCGGGGTTGCACGATTTATTTCGTCAGCTAATAAAATATTGGTAAATACAGGACCTTTGATAAATTCAAATTCCTGATTTTTCTGGTTGTATATATTGATCCCGGTTACATCACTTGGGAGCAGATCCGGTGTGAACTGGACTCTTTTGTAAATCCCCTCAATAGATGCAGCCAGTGATTTGGCAAGCTTTGTTTTTCCGGTTCCGGGGGTGTCTTCTATTAATATGTGACCGCCTGCAAGCAGGCCGGTTATCATCATGGTAATCTGTTCTTCTTTACCGACGATAACAGTTTGAATATTCTGTCTTAGCTGACCGATAATCTGATTCTCTGTTTTCATGAATTTTGTCATGTCCTTTCTATTGTGCAATTTTTTTTATTGTAATATAATTTATATATTTTCTCAACAGGAGTATTTGCAAGATAATGATAAGAATGTTACAATGTTAGCGGATTGGGAACCACTTTTTAGGAGAGAATATGAGAAAAGGAATCGCTTTTTTTTATTTAATAATTATTGTTGCAGGAGCAATTCTATATGGCTCTTATAAAGTTCCGGCAGTGCAGGAAAAACTTGCTTTTCTGACAGAGGAATATTTTTCGGAAGAAAATATATATTCGGATGTGGAAAGCATCGCAAACCGTCTGGACGAAGAGATACTAAGGGGTTCGGATTCGTTTGTGATTTATCTTAAAGATATGGCTCCGTCGGAGTTAGATGGGATTAACGATTCCTTGGATGGTGTCTATGGAAGAGGGGTAAGTTACCAGCAGATAGGTGAGATTGGCAGCCGGTATATAAAGGTACAGATTGCCACAGAACGTACAATTAACTATTACGCTATGGATGCATATGTACATGGAAGTACCATTCCGGCCGACCAGCCTAAGGCAAAAGAGCTTTATGAGGCAATATCTGTTATTATTAAGACTCAGATTAAGGATGATATGTCCGATTATGAAAAGGAATTGGCTTTTCACGATTATCTGGTAAAGAATTGCCGTTACAGTGAGATGGTAAACGAAGATGAAAAGAGTGACATATACAGAGCTTATGGAGCTTTGGTAAAGGGAGATGCAGTTTGTAACGGTTATGCGGAAGCTATGCAGGTGTTACTTCATTGTGTCAATATAGAGTCGGAGTTTGTGGAAGGATATGGGAAAAATACTGCGGGCGAATGGATTGAACATGCATGGAATCTGGTTTGCTTAGATGGAAACTGGTATCATCTGGATACAACATGGGATGACCCTGCCCCAGATCAGGAGAATGTGGTCATTCATCCATACTTTAATGTGACAGATGATATTTTGGATAAAAATCATAAATGGGAGAAGCAGGATTATCCAAACGCTGACAGCATGGAGGAAAATTATTACAAAAAACAAAATCAATATTTTTCTACCCTGGAGGAATATCAGCAGGCTGCGTATGAAAATATAGTGGACGGAACAGGAGTCCGATATGAGGGTGTTGTAGAGAAGTATCAGGAAGACGAAGAGAATATGCAATTTATATTTGAGGGGAATGAAAAATATAACAGCATAAGCTGGCAGACCTATGTAATAGGTTCGTATACAGTTTTAGTAATAAATGTAGAATAGAGGTATGGTATGACAAGACAGGAATTTTTGGACGAGTTAAGAACCTTATTGAATGGAAATGTCTCCGCAGAAGCTACGATGGATGCATATCGATATTATTCCAATTATATTGACGAGCAGGTTCAAAGTGGGAAGAGGGAAGAAGATGTAATTGGGGAATTGGGGAAACCGGCATTTATTGCCAAATCCATTATTGCGGCAGAGGAAGGTAAACGGGATGCCGATGTTGAGTATACCGAGGACGGACATCAAAGGAAGGTGCGCCAGAGCCGGGTAAATCGTGATAACACCGGCGGCTATAAGTCTTTTCGTATTGATATTAACGGATGGCTTGCAAAATTAGTGGGAATACTGATTTTCTTATTAATTGTGGGAATCGTTTTTCTGCTGATTAAGATTGGCGTAATGTTCTTTGTTACCTTTGGCATTCCCATCCTGATTATTGCCGGAATTTTGTATTTGATTATGTATTTTCTAAAATAATAAAAAAAATAAAAAAAGTTCTTGACAAAAAATGTGTTTTTATATATACTACGTTTTGTGCCGAGCGCACAGATGGAATCTTAGCTCAGCTGGGAGAGCATCTGCCTTACAAGCAGAGGGTCACAGGTTCGAGCCCTGTAGGTTCCATTATGGCGAGATAGCTCAGTTGGCTAGAGCACACGGTTCATACCCGTGGTGTCGTGGGTTCAAATCCCTCTCTCGCTACGATACAGGCCGAGACGTATGTCTCGGTCTTTTTTTGTTTTGTTATAATGGCGGAAAAAAATGTGCGCATTTATGGAGTGCATTGGCGACCGTTAATCATCGTGAGATTCCCGGAGGGGATTCCGTCTCTATGCATTATGCACCGGCATGCAGACATCATACTTACAGGAGGCTTTGCATGTCAAACAGGATTATAATTTGAGAAAGTGAGGATAACATGGATATTAATAATTATATTTTGTTAAAAGAAGAGAAGATTGAAGAAGTCAACGGATATGGCTATTTATTAGAGCATGAAAAAACAAAGGCAAGAGTATTGCTGGTTGTAAATGATGATAAAAATAAGGTTTTTAACATTGGTTTTCGTACTCCCCCTGCAGATGATACAGGAGTTGCCCACATTACAGAACATTCTGTTTTATGTGGTTCAAGAAAGTTTCCGGTAAAGGATCCTTTTGTAGAGCTTGCAAAGGGTTCTCTCAATACATTTTTAAATGCTATGACTTATCCGGATAAAACCGTATATCCCATTGCATCGGTAAATGATAAAGACTTTCATAATCTGATGGATGTTTATCTGGATGCTGTTTTTTATCCGAACACCTATGAAAACGATAAGATATTAAAACAGGAAGGCTGGCATTATGAACTGGACTCGCTGGATGGAGAACTGACGTATAACGGTGTTGTTTTTAATGAGATGAAGGGTGCCTATTCATCGGATGAACAGCTGTTGATGCAGGCAATTCAGACTTCTTTATTCCCGGATACAACTTACGGCTGTGATTCCGGAGGAGATCCGATGCATATTCCGGATCTTACAAGGGAAGCATTTTTAGACTTTCATCGTAAGTATTATCATCCGTCTAACAGTTTTATTTATCTGTACGGTAATCTGGATTACGAAAAGGAACTGTCATTTATCCATGAAGAGTATTTGAGTCATTTTGATTATCAGGATGTGGATTCGGAGATTAAGAAACAAAAGGCTTTCAGCGCCCCAAAGGAAATTTATGTAAAATATCCTTTATCGGAATCGGATGATGCATCAAGCAGTACCTATTTCAGTTATAATGTAGTGCTTGGTGATGGACTTGACAGAATGAAGGATCTGGCATTTTCTATGTTGGATTATGCCTTAGTGGATGTTCCGGGAGCTCCTGTGAGGAAAGCGCTAGTGGATGCCGGAATCAGTGATGATGTGTTCAGTTCTTATGATGGGGGAACGCTTCAGCCGACTTATTCTATTGTTGCAAAGGGCTGCAAACCGGAAGATAAGGATAAGTTTATTTCTGTTGTGGAATCCGTTTTAAAGGATTTGATATCGGATGGATTGGATGAAAGGGTATTACTTGGTTCCCTGAATCATTTTGAATTCAAATCAAAGGAAGGAAACTATGGCCGCTATCCAAAGGGATTGCTGCTTGGTCTTGGTGCGTTTAACAGCTGGTTATATGATAAGGATGAACCCTTTCTATATCTCAAATTTAATGCAGAGTATCAGCAGTTGAAGCAGATGATAGGAACGGATTATTATGTCAACCTGTTAAAGGATTGCATACTGAATAATCCGCATAAAACTATCGTTATTTCGGAGCCTGAAAAAGGACTGAATCAGAAAAATGATGAAAGCGTCAGAGAAAAGCTGGCAAATCTGAAAGCATCCCTGTCTAAGGAGGAGCTGGAAAAAATCATAGAAGATACGAAGGAGCTTAAGGAGTATCAGTCTACACCATCATCTAAGGAGGATTTGGAAAAGCTTCCGATGCTGACAATAGATGATATCGGTAAAGAGGCGATAAAATTGAAAAATGTTGTAAAGGACATGGATGGGGTTCCTTTTGTGTTCCAGAATATCTTTACAAACGGAATCGCATATATCGGATATCATTTTGATTTGAAGCATGTAGATGTAAGTCTGTTACCATATGTGTCGCTGTTAGTTGCTCTATATAAGGAGGTTGACACCGAGAACTATTCTTATAACGGACTGGCGAATGAAATTGATATGAAAACCGGAGGAATCGGTTTCCACATTTCTGAGTATGATGTAACAGACAAAGAGGGCTCTTATAAGATTGAGTTAGCTGTGAATACAAAGGTTTTATATGAAAATGTTTCCGATGCCCTTTCTTTGATGAAGGAGATTTTGTATACCTCTAAGGTGACGGACCGGAAACGAATGAAAGAGGTGATAGCTGAGGTCGTTTCCCAGATGAAGGTTGGTATTCAGGAGGCGGGACATTTGTCCATGGCAGCAAGAGCCTGTTCGTATTTCTCCAAAACCTCTTACCTGAAGGAGCTGACAGAAGGAATTACCTTTTATGAGTTTATAAATGATATTTATAAGAATTTCGATGCAAAGTATGATGAGGTATGTGAGAAGTTACAGCAAACCATACATGCATTTTCAAAGGCGGATAATCTGATAATTTCGTATACAGGAGATAAGGATATTACAGCGGAATTGAAAGAATCTCTATCCGGATTAAAGGAATATATGAATTCTGATTCCTACGATGTTGTGGAGCAGATAATTCAGCCGCAGATTTTAAATGAAGGCTTTAAGACTGCAAGTAAGGTTCAGTATGTGGCAACTGCCGGTAATTTTGTGAAAAAGGGTTACAAATATACAGGGGCATTGAGCGTATTACAGGTTATCTTTTCGTATGATTATCTGTGGATCAATATACGCGTTAAAGGTGGTGCTTACGGCTGTATGTGTAATTTTAAGCGTTTGGGAGATTCCTACTTTGTATCTTACAGGGATCCGAATCTGGAAAAAACCTACGAGGTTTATCAGAAGGCTTCTGACTATGTTAAAGAATTTGATGCATCTTCCAGAGATATGTTGAAGTATATCATTGGTGCCATAGCAAAATTGGATACACCGATGAATCCATCGGCAGAGGGAGCTTATAATTACGTTTGTTATCTTTCAGGTGTTACAGATGAAGATTTGCAAAAGAACAGAGATGAGATATTAGGGGCAGATGTGGATACCATACGGGGACTTGCTCCGATTGTTGAGGCAATTACAGATACAGGCATTATTTGTGCAATGGGAAATGAAACAACCATATCAAATGGAAAAGAGCTGTTTAAAGAGCTGAAAAATTTATCTTAAGCTGCAACAGTTTTCTGATGTGAGGGCACTATTGTTATGATAAGGCATAATATGCAATTATTGTATCAGTAAGATGGAGGGATTATTATGAGAAGAGAACTAAAGAAATTTATGATGATGGTGGGAGTTGCCGGATGTCTGGTACTGTCCGGTTGTGGAAGCGCATCCGACGTGGAAGGTACAGCAGCAAAAAGCGGGACAGCTGATTATGGCTTCCAAACCTATAATGGCTATGATGAAACCCAGTCGGAAAACAGCATGGAGACCGATGAGGTGGATGACACAGATGCTGCCGAGGGGATTGCCGAAGAGAATGGGACAGATACATCCGATACCGGGAACCAGACTTCACAGGCACAAAAGATAATCAAGACCTATAATTTTTCCTACGATACGGAAAAATTTGATGATGCCTATCAGTTTCTACGCAAGCAGGTAGAGATTTACGGTGGTTATATATCCGATTCTGATATGAATGGTACGGATTTAAGAAACTTAAGGCTGACAGCGAGAATACCGGTGGAACAGTGTGATCAGTTTGTTTCACAGTTAGGAAATCTTGGAACCGCAACCAGCCAGTCGGAATCCGCAGAGGATATTACTTTACAGTATAATGATACGGAGAGCCGCATTGCATCCTTGAAAACCGAACAACAGAGACTGACGGAATTATTAAAGGATGCCGATAGTCTGGATACAATTGTTGCATTGGAGGAACGGTTAACAGAGGTTCGTTATCAGTTGGAAAATTATCAGTCCCAGAAGAATCTGTATGATGATCTGATTACTTACAGCACTGTAAATATTTCTCTTTACGAGGTAAGCTATGAGGTGCCTGTGGATGACAGCACGGTATTTTCCAGAATGAAATCGGGAATCGTGACTTCCCTTAGAGATATTTCCCATGGCTTTGTGAATTTTATGGTCTGGTTTGTGTCGGCTGTTCCGTATCTGGTAATCTGGATATTCGTTATCTGGATTATTTATAGAATAATCCGCCGGATTGTCAGAAAAAGAAAATTGAAAAAACAGCAAAAAATGCAGGCGATGATGATGGGAATGCAGCCACAGAATCAGCCGGTGAAAGGAATGGGAATGAAGCAGCAGAATCAGCCGGTAAAAGGAATGGGAACACAGCCACAGAATCAGCCGGTAAATGGAGTGGATAATCAGCTACAGTCTCAGGCAGTAAAGGGAACGGAAGGCCACAGTAATGTGATCAATCAGAATGTATCACCGGAACACTGTGACTTAGAAAAAGAAGAAACAAAATAAGGATAAGGTAGTAAAAATGAAACAATTTAAATCCGGCTTTGTAACCATTATCGGAAGACCGAATGTTGGAAAATCAACATTAATGAATCATCTGATCGGTCAAAAGATAGCAATTACCAGTAAGAAAGCCCAGACAACAAGAAACAGAATACAGACAGTATTAACGACAAAAGAAGGTCAGATTATTTTTCTGGATACGCCGGGCATCAATCAGGCAAAAAATAAACTGGGAGAATACATGCTGACCGTTGCAGAAAGTACCTTAAAGGAAGTTGATGTAATCTTGTGGCTGGTAGAACCAACGACTTACATCGGCGCAGGGGAACGGTATATTATTGACAAATTAAATCATGTGAATACGCCGGTTATTCTGGTAATCAACAAAATTGATACGGTTGAAAAAAACGTGGTGGAGGATACGATAGAAACCTATAAGAATGTATGTGATTTTTATGATATTGTTACGGTTTCCGCCTTACGGAATGTTAAGACGGAGCTTTTGATTTCTTCCATTTTCCGATGCTTAAAGCCGGGTCCTCAGTATTATGATGAGGATACCATAACCGATCAGCCGGAACGTGCCATTGTGGCGGAGATGATTCGGGAAAAGGCACTTCGTTGTCTGGATAAGGAAGTTCCTCACGGAATAGCGGTTGTGATTGATCGTATGAAGGACCGGGAAGGAACGAATATCGTAGATATTGATGCAACGATTATTTGTGAGCGGGATTCCCATAAGGGTATCATTATCGGGAAAAAAGGTGCCATGTTAAAGAAAATCGGAAGCCAGGCAAGAGTCGATATGGAAAAGCTGTTAGATGCGAAGGTAAATCTCCAGCTATGGGTTAAAGTAAAAAAGGATTGGAGAGACAGCGAGTTTCTATTGAAAAATTACGGATACAAAGAGGAAGACTATTAATCATTTCCGACGGGTAAAATGATTGAACAGGGAGGCGGTCAAATGCATGAAAAACTTGAGTTGACGGGAATTGTGCTTTCCAGTATGCCTGTTGGAGATTACGATAAACGGTTGGTTATATTAACAAAGGAACGGGGGAAAATCACTGCTTTTGCCAGAGGGGCAAGAAAGCCCAACAGCCCATATCTGGGAATTAGCGAACCCTTTAATTTTGGAGTGTTCTCTTTGTCGGCAGGGTATGATGCCTATCATTTGGTGGGAGCTGACGTGAAGGATTATTTTCTGGATGTAAAAAACGATATCGCAGGAATTTGTTATGCAACGTATTTTTGTGACATATTGGAATACCTTTGTGTGGACGGTTACGGAGATGCTAACATTTTGAACCTGATATATGTTACCTTGAAAGCACTTACCAAACCGGAGCTTCCTAAGAAATTAATACAGCGTATTTTTGAGCTTAAAATGCTGGATTATGACGGGGAGGGCATGAATGCTTCTTTTTGCGGCAAGTGTGAATCAAAGGATCTTGCAGCTTTTTATTTGGCGGGAAATGGATTCCTGTGTGAAAAATGTGCGGCAGCCACCGGAAATGTACAATATGTAAGCCAGTCGGCAATATATACAATCCAATATATATTAAGCTCACCCCTAAAGAAGCTTTACACCTTTCAGGTTACAGAGGATGTTTTCCGGGAACTGGATCAGATTATCGCTTCCTATTTCTCAAAACATGTAAATAAACAGTTTAAATCCATGGAAATTCTCAATGTTATGTGTTAGAAGGCAAACAGGGTCTTGAAATATTGGGGATTCTCATGTAAAATATGCTAGTTGTTTAAAGTACAATCGGGAAGGGTTCCTGAATAGGAAACAAAAGAAGAGAATGGGGTGTGAAGAGTGAAGAAGATTCAAGTAATCATAATGGCACTGTTTCTGATGGGATTGTGTTGTGGATGTACCAACTATGCAGCCAAGTATTCAAAGAACACATTGATTGTGAAGAAGAATGGCTCTCTGATAGAGGTTGCGGTGGAAGATTTTAAAGATACAAAGGTAAAGGCAGAGGATCTGACAACCTACATTGATGAACAGATTCATACATATAACAGTGAAAACGGAAATGGAATGGTTAAAAAGAAAAAGCTCCTGACAGAAGACATGAGTAAGGTAAAGCTTGTTTTAAAATATAAGAATATAGACAGCTATAACGGATTTAATTCCTATGATTGCGTGCTGACGGACTACTCATCTGCGGATGGGGATTATCTTTCCGGGGATTTTACCGGCTCCGATGGGAAGACGGTAAAGAAAGCAAAGTTTAAAAATGTGGATGACGCAAAGGTATTAGTAATTTCCGATGCAATGGATGTTGTAATAGACAGTGATATTCTTTATTATAATAATCAGGTAAAAGTTAAAAATGGAGTAATAACTACAAACGGAAAGAAAGCTGCAGTTATTATTTACAAATAGGAAGGGTAGGATATGAAAATGGAAAAGACAATGGAGAAAATTGTGGCATTGGCAAAGGCAAGAGGATTTGTATATCCCGGTTCAGAGATTTACGGAGGATTAGCCAATACCTGGGATTATGGTAATCTTGGAGTGGAATTGAAAAACAATGTAAAAAAAGCATGGTGGAAAAAATTCATTCAGGAAAATCCATATAACGTAGGTGTGGATTGTGCAATCTTAATGAATCCTCAGACATGGGTTGCATCCGGACATTTGGGAAGCTTCTCGGATCCTTTAATGGATTGTAAGGAGTGTCATGAGCGTTTCCGTGCGGATAAGCTGATTGAGGATTATATGGCAGAAAAGGGTATTACGATGGAAGGCTCTGTTGATGCATGGAGTCATGAACAGATGGCAGATTACATTGAGACAAATGGAATTGACTGTCCGACCTGTGGCAAACATAATTTTACTGAAATCCGAGAATTTAATCTGATGTTTAAAACATTCCAGGGTGTTACGGAGGATGCGAAGAATACGATTTATTTAAGACCGGAAACCGCACAGGGTATTTTCGTTAACTTTAAGAATGTACAAAGAACTTCCCGTAAGAAGGTTCCTTTTGGAATCGGTCAGATTGGTAAGTCTTTCCGTAATGAGATTACACCGGGTAACTTCACATTCCGTACGAGAGAGTTTGAGCAGATGGAATTGGAGTTCTTCTGTGAGCCGGATACAGATTTGGAGTGGTTTGCTTACTGGAAGCAGTTCTGTATTGACTGGTTGAAGGATTTAGGAATGAATCAGGAAGAGACAAGATACAGAGATCATGACAAAGAAGAGCTTTCCTTCTATAGTAAGGCAACAACAGATATTGAATACCTGTTCCCGTTTGGATGGGGAGAGTTATGGGGAATTGCAGACCGTACTGATTATGACCTGACACAGCATCAGAACGTATCAGGTGAGTCTATGGAATATTTTGATGATGAAAAGAAAACAAAATATATTCCGTATGTCATCGAACCATCTCTTGGTGCAGACCGTGTTACGTTAGCATTTTTATGTTCTGCATATGATGAAGAAAATATCGGAACAGAAGAAAAACCGGATATCCGTACAGTATTACATTTCCATCCTGCACTGGCACCGGTTAAGATTGGTGTCTTACCATTATCAAAGAAGTTGAATGAGGGAGCTGAGAAGGTTTTTGCTGAGCTTTCCAAGTTATATAACTGCGAATTTGATGACCGTGGTAATATCGGAAAGCGTTACAGAAGACAGGATGAAATCGGAACACCGTTCTGTGTAACCTATGATTTTGATTCCGAAGAGGACGGAGCAGTTACTGTTCGTGACCGTGATACGATGGAACAGGAACGTATTAAGATCGAAGATCTGAAAGCATACTTTGAAAAGAAGTTTGAATATTAATAAGCAAAGCAAGATTGAAGTTAAGCAAAAGGAACCCTGCATATAAATGCAGGGTTCTTTTTGTAACCGCTATAATATTTTCAAAGCGGGAATTATTTGATTGATTCCAAATCTTTGACTGCTTTTGTAAGATGCTTTAAAGACTGCTTGATTGATTTGTTGATATCACCGGAGTTAACTGCCAGTTTTCCAACCTCGGCAGCAACCACTGCAAAACCTCGTCCGAACTCACCGGCACGGGCGGCTTCAATAGAAGCATTCAACGATAAGATATTCTGTTTGCTCTCAATCTTATCGAGCTGTACGGATTTTTCATTAATCTCCTGAATTAACTGAGCCACCGTTTCGATCTTTTCATCAATGGTATCAATCTTTTCCTGATCTAATTGCTTTGCATAAGAGCTGTTTGCCAGATCATTAATAACATCTCCTAAAAGCTGGGCAGCAGCCTTGATTGATTTTTCTGTACGAACCGGTACCTTGTGTAATGCTTCGATATATGCATCCGGGTCAACTCCAAGCTCTTCTGCAATGGCTCTGAATTTCTCATCATCCGGTTCTTCCGGTAAAACCTGACCACCGATGATGGCTCCCACCTTCTCGCCGTTAACAATAATATCCCGGCTGAAATCCATCAGTCCTGCGTGACAATAATATGTACCGGTACAGTCTGAATCGCACTTCTGACAACGGCGAAGACCTTCGTCAACTCCTCTAGTATACTTAATACAGAAATCTGTAAAGTTAACTGCTTTTGTGAAATACTCTCCGTTGGCATCTACACCAATTGTAGCTAAGCCCGTTGCATCTGACCAGTCCTGTAAGATTGATTCTACTTGTTTTGTGTCAATAAAATCTCTTATATCCATTAATAACCTTCTCCTTCCCATGTGTTCCGAAATTCAATCATCCGGTTGTGAGATTTGTTCTTTGTGTTATCCCATCAAAGAACATAAAAAATATGATAATATTATATGAAAAAAAAGAAAAAATTGCAATAGAATATACAAAATATGGTATTGGAATTCAAATTCGACATATTTCACGTAAAATTAACAAAATATATGTTTACATAATAAGTAAAAAGTGATAAAATTCCTCTTGTTGGTAAAAAATTACAGCATAAATTGTGTAATTTACGTTGACATAACAGAGAAGATTTGTTATTATGACCATGTAAATATTTTGTAACAAATATGTAACAATTAGATATGGATGAGAGGTTTTTTATGAAGAAACATACATTAATAAGAAATTCTTTTATGGCGGTAGCGGCTGTATCCTTACTATTAGGTGGAGCTGTGGATGTTCCTAAGACTGCAAAGACCACTTCAAAGGATGTTAAGATTGTTGCGGATAAAGCAATTCAGAAGTCAGCATCTAAAGTGACTACAGCGGACAAGGGGAAGGCTGTTGAAGAAACAAAGAACGAACAAACAAGCGAACAAAAGGATGACCAGAAGTTAGTTGCTTATCAGGAACCAACGACTGAGGCTGCTCCTGTAGAGGAGAAGGAAGCAAAGGTTGAGAGTAATCAGGTCGTTGCGAATATTGATACATTTCTGAATATCCGTGCAGAAGCATCTGAGGATTCGGAGGTAGTCGGTAAGTTTTATAACGGTAATGTAGGTACATTGATTGAGCAGGGTGATGAGTGGTCAGTTGTTGCATCCGGTAATGCATATGGATATGTAAAGAATGATTACATATTATCCGGAGCAGTAGCAGAAAGCTACATCGAGAATAATTGTGATCAGGTTGCTAAGGTTACAACCGATACATTGAATGTCCGTGCAGAGGAGTCAACCGACAGTGATATCGTTGCTTTATCAGGAGAGGGCGAAGCACTTTCCGTTGTAGGTGAAGACGGTGACTGGGTTAAGGTTGCTACCAAGGACGGAGTAGAAGGTTATGTATCCAGTGATTATATTTGTTTAGATTATGCTTATGATACAGCAGTAACAATTGAAGAAGAGAATGCAGCCATTGCTGCAGAGGAAGCAAAGCAGAGAGAAGAGGCTGCGGCTGCGGCAGCTGCCAGTGAAGCTTCTAACAATAATTCGGGAAGTAACAGTGGTTCAGGCAGTACATCATCAGGAAGTACATCTTCAAGTTCTTCTATGATTTCTGATTCGCCGGCTGTTTCACAGGCACCAACAACGTCGCCATCTGTTAGTGGCACAGGTCAGTCGATTGCGGATTTTGCCGTACAGTTTGTGGGTAACCCATATGTATATGGTGGAACTAGTCTGACAAACGGAGCTGACTGTTCCGGATTTGTAATGTCAGTATTTGCCAACTTTGGTATTTCCTTACCAAGAACATCATACTCTCAGGCAAGTGCCGGAAGAGCAGTAAGCGTTTCTGAGTTACAACCGGGAGATTTGTTGTTCTATCATGGATTTGGACATGTTGCCATTTATATCGGTGGTGGACAGGTTGTACATGCAAGTAATGCACAGACAGGTATTAAGATTTCCGCATATAACTATTCGAATATTGACAGAGTTGTAAGAGTTGTTGATTGATTCTGAATGGATGATAAGACCGTTTCGTATGAAACGGTCTTTTTTTATGGTAATGAGAAAATACATGCATTTATGTGGTACACTTGATGATTGCTGCTTAAAGTGAGATTTGCAGAATGTATCTCGTCTCTGTGTATATAAAATTTTACAAAAAATTATAAAAAAGTCGTTTGAGTTTTAGACATTTTATGGTATAATGAAACACAGACTATGGGTAGAGGAGTCTTTTGATTGGGATAATTCTGCTCAAGTGCAGATTAATTAAATACTTAGGAGGTATAAAACAAATGGCAAACAAATGGGTTTATATGTTCAGCGAAGGCGACATGAGCATGAGAAACTTACTTGGTGGTAAGGGTGCTAACCTTGCAGAGATGACTAGTATTGGTCTTCCTGTACCACAGGGATTTACAGTAACTACAGAGGCTTGTACACAGTACTATGAGGATGGACGTAAGATCAATGATGAGATTATGGCTCAGGTTATGGACGGTGTTAAGGAGATGGAGAAGATCAACGGTAAAGAGTTTGGTAGTCTTACAAATCCTTTATTAGTTTCTGTACGTTCTGGTGCTAGAGCATCTATGCCGGGTATGATGGATACTATCCTTAACCTTGGTTTGAATGATGAAGTAGTTGCTGCAATGATCGCTGGTAACCCAGATCCAACATTTGAGCGTTTCGTTTATGATTCATACAGACGTTTCATTCAGATGTTCTCAGACGTAGTAATGGAAGTTGGTAAGAAGTATTTCGAGCAGCTTATCGACAAGATGAAAGAAGAGAAGGGTGTTCAGTACGACGTAGAGCTTACAGCTGCTGACTTAAAAGAATTAGCAGAGCAGTTCAAGGCTGAGTACAAGAATCAGTTAGGTTCAGATTTCCCTTCTGATCCAGTAGAGCAGTTAAAGTTAGCTGTAGAGGCTGTATTCCGTTCATGGGATAACCCACGTGCTAATGTATACCGTCGTGATAATGATATCCCTTATTCATGGGGTACAGCAGTTAACGTAATGCCTATGGTATTCGGTAACTTGAACAACGAATCCGGTACAGGTGTTGCATTTACTCGTGACCCTGCAACAGGTGAGAACAAGTTAATGGGTGAGTTCTTGATTAATGCTCAGGGTGAAGACGTAGTTGCCGGTGTTCGTACACCAATGCCAATCGCTCAGATGGAGAAAGAATTCCCAGAAGCTTACGCAGACTTCATTAAAGTTTGTGACATCTTAGAGAATCATTACCATGATATGCAGGATATGGAGTTCACTGTTGAGAACAAGAAGCTCTATATGTTACAGTGTCGTAACGGTAAGAGAACAGCTCCTGCTGCATTAAAGATTGCTTGTGACCTTGTAGATGAAGGACATAAGACAGAAGAAGAAGCAGTTCTTATGATCGATCCTCGTAACTTAGATACATTATTACATCCACAGTTTGATGCTGCTGCATTAAAGGCTGCTACTCCAATCGGTAAGGGTCTTGGTGCATCTCCTGGTGCTGCTTGTGGTAAGGTTGTATTTACAGCTGATGACGCAGTTGCATGGAAAGAAAAAGGTGAAAGAGTTGTTTTAGTTCGTCTTGAGACATCTCCTGAAGATATTACAGGTATGAAGGCTGCTCAGGGTATCTTAACAGTTCGTGGTGGTATGACATCACATGCTGCTGTAGTTGCTCGTGGTATGGGTACTTGTTGTGTATCTGGTTGTGGTGATATCAACATGGATGAAGAGAACAAGCAGTTCACATTAGCTGGTAAGACATTCGTTGAAGGTGATTACATCTCAATCGATGGTACTACAGGTAATATTTATGATGGAGATATCCCAACAGTTGACGCTCAGATCGCTGGTGAGTTCGGTCGTGTTATGGCTTGGGCTGATAAGTTCCGTACATTAAAGGTACGTACAAATGCTGATACACCTGCAGATGCTAAGAAAGCTCGTGAGTTAGGTGCTGAAGGTATTGGTCTTTGCCGTACAGAGCATATGTTCTTCGAGGAAGACAGAATTGCTGCATTCCGTGAGATGATCTGTTCAGATACAGTAGAGGAAAGAGAAGCTGCATTAGAGAAGATTCTTCCATATCAGCAGGGAGATTTCAAGGCTCTTTATGAGGCACTTGAAGGAAATCCTGTTACAATCCGTTTCTTGGATCCACCTCTTCATGAGTTCGTTCCTACAGAGGAAGCTGATATTAAGAAATTAGCTGATGCTCAGGGCAAGTCAGTAGAAGATATTAAGGCTATTATCGCAAGTCTTCATGAGTTTAACCCAATGATGGGTCATCGTGGATGTCGTCTTGCTGTAACATATCCTGAAATTGCTAAGATGCAGACAAAGGCTGTTATCCGTGCAGCTATTGAAGTTAAGAAAGCACATGCTGATTGGAACGTTAAGCCAGAAATCATGATTCCGTTAGTATGTGAAGTAAAAGAGCTTAAGTATGTTAAGAAGGTAGTTGTAGAGACAGCTGATGCTGAAATCGCTGCTGCCGGTATTGATTTAGATTACGAAGTTGGTACTATGATCGAGATTCCTAGAGCTGCTCTTACAGCTGATGAGATCGCTAAGGAAGCTGACTTCTTCTGCTTCGGTACAAACGACTTAACTCAGATGACATATGGTTTCTCTCGTGATGATGCTGGTAAGTTCTTAGATGCTTACTATGATGCTAAGATCTTCGAGAACGATCCATTTGCTAAGTTAGATCAGACCGGTGTTGGTAAGTTAATGGAGACAGCTATTAAGTTAGGTAAGCCTGTTAATCCATCACTTCATGTTGGTATCTGTGGTGAGCACGGTGGAGATCCTTCATCAGTTGAGTTCTGCCACAAGATTGGTCTTGACTATGTATCATGTTCACCATTCCGTGTACCAATCGCTCGTTTGGCTGCTGCTCAGGCTGCAATCTCAAACAAGTAATTCGTACATTAGTGAAAAGAATTTAATACGTTTTACGTAGTATGAGGAGCCCCTGTTACTGCTTTATAGTGGTAGCAGGGGCTTCTTTAAAATGAAATCAAGAGAGTTATATGCTACACGTTGTTAGCATAAATTTTCAAGAAAATAGTTAGATAGGGAGAATAAAAAGCAAGATTATGATATAATCAGCTTGATAAGCAGTAATTTGCGTGAGAGATTGGGGTATTTTATGAATAAAAAATTGGTAAAGGAATTTTTAATAATAACTTTTGTTATAATGATAATCTTTTGGGGAGGGTGTGCTTTAATTAGTCAAACTTTTGATATAACAATAAACAATATATTTTTAAGAATTATGCACATTGTAGGAGGGTTTTCGCCAACTATTGCCTCTTATATTTCATTAAGGCGAAACAACAAAGTTAAAAATTTTAAAGAATGGTTAAAAAAGATATTTGATATAAAACACAATATTGGTACTTATCTTCTTGTAGTTTTATTTGTGTTGATTTATTATTTACTGGGATGTTTAATAAATGGATTTGAAATTGGAGCCCCTATATTTATGATTTTAGTAATTGCACCAATGATGTTAGTAGGTGGAGGAAACGAAGAGGTAGGATGGAGAATGATATTACAGCCTGAATTGGAAAAGAAATTCGGATTCAATTTAGCCACTATCTTAACAGGTATCACTTGGTGGTTATGGCATTTTCCAATATTTTTTATAAAAGGGACTGCTAATATGAATATGAATTATTTCCTATTTGGAATTATGTGTTTAACTTTAAGTTATGCTATGGCAACAATAAGGAAAATATCAGAAGGCGTATTTCCTTGCATATTAACACATTGTTTGATAAATGGATTATCTGCAATTTTTGTATTTAATTTTAGTTTATTAAGTTGTTGTGTAAGTTTAATTGCAACAATAGTAACAGCATTGATAATTTTAAATATAAATAAAAGATACGCAAGTTAATTACAAATTACAATTTATATAAATATTAGAAGGAGTTTAATACTTCTTCTTTTTTTGTTGGAGGAAAGGAAACTTTATAATGAAAGTATGTTAGATGAAATATTTTTATCATACGATAAAATATGAACCGAATATTATTGATGAGATGTTTGAATAAATAACTTAAAAGCGGAGCAAAAAATTGCTCCACTTTCAATTTTGTGTTACAATAGGCAACTAGAACTTGATTTTTGTCGTTGAAGATGGAATGGTATGATGCGAGTAATAACAGTGTGGAAGACGTTCATGGAGAAATCTGTGATTTTGATACCCGATATAGCAGGTGATTCTGACAGTAAATGGACAGATTAAAGGTAGTGAAGGTGATATATACTTGGAGGTTTGTGTATGAATGGTCTGTACGAAAGCTATGCGGTTATTATGAATATAGTGGATGGAATTATTTGGTTAGTAGGTATATTATGGTGGATTGCAACTTATATTGGAGCCCCTTTGGAAAGTAAGAAAAAAGGCTATCATGTATCCGGTTTTCCGGGACTTGCATTTTTGCATTTTTTGGTGGCGGGGTTGTTGTCTCCATATAAATGGCTGGCAGTGACGGCATTGTTGGATATTAGTGTTACATGTCTGCCGATATTTTTAATAAAAGAGAAGAAAAAAGACAAAAAAATAAAGAGTAAGGATGAGGAAATCAAATAAAATTTTTGAGTAGAGGGAAGAATTCCAATGTATTTTGGAAGAACAGAGGAGTATGAAGAAGGAAAAACCGAAGAAAGATAAATTGAAAATAGAAAAAAGGATTTTGCAGCTTTCTTTTTTAGGAAGTGTATTGTTTATTTTGGCAGAGGGTGTGATGGCATGGGTTACACATTCTCATTCCATATTGACGGATTGTTTGTTTGATGCGGCAGACTTGGTAATGATTGGACCGTTTCTGGTATTAATTCCCCTGTTATATAAGCCGGTAACGGAAAAACATCCCTATGGATATGCTCAGGTGGAATCCTTATTTTTGCTTGTAAAATACAGTGTGTTACTGGCACTTACCTGTAATCTGATGATAGAAAATGCAAAGCTGTTGTTCCATGGTGGTCACAATGTGGATGCCGGCAGTATTGCGGTTTTTGAATTACTGGTATGTTTGGGTTGCCTTGTAATATATCTGATTTTACATCATTACAGCACAAAATATGAATCTACCACAATTAAGGCGGAGCTTTATATGTGGAAGCTTGATATTGTAAGCAGTATGGGAGTTTCGGTTGCGTTCGCGGTACAGATGATACTGCTTCGGACAAACTTACGATTTCTGGCACCGTACATCGATCCGACGGTTGCCGTTATTATGGCGTTGTTGTTGATTCAGGAGCCGGTTAAAGTAATTTTTAAAAGCATTAAGAATTTGGTATTGTTTGCGCCGGAAGAAGAAGTGTTAAATCAGATTCGCGGCATTGTAGACAAACATATGCAGGATTATCCCTATGAAGTTACCTTTTTGGATGTTATTCAGACAGGCAGAAAACTTTGGGTGGAAGTTTATATCGGTAATCAGACAGATGTAATACATATCAGTATCCTGCACCGTGTCCGTGATGAGATCAAACAGGAGTTAAAGCATAAGTATGATCAGGTTTATATTGAGATAATTCCGGATTAGTGTTTTTTTGCAATTTGCAATTGATTAAATATTCAAGTTATTATATAATATCCCCTATGGTACCACTAAAGAGTGAAGAACTGTTTAGTGGTATTTTAGTGTACGCGAAACGTATTTCTAATAGTTTGAAGAGGGGGATGTTATGAACGAAAAAACAAAACGTGGTAGTTTTTCCGGACAGTTAGGCTTTATTATGGCTGCTGCCGGCAGTGCAGTTGGTTTAGGTAATATCTGGAGGTTCCCATACCTTGCAGCAAAGGATGGTGGAGGACTTTTCATTTTAATTTACCTCATTTTAGCGGTAACATTTGGATTTACCTTATTAACAACAGAAATTGCAATTGGACGAAAGACAAAACAAAGTCCGTTAACAGCATATAAGAAGATTCATCCGAAGTGGGGCGGTATCGGTGTATTGGCATGTATGGTTCCGATTCTGATTTTGCCGTATTATTGTTCCATCGGTGGATGGGTATTTAAGTATCTGTCTCTGTATTTGACAGGACATGGTGGTGATGCAGTTGGTGACCAATATTTTAGTGGATATATTTCAGGCATTGGGCAGCCTATTATATGGATGTTAATTTACTTTGGAATCACTGCGTTTGTTGTTATAAGCGGAGTAGAAAAGGGTATTGAAAAATACAGTAAAATATTAATGCCGATTTTAGTTGTTATGGTAATTGGTATTTCCATCTTTACACTGACGTTGAGTCATACAGATGAGGCAGGAATTACAAGAACCGGATTACAGGGACTTAAAGTATATCTGATACCGGATTTTAAGGATTTAACCTTTAAAACGTTGTTTATTACGATTATGGATGCCATGGGACAGTTGTTCTTTTCAATTAGTGTTGCCATGGGTATTATGGTTACATATGGTTCTTATGCGAAGGATGAGACGGATTTGACAAAATCCATTAACCAGATTGAAATTTTTGACACAGCCATTGCGTTGTTAGCAGGTATGATGATTATTCCTACGGTGTTTGCATTTGCCGGAAAAGAGGGAATGTCTGCGGGACCGGGACTTATTTTTGTATCCCTTCCGAAGGTGTTTGATGCCATGGGTCTGGTTGGAAAGATTGTTGCACCGGTATTTTTCCTCATTGTATCTTTTGCAGCGATAACCTCATCGGTATCCGTAATGGAGGCGATTGTATCCAGTCTGATGGATGCATTTCATATATCCAGAAATAAAGGCTCCGTTATTGTAATTATTTATACATTGATTACAGGTGTTATAGTTTGTCTGGGATATAATTTATTATATGTAGAGGTTACCCTTCCAAATGGTTCCGTTGGCCAGGTTCTTGATATTTTGGATTATATCAGTAACTTCGTTTTGATGCCAATTGTTGCAATCTTAACCAGTATACTGATTGGCTGGATTGTTAAGCCGAAGATGATTATTGATGAAGTAACGAAGAGCGGATGTAAATTCTCAAGAAAATGGGTTTATATCGTTATGATTAAATTTATTGTTCCTGCGATGTTGATTATATTATTCTTGCAGGCATTGGGAGTAATTAAGTTTTAAATACGGTTTTACTTCAGATAGATGTAAGTTAATATTGTGGATTAATGGTTCCTGCTTCACAGCTGTGAGTAGGAACCTTTTTTATATGTGATGGATTGACAGTAATGATATTTTATGGGGGAATTGATAATAATATAAGGAAAGCATATAATATAGGCGATAGGGAAATACTGAACTTAAGTGGATTTGAGTATAAATAATTCGGTATGTTTCGTTTTTCAAATACCGTATACATTAAAATAGTAGGAGGTCGAAACATGGAAGCACAGCAGATTATGATGGAGGCAAAGGCATTAGAAGAAAAGTTGATCGAAAACAGAAGATATCTCCACGCACATCCGGGAACCGGATTTGACATTCAGGAAACGGTATCTTATGTAAGAAAAGAATTACAGGATATGGGATATGAGCCTGTTGAGTGTGGAAAGGCAGGTCTGGTTGTACAGGCAGGAGGACGAAAGACCGGTAAAGTATTTTTAATCCGGGGCGATATGGATGCACTTCCTATAAAGGAGGAATCCGGTGTGGCGTTTGCTGCTTCTAATGGTCGCATGCATGCTTGCGGTCACGATATGCACACGGCAATGCTGTTAGGGGCTGCCAGGATTTTAAAACAGCATGAGGATGAGATAGAAGGAACGGTAAAATTAATGTTCCAGCCGGCAGAAGAAATATTTGAGGGCTCAAAGGATATGATAAATGCCGGTGTATTGGAAAATCCCAAGGTGGATGGTGCGTTAATGATTCATGTGATGGCGGGTATGCCTTTTGAACCGGGAACGGTAATTGTATCTGCTCCGGGAGTAAGTGCTCCCGCCGCCGATTATTTTGAAATAAAGGTAAAAGGAAAAGGTTGTCATGGTTCCATGCCGAATACAGGAATTGATCCGTTAACAGCAGGTGCCCACATATTGATTGCGTTGCAGGAGCTTCATGCCAGAGAATTGGCAATGAGTGATCAGGCGGTGCTAACCATTGGTACGATGCAGGGAGGAACCGCTGCCAATGTAATTCCGGATGTTGTAACCATGGGTGGAAGTATTCGAACCTTTGATGAGACAACAAGAGAACTGTTAAAACACAGAATGACAGAAATTGCTAAGGGAATTGCCGGTGCATTTCGGGCTGAAGCGGAGGTTACTTTTGGAAGTGGATGTCCGACTCTTGTAAATGATAAAGAGTTGTCAGACTGTGCATATCGGTATGTAAAAGAATTATTAGGAGAAAAGAAGACATTTTCTGTTTCGCAGCTTCTGGCATTAGGTGGAGGAGATTCCTCTTCCAAGTCTGCCGGTTCAGAGGATTTTGCTTATGTAAGTCATGAGGTTCCTTCAATTATGCTTGCGTTAGCTGCCGGACAGCCGGAGCAGGGATATCAATATCCGCAGCACCACCCAATGGTAAAATTTGATGAGAAGGCATTGACAGGGGGCTGTGGAGTGTATGCTTATACCGCAATTCGTTGGTTAGAGGAACACAAATAAAAGACAGTAAGTTATTCTGATAAAAGCGGTAACTGGTATTGGAACAGCTCAGCATTTATTTTGGCAATATCAAAAATCCCATTATTGATATAGGTGGCGATGATTAAATCCCGGGGGTCTTTCAAGTATAGTTCTCTATGCCGGAAGGCCTCCAATGTTTTTCTTGTCATTTTTCTGTCCATATGACAGCTGATGCAAAGGATTAACAGGATGTCCCTTGCAGGATGCTTGGTTGTTTTGCCGCTTAAGATGTCATAGGCATAGGAGCGGGAAATATAGCCGGAACAGTTTTTGATAATGGCTGATGTGGTGATTCCTTCTTCGTTGTTTGCAATGTATTCTGAAAAGATATGCTTATTGGGATAACAGTTTTTGGAATCCGTAATGTATTGCTCCAGATTATCCGGAGTTATTTTCTGCCGGTCAAACAGACTGAGCAGATTGGTTGTGGGCATTTCTTTTATGTCAGATGGGGCATTTTGTGTTTTTTTGATTGATTCCTGATTTTTCATAGCAGCTTCCTTTGTTGATATTTGTTTTACTGTGAACTGTTTTTTATAAAAAAATAAAAATAAATTCTCCTTAGATAGTTATGTACAACTTCCTGTGTTATGTATTATACTAAGTATTAAATATTTGGACAAGCGAAAAAGCTTTGGGGGAGTTTACCTATGACACTGGAAGAGAAGTACCAATTATCCTGTTATCAGGAGCTGGGTAAAATTGAAAAACAGGTTTACCTTGTAAAGAACATAGAAACCGGAGAATTATTTGTAAAAAAGAAGGTGGCTTTGTATAATCTTCCGGTTTACCGGTTATTGATGGATGGTAATTTCCCAAATATTCCGCATATTCAATTATTAGTAGAAGAAAATGATGGCTTAATCGTAATAGAAGAATATATTCATGGGGACACTTTGGCGAGTCTCATACAAAAAAATGGACTTATGAAGGAAGAACAGGTACTTGCTATCGGAATTTCTGTTTGTGAGATATTATCTAGACTTCACCATAATTTTGTTACGCTTATTCATCGGGATATTAAACCGTCCAATATTATGATTAGCAAGGATGGAGTGGTAAAGCTCATTGATTTTAATGCAGCCAAAGCAGTGGAGACGGAAAAAGCAGAGGATACCCGGTTAATTGGAACCCAGGAGTTTGCCGCTCCGGAACAGTATGGCTTTGGTCAGTCCTCTTCCAAAACGGATATCTATGCATTGGGAGTTACCATGAATTATCTTTTGACCGGTGATTATCCCAAGAACAAATTATGGGAAGGAAAATTAAGACCGGTTATAGAAAACTGTATTCCTATAAATCCGGATGACCGCTACGAATCCATTGATGCAGTAGAGCGGGCATTGTTAAAGGTTAAGGCAAGGATGGAAAAGAAGAATGGCGATGGAGGAAGGTATCGGGAACACCAAAAACGTCCCTCTGTATTTGTTCGCCCCCTTTATGATTACAGGGAATGGCTTCCTATTGGCTTTCGCAGTGGCATTTTGTGGAAAATGTTGGTTGCCTTATATGGATATATATTGATTTTGGGTATTTGCCTCACGATAGTTGTTACCCAATCCGGGGATATTCCGGCAACCGGAATTTATCTGTGGACAAATCGCATTTTTTTGGTACTAATGATACTTGGTGTTATTTACTTATGCGGTAATTACTGTGGTGTCCGGGATCATCTTCCCCTTATGAATAGAAACAGGCTGCTGCGTTATATTATGCTTGTTGTCTACAGCGGGATTTATGTGTTTTTAATGCTTTTCTTACTTGTAGTTGTTGTTGGATTATTGGAATCATTTTCTATTTGACGGAGGAATCCGGATGATAAGGGAGAGACAGGATGTTGTTTAAGAAAAAGAGGGAAATAAAAACATATGACCGGGAATCAAAGGTGCCGGTGCTTAAAACCAGTATCTGCACAGGAGAGCAGGTGGCAGGCTTCCGGGATATACACAATGGAAGGATTGAGGAAATGATGCTAATCCGAAACCGGGCAGATCTGGAAGAATTTAAGAAGTTATATGGAATTACCGGGGAGATTGAGAAGGTGTATTAAGGATAGTTTTCAGGCCGGCTAAGGGGTGTGAGATGTGATAAAGATTATCTCGTTTTTTGCACAAAATCCTTTTTCAGGCGGGCAAAATATGGTATAATAATCCTATCAATAAACAGATGGGAGGTTTTTATTATGGGAAAGCAGATCATCATTTCGATCAGTCGGGAATACGGTAGTTGTGGACATGAGATAGCAGAGCTGGTTGCTAAAAAATTGGGGATTCATTTATATGACAGGAATCTGTTAGATGCTCTTGCAAAGGAAAAAGATATGTCTGCTGAGGAGCTTCGCAAGTATGACGAAAAACCAAAAACACTGTTTATTTCAAGAAGTGTGAAGGGTCATTCGAATTCTATTGAAGATATACTGGCTCAGATGCAGTTTGAGTTTCTTCAACAGAAGGCAGCTGAGGGAGATTCCTTTGTTATTGTCGGACGTTGTGCCGAGACGGCATTAAGGGATTACCCAAGTATGGTTAAGGTCTTTGTTATGGGTGACAGGGAACACAAGATAGAACATATTATGAAGAAGTATGACCTGACACAAAGCGAAGCGGAGAGTAAGATGAATCGTCATGATTCAAAGAGAAAGGCATATCATAATCATTACTCTGAATGTAAATGGGGTGACTCAAGAGGATATGATCTATGTATAAACAGTAGTAAGTTTGGTATTGAACAGACAGCTCAGATGATAGTGGATTGTATAGATGCATAAAACAAATTAGCCTGGTTGAGAAGAAGCTCAATCAGGCTTTTCGTTTGTAATCAGAAAGGAAGGATAATATGGAATTAAAAAAGGGAAGACCGGAAACAACAGAGGGGCGTGAAGAAAAGGAGATGAAGGTTTATGATCTGTTAGACCGGCTGGAGATTGAATATATGAGAGTAGACCATGCTCCGGCGGCAACGATGGAGGTGTGTGAGGAAATCGACCGGGTTTTGCAGGCAACCATATGCAAAAATCTGTTTTTGTGTAACCGGCAGAAAACACAGTTTTATTTATTGATGATGCCGGGGGATAAACCATTTAAGACAAAAGAGATTACTTCTCAGATTGGAAGCGCAAGATTATCCTTTGCGTCTCCTGAGGATATGGAAAAATATCTTAATATTACTCCGGGGGCTGTCAGCGTAATGGGGTTGATGAATGATACGGAGCACCACGTTCAGTTGTTAGTGGATGAAGATATTTTGAAGGGGGAATATTTAGGGTGTCATCCTTGTGTGAATACATCCAGTATTCGACTGAAAACAACGGATGTGTTTGAGACATTTTTAAAAGCGGTTTCCCATGATATGGTAAAGGTTGTATTAACAGGAATGGCTTAGTGAAAACAGTAACATTATAAAAACGGTTCTGTTCGTTTTTCAAATTGTCCGCCAGGCAGCGGACGAAATTTGTAAAAGGATTTAGTAATATATAAATGATGTATAACAGTTATGAGATTATGGATAAGGAGCGTATGTAACACTGAATAGGAAGGATCAGATTATTTTTATTGTAACTCATACGATGATTCCATTGTTGATTGGGGTTGCGGTTTACATAATATGTAGGCCTGGCACGATAGTTGCCGGAATCTGCAGAAAGATGATTCCTATGCCAGATCACATATTGCACATATCCGGTATGCATTGGACTGTTATATTACTAAAAAACTATATATGCGATATGCTATGGGCTTATGCATTGACGATTTTCATCATCGGATATGAGGGCTTGTTCTGTCAGCCAATATGGAGAGGCTGTGTGGTTTGCCTCGGCTTTACTGCCGTACTGGAGCTGCTTCAATTACTCCCTTTTGTGGCAGGAACATTTGATGTGCTTGATATTCTTTCCGAATGGCTTATGGTGGGACTGGCAGCATGGAATTATATAGTCTTTTATAATAGGAAAACGAGGAGAGAAGCGTATGAAGAAAAACGTAGTTAGAAAAATCGGTGTCGTAGCGGCATTGGCAGTGTTTGGCTTGTTTGCCATGGGAAGCGGAGAGTCTTCTGATAACAAAAAGGAAATTGTTGCATCCGGTGAAAATCAGGAAGAGGGTACGGATTCGGAAGCAAAAAAGGAGGATACAAATAGCAGCAAAGAAAGCTTTACCATTGACGAACAGGTGTTGTTTGAACAGGACGGCATCAAGGTTACGGCAACCGGTGTGGAAGAGGATTCTTTTAACGGAACCGGAATTAAGTTGTTATTGGAAAATGATTCCGATAAGAACGTTACCGTTGGCTGTAACGCATTAATCGTAAATGATTATATGATTTCTGATTTGTTTGGGGCAGAGGTTGCAGCGGGAAAGAAGGCAAACGAAACCATGTATATGATGTCTTCTGAATTAAATGCAGCGGGAATTTCCAATATCGGTCAGATTGAAATTTATTTCCATGTATATGATTCTGGCAGCTATGATACATTATTTGACCCGGATGTAGTAACCATTCAGACTTCAAATTATGCAAAAATGGATACGGATGCTGAGGAAGAAAGCGATGGGTTTGAATTATGGAATGATAACGGAATTAAAATCTTAGGTAAATATGTAGACGAGGACAGCTTCTGGGGTACAGCAGTGCTGCTTTATATTGAGAATACTTCCGGTAAGAATGTAGGTATTTCCTGTGAGGATATGTCAATTAACGGATATATGGTATCGCCGTTTTTCTCTTCTACCGTGTATGATAATAAAAAGGCATTAGATGAGATTACCATTCTGTCTTCTGATTTAGAAGAAAATGGAATCGACAAGGTGGAGGACATTGAATTGAATTTCCATGTGTATGATGCAGATTCCTATGATACCATTTTTGATACGGGAGCTGTTTCCTTCTCGGCAAAATAAAAAAATCTTATAAAGAAAATGATAAAAGGCGGTTTGTAAATCGGATGTATGCTTAGAAATGGCAGACATGTTGGTTTACAGACCGCTTTTTTTGATGCCAATATTTCTTGGCATTATGATAAAAGAAAATATAAAAAAATGAAATACTTTATACAATATAAACAAAGTTAGTTAAAACTAACGAAAATGATTGACAAGGTATTTTAAAAGGACTATTATACAAGTGAACATATGAATAGGTACTCATGCAAGAGGACCAAAATGTTAAATAATAAATATAATCAAGTTACTGTTGTGCATTGTTTGATTCAAACAGGAGGAGAATATGTCAGAAGAAGAAAGAAAATTTTTGGAAATTGTAGATTTGAAAAAGGGATTTGGTAGTGGCGACACCAGACAGGAGGTTTTAAGAGGTATGAACTTCTCTGTTGCAAAGGGTGAGTTTTGTGTTCTTCTTGGACCATCCGGTTCCGGAAAATCTACTCTTTTGAATATTATAGGTGGAATTGATTGTGCAGATTCCGGTTATATTTCCATCAATGGAGATAAATTGGAGGAGATGGGAGAAAAGAAGCTGACACAGTATCGAAGAAAGCATCTTGGATATGTTTTCCAGATGTATAATCTGATCGGTAATCTGAATGTAAAGGAAAATATTGAAGTTGGAGCATACCTTTCCGATAATCCTTTGGATATTGATGATCTTTTACATACATTGGGATTATATGAACACAGATACAAACTTCCGAATCAGCTTTCCGGTGGACAGCAGCAGCGTGTATCTATCGGAAGAGCCATTGTTAAGAATCCGGATATTTTACTTTGTGATGAACCTACAGGTGCGTTGGATTATGAAACCTCAAAGGAGATTCTAAAATTAATCGAGGATGTAAATGAAAAGTATGGCAACACAATTATTATGGTTACTCATAACGAATCAATTAAGAATATGGCTGACCATGTCGTTAAGTTAAGAGATGGAAAGGTTCGACATAATAATATGAATGAAAACAAAATATCTGCAGTGGATCTGGATTGGTAAGGAGTGTGATGGATATGGCAGGCACAAGTAAGAAAAAGATTAGAAATCCATTAACAAAACGAATACCAAAGGAACTGCTTGGAGATTGGAAAAAATATTTGGTTGTCAGTCTGTTTTTGATTCTTGCGATTGGATTCGTTTCCGGTATGTACGTTGCAAATGGCAGTATGCTTCAGGCTGCAGATGACGGTGTTACAAAATATAATTTGGAGGACGGTCATTTTGAGTTAAAAAAGAAGGCGGATGAGGATGCGATTGCTGCGATTGAAACCGGTGAAAAAGCGGACATCAAGCAATATTACCTGGACAAGGGAAAAGAGGAATTAGATAAAAAATTCCAAGAAGAATTTGATAAAAAGTTTTCTTCAAAGTTTGACAGTGAGTTTGAAAATCAGATAAAAGAGATGTTGGTTTCTCAGGGAATGCCGGAGAACATGGTTGATTTTGCACTTTCTGCAGCCGTTGAACAGGCAAAAGCCAATGGTTCTTATGATGAAGCGTATGATAAAGCGTATGACGAAGCATACGACGAGGCATATGATGAAGCCTGGGATGATGTGAAAAAGGAAATTGATGACAAGTATGCAGATGCGGAAGATAAATATGAATTAAACAATAAAGATTTTAAAAAGACTTCCGTGAAGGTATATGAAAACTTCTATCGTGATGAGGAAGAGGATAATAACAATGACGGGAAAAAGGATGGAACCATCCGTGTCTACCAAAAGAATGAAGATATCAACAGAGCTTGTCTCATGGAGGGAGCTTTTCCCACAAAGGATGATGAGATTGCAATTGACCGTATGCATGCAGATAATGCGGGAATTCAGGTTGGAGACACTATTAAGGTAAGCGGTATCACTTATAAGGTTGTAGGTCTGATTGCATATGTGAATTATTCTACTCTTTACGAAAAAAGTACGGATTTTATGTTTGACGCATTAAAGTTTAATGTTGGTATGGTAACAGAGGGTGGTTTTCAGCAGTTAAAGAAGGTAATTCATTATTCCTATGCATGGAAGTATGATAAGGAGCCTGTGGATGAGGTGGAGGAAAAGACATTTTCCGATAACTTCATGAAATCCCTACTGACACAAACGGTTGTGGAAGATAACGAAATAAAAGAATATCTTCCCAAATACGCAAACTCTGCCATTAATTTTGCAACAGAGGATATGGGCTCTGATAAAGCTATGGGTGGCGTTTTGTTGGATATACTAATTGTTATCATTGCATTTATCTTTGCTGTAACAATCAGTAATACCATGACAAATGAATCGGCTACCATTGGAACATTACGGGCATCCGGTTATACAAAGGGAGAGATTGTCAGACATTATTTGTCTATGCCTGTAATCGTGACCTTGATAGCGGCGGCAATCGGAAATATACTGGGTTATACATTGTTTAAGAATGTTGTGGTAGGAATGTATTATAACAGTTATAGCCTGTCAACCTATGAAACCATATGGAGTGGTGAGGCATTTTATAAAACAACCCTTATTCCAATCCTGCTGATGCTGGTGGTAAACTTAATCGTGATTATCAAAATGGTACAGTATACACCATTGCAATTCCTTCGTCATGATTTGAAGAAAAATAAGCGGAAGAAGGCAATGAAGCTGCCAAGATGGAAGTTTATGAATCGTTTTCGTCTTCGTATTATTTTCCAGAATATGCCGAATTACATTATATTGTTTTTCGGAATGGTGTTTATTATGATTTTACTTGCTATGGCAATCGGTATGCCGGACAGTTTGGATTATTACAAGAAGCATGCACCGGATATGATGTTTGCCAAGTACCAATATGTATTGCGTTCTTATGAGGATGAGGATGGAGATGTGATTGATACAAAGAATAAGGATGCTGAAAAATTTGATATGTACTCACTTCAGAGGAAGGGCGATACCATCAATGAAGAGGTTTCTGTGTACGGAATCGGTGATGACAGCAAGTACGTGAAGATTAAAGGTTTAAATAAATTAAAAGAAAATGAAGTATATGTTTCGGAATCTTATTTGCAAAAGTATGAGCTGTCTGTGGGAGATACCATTAAGCTGGATGAAAAATATGAACATAAACAGTATGAGTTTAAGGTGGCAGGAGTCTATGATAAATGTTTAAGTATTGCGGTATTTATGCCAATGAAAAATTACGAGTCCATATTTGATCTGGATGAGGGTGAATTTACGGGATACTTATCGGATACGAAGATTAAAGATATTGATGAGAATGATATTGCAACGACCATTACGAAGAGAGACATTACAAAGATGTGTGACCAGCTGGATCATTCTATGGGCGCATATATGACATACTTCCAGGTATTGTGTATATTACTTTCTGCGGTAATGATTTATCTTCTTACCAAATTGATTATTGAAAAGAACGAAATTTCTATTTCCATGACGAAGATTCTTGGTTATGAAAACGGAGAAATTGCCGGTTTATATTTGATGTCTACAAGTATCATGGTAGTCATTATGGATGTGATCGCTGTTTTTGTGGGAACTGCGGCTATGAGTCAGGCGTGGAAAATACTCATGCAAAGCTATAGTGGCTGGTTTACCTTTGAGATGCAGCCGATGTGTTATATAAAGATGTTTGGCTTTGTTTTAATTGGATATTTGTTTGTTATGATGTTGGATTTTAGAAGAATTAAGAAGATTCCCATGGATGAGGCATTAAAGCGTGTTGAGTAGGAAAATAATTGTATACGGTTTTCCGGAATGTGTTTATAATTTGACTTGACAAGAATAAGCTCCCTGTAGTTAGATATGGATTACAGGGAGTTTTTTATTGGTAAAGAATTTCCCAATAAGCAATAGTCTGGGAGCATTTTGATATGAAGGAATATATAAAATCTCATCTTGTACATGATAAAGCAGCATTATTTTCACTGATTTCCTTATCGATACCTACGATTTTGGAGGAAATATTGTCTACACTGCTTCAATACGTAGATACTGCCATGGTAGGACAGTTAGGGGAGAAGGCAACTGCGGCTGTCAGTACAACCACAACTATTGGATGGCTGTTACATTCCATTCCAAGCGCTGTGGCGGTTGCCATGTTGGCATGTGCGTCCAAAGCAAATGGTGCCAGAGAAGAGAAAAAGTTAAAAAGACTGGCGGGACAGGCAATTCTGTATGCTTTTGTGATCGGAGCAGTTTTAGAGGTGGCTGCGTTGCTGCTGGCCCCTTATATACCGGTCTGGATGAATGTGGAGCCGGATATTGTAACGCCGGCAGGAATGTATTTCTTTATAACCAGTCTTACTTTGGTTTTCAGAACCTCGGGGCGTGTTTTTTCTGCCATGATTCGATCTATTAAGGATACGAAAACACCAATGTATATAAGTGTGGCTGAGAATGCATTAAATATCATCTTAAACATAATATTTATATATAAGTTAAATCTTGGTGTGATCGGTGCAGCCATTGCCACTTGTATAAGCTTCGGACTTGGTGGACTGGCAATGCTTTTATTAATGTTGAGTAAAGAAAAGCTTCGTCCGGCTCTTTCTGATATAAAACCGGATGGTTCTGTTATGTCGGAAGTATTTTCCATTGGACTGCCGGCACTTGGAACCACAGTGGTGAGCTGTCTTGGTTACATTGTTTTTGCAGGGATGGTATCGGGAATGGGAACTACAATATTTGCGGCTCATTCTATTGCGATTACTGCGGAACAGATTGTGTATATACCGGGATATGGTCTTCGGGTAGCAACCAGTACGCTGGTGGGAAATTCTTTGGGTGAGGGAGATATCCGAAAATTACGGGTAACGGAAAAGATGTCCGTTTTCATTACGACCGTCATCATGATACTGAATGGAATCGGTTTGTATCTCTTTGCATATCCGTTTATGAAAATATTTACAAATTCTGCTGAAGTTGCACTGATCGGAAGCCGGATGCTTAAACTGGTTTCCTTTTCTGAACCGTTTTTCGGTTTGATGATTGTATTAGAAGGTATTTCTTATGGATTGGGCAGGACGAAACATATCTTTGTTTGTGAGTCTGTCAGTATGTGGGGCGTCCGGATTTTTGGTACCTTCCTTTGTGTTGAAGTATTTGGTCTTGGACTGACGGCTGTCTGGATTTGTATGATTGCGGATAATATCTGTAAAGCATTACTGTTGGCTATATTCAGACCGAAATGGAAGGATGGAAGGGAATGAAGTATTTTTGGGGATAGCTTGGAGTTTTCGTATGTAAAGAGATACTATATTCCAATATAGAAGTATGGATGTAAAGTTAGGAGTCAAAGAAATGGCAACGGTTATTTTATAGTCTACGAAGCGTAGAATCCGCATATATTCACCATTTTCTACGTTCCGTGGGTGTAAAATATCTATTTTATATACTACTCTGTGGTCAGAAAGGAGGAAAGCAATGGATCAGGTAAAAATTGGCAAGTTTATTTCTGATGAAAGAAAGGCAAAAGGGTATACACAGAAACAATTATCTGAATTGTTGGGAATCAGTGATAAAACAATATCGAAATGGGAGTGTGGAAACGGCTTTCCGGAAGCATCACTGCTGTTACCATTGTGTAATGAATTAGAAATAACAGTAAATGAACTTCTGACCGGAGAGAGAATTTCCCAGCAAAATTATAAGAAAAAAGCGGAGGAAAATATGGTGAATATGATTAGAGAAAAGGAAGAGAATAAGCAAAAAATATTATTAACAACAATTATTGGTGTAATATCAACAATTACGTTTGTGACATTACTATTAGTGGTTTGTTTTTACACAGATGTGATTACGTTACCAATTAAGATTGTGCTGATGATAATTGCGATAAGTGTGTTTGGCATTGGATTATATGTTGCAATGTGGGGAGACAGGAAGATAGGATATTTTAAATGCAGGAATTGTAATGAA
>CAKRAK010000007.1 GCA_934294885.1 uncultured Lachnospiraceae bacterium | reverse complement strand
ATCTCCTGTTGCATCTATTATGTAATATTTTCCATTATCAATAATTTGATAATTTTCAAAATAATAATGGGTTTGATATACTTAATTTACCGCATTCCATATTGATATCATTCCCGCATCATCATCGTCATTTGTCGATTCCATGTAATTTAACTCCAATTGTCCGGATTCCTCATTCATTCGCAACTCATAAGTTTCCTTCCATGTATACGGATTGCCGTTTTCATCTTGCCCATTACCTGTCTGTATCAAAATATTCTGTCCCGGAATATAGCTTGTGGTTCTTCCCCACGTTCCCTCTCCAAGTCTTTCTGTTGCCTGTACACAAGACTGTGTTTTCTTATCGTAATACCAAAATTCGCAATAATAATCCTTTTTTCCAACGCAAAGAACCGGATACTCAAATCCCAAATCAAGCTGGAAGGAAGTATAATCACTATCGTAATTATTTCTATATACCTCTTCGTATGCGGTCAGATAAAGATTACCCAACTGACTTTCACTTGTACTATCAACATCATCTTTTTTATTTGATGTCAAATCCTTTGTTTCATCCTCGGTTGTGATATCTTCAGTTTCTTTTTCTTCCGTAACCTCCTGCGTTACTTCACTGCTTACGGCTTCCGTTGTTGTGTCAGCTCCCATCTCAGCAGTTTCCTGTTTGCTGCTACATCCAGCCACAAACATTGTCATCACAATTGCCATTGTTAAATATACTTTTCTCATTACCACATAATCTCCTTTTCATAGCATTTTGCAAATTATATTTAATATAGTCTTATTTCATTTTATAATCTACCCTTTGTGCACGAAACGACACATTCCGGTATCCAATGTTGTTTTATTGCCGAAATATGTCTTTTCAATCGGATAATTTCTATATTTAATATTAAGGCTACATCTACAGAGGAATTTCATCCATTCGACTGAATTCGTTTTTGCAAAAATCCGATTAACTGAAGACAAGCAGCAAAGCACACTCCCAAAGATAAAGAAACAGCCCCTTCATTCCACTTTATATTAGTGAGCATAAAAAAGACGATTGTCAAAACAACCACAAAAAATCTGCACTGTCGCCTATACCTTATTTTTTCTTGGAGAGTTAATTTATGATTCTCCACCTCAATAGGACACAAAATCCATACAAGCAAAACCATAAAAACAAAAAGTATTTGCAATTCCACTCCATTTTTAATAAATGTGGAACCATAAATAAGCGTCATGACAATTACACAAGAATACAACCAACACTTCATTGGAGTTTTTGCATGATATCCTCCTCCTGTTTTTCGAATTAGAAAAAAGGATACTGTAAAAATAACTCCATTCATCAAAGTACCGGTAATAAAACAAAAAGGTATTATTATGAAAAAAGGGAGTAATAAGAATATACAATTAAACGCTGCATACTCATACAACTCCCGATCTTCCGGTTCAATAACATTGCTAAAAATCAACCATGAGACTGTCTTTTCAACTAGCTTTTGCAACATCTACTTCTTGAATCTCTCCAAACCCTTTGGTTCTTTTGGCTGATACAAAAATGCACATGATGCACTATTTGCATCTCTTTTCAGCTGATTTCCCAGTACGTTTGATACTGCTTTAGCGGTTAACTGTTTGAACTCATTCTGTGTTTTCTTCATAATACTTTCCCTCCTAATATAATATGAATCATCTTGACACAGTCCATGTTATAACATTTTTGTTTATCAATCCACCCCATATGCACGAAACGACATATTCTTGTAAGTTTTGTTAAATTCTTGTATGTAAACCCCCATTTTATACAACTGCAATTTATTTTTTAGATTTTAATTAATCTTTTTCTTAATCTCATATATAATAGTTAGATTTCAATTTGTTCATTTTTAATTCTTTGATTGATACAATAAATATAATTTTTTTAAGGAGAAAGAAATAATGTACGAATTACAATCTTTTGGTAATAGAGTTAGAAAAAGAAGAGAAGCTTTGGGCTATAAGCAATTTGAATTAGCGGAGCTTTTAGATATAACACCCAATCACCTGTCAGCACTGGAAAACGGAAAAGCAAAGCCAAGCTATGATTTAATATGTGCGATTTGTGAGCAGTTAAAAATTACACCTGATTACCTATTTCTAGGAAACTTACATTCTAACAACGTTCCTCAAAATATAGTCGATAATCTTCATGTCTGTTCAGATGAAGATGTTCGGCTCACAGAATACCTTGTTAAATATCTTGCAGAGAAAAGACGAGATGATAAAAGCTAGCTTATTATTTATCGATTATTTAAATTTGTCCACATCCCTTGATTAAAATTGTATTTTTTTATATCATAGATACATTCACAGGAGGGGTTATCTATGAGTGTTGCTTTAACATATTTAATTACATACGTTACCGAAGCTTTTATTAGTTTGTACTTTTTCAGTAGTATATTGGACAATGTTTCTTCAAAAAGGAAGTCTTTTTTCTTTTATTTTATTGCCTATTTTATGCAATATGCAGTATCCTTTCTCCACAATACAAGCGTAAATATCCTCAGCTTTATTATAGCAAATTTTGTTATTGTTTTTTTCATTTATGATTCCACATTTCTGTCATCATTATTCTATCCACTTATCATGACAATCATAATGGCATCCAGTGAACTATTAGCCGGAAGTTTTCTTGGCTCTGTTTATTTTGACTACAAAAGCGCAGATTTTAAATACTCCCTGTTCATTTTATATTTCCTTATCGGAAAAAGCTTATATTTTGTTTTCTTATTTATCATTGCCTGTCTTTTCCGAAAAAGAACGAAAAAATCTACGGAATCCGGGAAAATATATTATTTGATTTCTGTAGTTCCCATTCTGTCTGTGCTCATCCTGATTATATTTTACAGACTTTTGGAAAACATTTCTTTTCCTGAGATATATGAACATCTGATTTTTATCAGTGCTCTTTGTATTTTATTTATCAATTTTCTTATCATCTTCTTATTTGAATATATTCAAAGCCGCCAACAAAAGATCACAAAGCTGGAACTGGATTTACAGATTTCATCCGATGCAGTCCGCTACAACAAACTGCTCGAGCAACAGGATGAAAATCAAAAAATACTGGTTCATGATATAAAAAGACATTTACAGGCAATTTCTTATATTTGCCAACAAAATAACGACACGGCAGCAAAGGAATATACAGACCGCATATTAGCTGATACATCATTAATTCGAACCTTTCATTTTTCTAAAAATGATTTCTTCAATATGATTGTGAGTAAATATGTTCCGATATGTCAGAGCAACCATATTCTCTTGAAAATAGATGCTCAAAATGCGGAGATTGACTTCATGGAAAAAGAAGATATTACTGCACTGTTTTGTAATATCATTGATAATGCGATTGAATCTTCAATGGATATTCCCAATGCACACATTGAATTAAAGGTTGTTACAACACAGAAAAACGGTTCCACCCTTATCTCCTGCACCAATTCATGTCGTACCGCTCCTCAAAAAACCGGACTGCACTATCAGACGCAAAAAGAGGATAAAATGTATCATGGCATTGGCTTGCGAAGTATCGAAAAGGTCACGACCAAATACCATGGTTCCATGCAATGCTACTATGAGAAATCAACAAAAGAGTTTCATACTGTACTTATACTATTTAATAAATCGGAGGAAAATTTATGACTTTTGCCATTTGTGATGATGATCCATTATTTTGCAAACAATTAGAACAATACGTAAATGAATATATAAAGGAACATAAGATAAAAGATGTCTCTTTATTCATCTACCATAGCGGAGAAGAGCTTCTCGCACAATCTATATCCTTTGACATTGTCTTTCTGGACGTAGAAATGACAGGTGTAAGTGGTATTCACACCGGAAGAAAACTAAAGGAACAAAATCCAAAGGTTATCTTTATTATCATTACCTCATATAATGATTACTTAGACGAAGCCCTACGTTTTCACGCATTTCGTTATTTATCAAAACCACTGGACAAAGACCGTCTATTCCGCAATATAAAGGATGCCTTATATGTTTATAATACGAACGTTCAGAAAATGATAATAGAAACAAAAGAAGATAATTATACTGTGTATACATCCGATATCATCATGATTGAAGCCCTGGGAAGAAAGGTAATCGTGCGAACAACATCGGATGACTACCTCTCCATTCACAACATGAATTATTGGAAAGAAAAATTGGATGAAAATCAATTCTTCCAGCCCCATCGAAGCTATATTATTAACTTTAAGCATGTAAATCATTTTGACCATCGTATGATATATTTATTTAATGAACGATATCGTTCCTATCTGACCTATAGAAAATATACGGAATTTAAAGACCGATACTTGATGTACCTTGACAGTGTGAATTAAGAATCTGCCCCTGCATATCATTAATGCATGGGCATTTTTATTTTTCCCATTTGACATCCTCCCTTCTCCATGCTACACTAACCGTACCATCATTATTAATACAGTTAGAAAGGAGGAATTCATTTGATACAGTTAGATTACCGGGATAGCAAACCCATCTACGAACAGGTGAAGGACGGCTATCGCAAATTAATACTACAGGGTGTTTTACATAAGGATGAGAAGATGCCATCTGTAAGAGAAACAGCAACCTCTCTTACCATTAATCCCAACACGATACAACGTGCCTATCGGGAGCTGGAGCAGGAAGGCTTTATCTATTCCGTTCCCGGAAAGGGGAGCTATGTTGCAGAACAGTCCGGCTTAAGTCCACAACAAAGAGAAGAAAAACTACAACAATTTGACCACTATATCGAGGAACTGACGCTTATCGGCATTACAAAGGATGAGTTAATCAGACGATTACAGAATAAAGGAGGTGCGAACCTATGATTACAGGCAAGGACTTATGCAAAAGCTTCAACGGCTTTCCGGCATTAAACCATACAAATATACAGGTTCCCAAAGGGGTTGTATATGGTCTGGTAGGCCCTAACGGGGCAGGAAAATCAACATTAATCCGTCATATTATGGGAATCTTCCGGGCTGATTCCGGAACGGTGAAGCTGGAGGATTCGGATATCTACGAAAATCCCGAAGCAAAGAAACGAATGGCATATATCCCGGACGATATATTCTATTTCCGTCAATCGGATATTAAGGAATTAAAATTACTTTACAAGGGCTTGTATCCGAATTTTAGCGAAGAGCTCTATACAGAAATCCTGCCATGCTTTCCTGAACTAAAGGAAAATATGCCAATCAGAAGCATGTCAAAGGGTATGCAGAAGCAGGTTGCATTTTTACTGGCAATCTCCTGCAAAACAGAGGTACTTATATTAGATGAGCCGGTGGATGGCTTAGACCCTGTTATGAGAAGACAGATTTGGAAAATCTTATTGGAAGCAGTAAGCAAAGATAATCTTACTGTACTGGTTTCCTCTCATAATCTGAGAGAACTAGAGGATGTCTGCGATTATGTCGGTGTTATGCACCACGGTCAGATCATACTGGAACATTCCTTATCTGAACTACAGGACAACATTCATAAAGTACAGGCTGCTTTCTCCACAGAAGAGATTCCTGCTGTTCCGGATACATTTTCCGTATTAAATCACTCCCATACGGGACGGGTTCACACATGGATTATCAGAGGGCAAAAGGAAGCGATATTAGAATATTTTAATAAGCATAACCCATTTTTTATTGATCTGTTACCGTTATCCCTTGAGGAAATATTTATCTACGAGTTAGGAGGCGAACACTATGAAGTTAAAGAACTGCTCATGTAACAAAACCATATTTTCATCCGATATCCATCGGTTTTGGCCAATGGCACTGTTCTATGGAATTATATTACAATTAATCAGTGTTCTTCCTACTCTGAACAATTTTTACAGTAATTTTACCACGCTTGGAGGCAATAGTCCGGATATAACCTTCGCACGGACAATTGAAGGCTTGAATTCCGGAGGATTTACCGCACTGATTGCTGCTATATTATTTGCAGTTTATGTATTCCAATATCTTAGCAAGGAAAAGGAATCTTACAGTATTCATGCATTTCCTGTGACAAGGGAAGGTTTATTTGTAAGCCACTACTGTGCAGGCTTTGTTTTATTGATGATTCCGGTAATATTATCAATTCTTGCTCTTTGCTTACTAGGATTGGTATTTGGGGTGACACCTTCCGGTGCATTTGCCTGGGGATTTGTACAGTTCATCATCGAACACATCCTTTTTTATAATCTGGCATGTCTTGTTGTCATGTTAACAGGCAACGGAGGAATGGCGTTTTTGATCTACATGGTGCTAAATGGACTTTTCCCCGGTTTATACAGTCTCTTTCAAGCATTAAGAAGCCTGTATATCTATGGCGCAAATGATTTTACATCGAATTTTTTCAGAATATCCCGATTGTCACCGGTTGTATTTTTCATGAGGCATTATGAGATCTCCCATTATGACAATATGGATCAGGTTGTCCTTGCCCTGAATGCAAAAGACTGCATTTTTGTATTGTTATCCTTAATTCCTTCTGCCATTATGTTTTTATTCGCCATATATTTATATAAGAAGCGTAATGTGGAAACAACCGGAGAATTTGTCGTATTCCCATGGGCAAGAGAAGTGTTCCGAATTGTATTTACGATATGCAGTTCATTGTTATTTACCTATATCATGTACTATATTTTACTGTATAATATCGTGAACCAATATTCCTATTCTGCCCAGTTCCCGTATATACTGGTTTTGGTCATAATCGGTACACTGCTGTTTTACTGGTTATCCAATGTAATTCTGTATCGGAGTATCCGGGTCTTCAAGCAAACATCCCTTCTCCGCTGGGGCATACTTATGGTAATCATGGTCGTTTTCTTAATTGGAACCAACCGATATACAATTTCCATTGACTCCGTCAAAAATCCTTATATCTCCGTAAGGGTAATGGAATATACAACCTATTCTGATAAGGATGATCCGGAAAATTCCTCATATAACGGGAACTGCAAATATTATTACCGGATTAACAGTAACAAGCTTTCGGACTTAGAACAGTTCATAAAAGACAGACAAAATGAAATTCAGCATCAGCCGGTTGCAGACAGAATGGATTCCATCGGAATGATCAATATTGATGTCTACAGCGGTGAAAAAAATAAAAACAACACAGGCAGATCCTTCTCCTATCCGATAACAGAAGATAATAAAGATATCATCTATCAACAGTTAGACCAATTAGGCACAAAGGAAAAGGTATTGACACCATAAAACAACAACTGCCCGAACGAAACCGTTCGGGCAGTTGTATTTTCATGTTAATTCTATTACAAAATAAAATCTGTCATTATATTTTTCTGACAATGCAATGCAGGTTATTATTCTGCATCTTCTCCTTTGTCAACCTCTGCAATCGCATTCTTATGCATTGGGATACGACAGTTTTTGTTGTTACCAAATTCAACGATAACCGTATCATCTACAACATCAAGAACAACACCGTAAAATCCACCGGTTGTCATGATATTATCTCCTGCCTTCAAATTAGAACGAATCTCGTCCATCTGCTTTTGCTGCTTCTTCTGAGGACGCATCAAAATAAAATACATAAATGCGATCCAGATAACAACCATAACACCTGTTGCAACTAATGAGCCACCTGCAGCTCCACTACTTTCTAATAACATTGAATACATAACTAATCTCCTTTACTCTCCTTGTTGAAAACCGTCCAGTCTCATCTTTTTATATTCCTGATAACGATTTTCTTCGATTGCTTCTCGAATCTCACTCATCATATTATTATAAAAATTCAAATTATGCAAGACACAAAGACGCATTCCTAACATTTCTTTTGCCTTTAACAAATGTCTGATATATGCTCTTGAATAATTTCTACATGCCGGACAATTACATTCTTCTGAAATCGGTCTTGTATCTAATTCGTATTTTGCATTGAATAAATTCAGCTTACCATGGTTGGTATATACATGTCCGTGACGTCCGTTACGGCTCGGGTATACACAGTCAAAGAAATCAATTCCCCTGTCAACAGCCTCTATAATATTCGCCGGTGTACCAACCCCCATCAGATAAGTTGGTTTGTCCCCCGGAAGATATGGCACCGTTTCTTCTATAATATGGTACATCTCCTCATGAGTCTCTCCTACTGCCAGACCTCCGATAGCATATCCGTCCAATTCCAGCTCAGATATACGCTTTGCATGGTCAATCCGGATATCCTTATAGATTGCACCCTGATTGATACCGAACAACAGCTGATTCTGATTAATGGTGTCCTCTAAGGAATTCAGACGCTGCATCTCTGCCTTACATCTTGCCAGCCATCTGGTCGTCCGTGCCACAGAATTCTCAACATAGGTACGCTCCGCTAATGCCGGTGCACATTCATCAAATGCCATGGCAATGGTAGATGCAAGATTTGACTGAATCTGCATACTTTCCTCAGGTCCCATAAAAATCTTTCTTCCGTCTATATGAGAGTTAAAATAAACACCCTCTTCTTTTATCTTACGAAGCCCCGCTAATGAAAACACCTGAAATCCACCGGAATCTGTCAGAATCGGCTTATCCCAATTCATAAATTTGTGAAGTCCCCCAAGCTGCTTTACAATATGGTCACCCGGTCTCACATGTAAATGATAGGTATTGGAAAGCTCTATCTGGGTACCAATCTCCTGTAAGTCAGTGGTTGCCACCGCTCCTTTAATGGCTGCAATGGTTCCTACATTCATAAAAACAGGAGTCTGTACGGTTCCGTGTACGGTTTCTAACGTAGCACGTTTGGCATTTCCATCCTTCTTTAAAACCTTGTACATAGTTTTTCCTCTTTCTTTTTTATTTGCTAAGCGTTTCGCAATCAAATATGAAACAACATTAGGAAATATTATACTTACAATTGGCAATTTTGTAAATGAAATAAATTCAAATACACGGAAATTACGTCAAAAGGCAGGACATTGGGGAATTCATGGTATCAATACTTCCATTTTACGGAAAGCTATACAGTTTCCGGCAAAATGTTTCGATATATAAGTTGGTTAGGCTGGTGCTTGATTTCATATATGATACATACATCTCTTAATTCTGGTTAGACTGGTGAAAAAAGAAGAAAGGGTGAATTGTATGAAAATTAATTCAAGCACAATCAACATGAGCTCCAACAGAGCTTACTCAAGCAGCATGAGAATTTCCCAGTCAACGACAAAAACACAACCGGGAACAGGTAACTCGTACACACAAGGCAGTAATTTCCTTATGGCATACTACAGATCAAGCCAGAGTTCAATTACTTCCACCGTTAGCAGCAACAAAGAAAATACATCGGATTCGAGAAACGGCCAGGATACGGAACATCCTTTGTCATCTGATTTGTATTCCAACCTTGGAAAAACAGGGAACCGGATTCAGCCGGCAAGAACCTCTCTTGCCCAGCTTCAGAATCAGTTATTACAGGAAATCGAAGCATTTATGGAACGAATCCGGAATCAGTTATTAGGTATTGGCAGTTCCGCCTCTCAGTCCTCATCCCTGTTGGATCTGACTACAAGCAGCAGTCAACCGGGAAGCTTTTGGACGAGACAGGACTATATGGAAATAACCTATTCAGAGGAAGAGACAACATCCTTTACCAGCAATGGCGTCGTAGAGACAGAAGACGGAAGAAGAATTGATTTTAACATATCTATGGAAATGAGCCGCTCCTTTATGGAAAAATCAGAAGTCCTTTGTGAAACAACGGAATACATTCTGACAGATCCTTTGGTAATCCATCTTTCCGATGCACCGGAAACCATCAGCGACCAGACTTTTATGTTTGATCTGGATTGTGACGGTACAAAGGAAGAAATCAGTCAGTTAGAAGCAGGTTCCGGTTTCCTTGCCTTAGATGCCAATGATAATGGTATCATTGATGACGGCAGTGAATTATTCGGAACTACCTCCGGTAATGGATTTAAGGATTTAGCCGCTTATGATGAAGATGGCAACGGTTGGATTGATGAGAATGATTCCATCTATTCCAAATTAAAAATCTGGACAAGGGATACTTCCGGAAAGGATCATTTAACAGGATTAAAGGAAGCTGATGTGGGAGCCATTTACTTAGGCTCTGCCGGAACTTTGTTCAGTCACAATGATTTGGAAACCAATGAGACAAAGGCTATGGTTCGCCAGACCGGTATTTATCTTCGAGAGTCTACCGGAACAACGGGCTATGTACAGCAGATTGATCTTGCAAGCCGGGCAGGCTGATGGTAATTTGATTCTGTACAGCATACAAACACTTCACCTGCAGGTGGAGAAATATTGACCGGAATATGAACAGGGGCAGATACCTTTTATGAAGTATCTGCCCTTATTAACTGCAATTTATTATTTTTTATAATTGATTTCTTTGAAGCTGTCCCACAAGGGAATAGGTTCTTTTCGCTATGTTTGTAACATCCTCCTGATATTCTACAGCACCAAGCTCATATGCGACCTTTGGCATACCATATACAACGCAGCTTTTTTCATCCTGACCAATGGTTCTTGCACCGGCGTTTCGCATTGCCAGTAACCCCTTGGAACCATCGCCACCCATACCGGTTAAGATGATACCCACACTGTTTTTCCCTGCCGCTTCTGCAACGGAATGAAACAACACGTCTACAGAAGGACAATGTCCACTTACCTTATCCGATTTTTGCAGTACAATCTGATAAGCTCCGCCGATTTTTTTAATCTTCATGTGTTTATCCCCACCGGGAGCCAAATACACATGACCGGGCTTAACGATATCTCCGTTTTCCGCTTCCTTTACCTGTAAGGAAAGCCCTGCCCTCTGATTCAAACGCTGTGCATACATCTGGGTAAATCCCGCCGGCATATGCTGTGTAATCACAATACCCGGCAAATCCGAACCAAAGCCCTTCAAAATCTCAGCAGTGGCTTCCGTTCCTCCTGTAGATGCACCAATCGCTATAATCAGATTGTCATTTTTTGTCTTTCCATTCTTATCCGAAGTCTTCGTTTTCCTATCATAAGCCGTATAATGAATTGCCTCATCAGCAGCTTTTGTATCCTGATGACAATTCTCCCGCATCCTTGCTTTAACCTTCAGACTCGCCGCTGCCGCAATTTTAATTTTCCCCGGCAATTCGTATTTTACAAAATCTTCTACCCTTGAACGGTCCCCCTCGTGAGGCTTTGCAATAAAATCAACTGCTCCTGCCCGTATTGCATCAAACACCTTATCATTCAGGGTACTGACCACCACTGTACGAATAGGATGTTGTAACATCATTTTTTTCAAGAATTCCAATCCGTTCATTCCCGGAAGTTCTATATCCAGTGTCATTACATCCGGTTCATATCGGATTATCATATCCTTTGCCTCATAAGCATCCTTTGCGGCTGCTACTACCTCAATGCCCGGATTCTCCTTCAGATTCCTTACCAACAGTTCCCGAAAAAACCTGGAATCTTCAACAACCAATACTTTTATTTTTCCCATTATCATTCCTCCGGATTCTGAAATGCAACAGGATACATCAAGGTCAAAGGTTTATTTCTCGCATTTTTTTGCAACAGCACTCTCAATTAAGCCTCTGAACAAAGGATGTGCCTTATTCGGACGAGACTTGAATTCCGGATGTCCCTGAGTTGCAATAAAATACGGATGATTCTCAAGCTCTAACATCTCCACAATTCTTCCGTCCGGAGATTGTCCCGAGAAAATTACCCCTGCATCTTCAAAATCTTTTCGATATTCATTATTAACCTCATAACGATGTCTGTGACGTTCTGAAATCTCCCGCTTGCCATATAATTTTTCAGCAAGGCTTCCTTCCTTCAATACACAAGGATATGCGCCAAGACGTAACGTTCCACCAATATCGGTGATACCCTTTTGATCCGGCATCAGGTCAATAACCGGATAGCTGGTATCAGGATTTAACTCTACACTGTTGGCATCTGCCTTTCCCAAAACATGTCTTGCATATTCCACCAATGCCATCTGCATACCAAGACAGATACCAAGGAATGGGAGCTTGTTCTCCCGGGCATACTGAATTGCTGTAATCTTGCCTTCCGTTCCTCTTGTTCCAAAGCCTCCCGGAACCAAAACTCCGTCTACATCCGCCAATAATTCAGAAACATTTTCTTCTGTTATTTCCTCAGAATCTATCCATTTGATATTAACAGATGCTCTGGCTGCAATACCACCATGCTTTAATGCCTCTACAACACTTAAATATGCATCATGTAACTGAATATATTTACCAACCATAGCAATTGTAACATCACACTTTGGATTTCTCAAGTTCTCTATCATATCATTCCAATCTGCAAGGTCAGGCTCCGGACAATCAATGTGAAGTGCTTCACAAACAACCTTTGCGAGATTTTCCTTTTCCATAGCAAGAGGTGCCTCATATAAATACTCCACATCCAGATTCTGCAATACATTCTGAACCGGAACATTACAAAACAGCGCAATCTTTGCCCGCAAATCCTCCGGTATCTCATATTCACTTCTACATACCAAAACATCCGGCCAAAGTCCCATACCCTGAAGCTCTTTTACACTCTGCTGGGTTGGTTTTGTTTTTAACTCTCCCGATGCCTTCAGATAAGGAATCAAGGTTACATGGATCAGGATGGCATTCTCATGTCCCACTTCATGCTGGAACTGACGAATGGCTTCTAAGAATGGCTGACTTTCAATATCTCCTACGGTTCCACCTACCTCAATAATGGCAATATGGTTATCCGCTTCATCATTTCTGTAAAAGCGGCTTTTAATCTCATTGGTAATATGAGGAATTACCTGAACAGTACCTCCGCCGTAATCACCATGTCTTTCCTTCTGTAATACCGACCAGTAAATCTTTCCTGTTGTTACATTGGAATTACGATCCAGACTTTCATCTATAAAACGCTCATAATGACCCAGATCCAAATCTGTCTCTGTTCCATCATCCGTAACAAAAACCTCTCCATGCTGAATCGGATTCATGGTTCCCGGGTCAACATTAATATAAGGATCAAATTTCTGCATGGTAACCTTATATCCTCTTGCCTTTAACAAACGTCCCAGGGAAGAGCCGGTTATACCCTTTCCAAGACCTGAAACCACACCACCGGTAACAAATACATACTTCACAGCCATCTCCTCATCCTCCTTCTTTTTTTAAGTATTTTCTTCCAATTTCTTTCCATTATTAAAAAAAGGGGACAAAAACCACACGCTTCTATCCCCCTTGACCAAACCATTGCTATTATGCACCATGTTATAATATTTGTCAAATGAAATATGTTACATCTATAACATATGTATTTTGTTGTTTAAAGAATGAAAAATTTCTATGCCGTTTTCATACTTGTAATACGGTAATACTGTCTTGCAGTCGCCCGATAGATTAAAGCATACACAACTGCAAATACAACGATTGTAATAACAGTATTCAGAACATACAAACCGGTATCTCCCATGTAAAACATGCTAAGCATCTTGCACACAATATTAAATGCAAATGCAATATGAATAATCGCCACCACCAATGGAAGGAAGAAAACAAGAAGAATCTGATTCTGAATCACATCCTTTACCTCCTTCTGGCTCATGCCTACCTTTTGCATAATCAAAAATCTGTCTTTATCATCATAGCCTTCCGAAATCTGCTTATAATAGATAATCATAACGGTAGTCATCAGGAACAATGCTCCAATAAACAATCCGATAAACAAAAGGCTGCCAAATATATCATAAAAATCCTGTTCCGAAGTATATCGGTTATCCACACTTCCGATGTGGTCAATTCCTGTTTCCAAATATGCATCCCGGACAGTTTCACAATATGATATCTTATCCTTCTTCTTTCCCGACAGATTAAAATTATAATAATAATTAATAAACAACTCTCCGTAAGAATAGGTTTCATTCAAACTGTTCCGCACTTTTTTTAACTGCTGCAAATCGGAAACCACCATAAAATATTCCTTTACCCCGCTTATCCCGGTATCACCGCTATCCGGTCTGCCTTGTAATACCTTTTTTATATGATAGGTTTTTTCTCCAATCTGCAATGCATTTTTCGTATCAACAGCTTCATCCGACCACAACAAAACCTCATCCGGCTGTAGTGTCTCATTTTCCTTACACATTGCATTATAATCCGCCAAAGGAATAACCTGTAAGTTAATCATTTTGTCGAAATCATTTATCCCGCCGGAAAATCCGTTTTCTGTCTTTTGAACCGAACAGCTTAATCCATAATAAGCCTGATTCTCCCCAAGCTTTACATGCTTCTTCTTAGCCATATCAGCAGATGCCTTCTGAATCAAGCCCTTTTCCAGCATTTTTTCCTGTTCTTCCGTTTCCATAATCACATTTACCATAACATCCTTTGGGAAACGGTTATCCAAAATATCGTCCATTGCCGCATAGAGACATACCGTTGTGGATAAAACAACCAGCACAGCCGTACTTAAGATACAAATACTTGCCAGACCCACCGCATTCTGTTTCATTCGATACATCAGACCGGAAACCGTTACGAAATGTTTCTTGTGATAATAAAATTTCTTGTTTTTCTTCAACAGCTTAATCAATGCAATACTTCCACTCATGAAAAGAAGATACGTGCCGATAATAACCAGTAACACTGCAGGGAAAAACGTATCCAATGCCTGCATCGGATTTTTCGTGGTAAGTGCAAAATAATAACCAAAGCCTAAACAGCCTAAGCCAATCAGTGCCAACAGCCATTTTGCTTTCGGCTCCTTCTCACCGGCGCGGTCCTCTCTCATCAGCTCCATCGGTTTCATCCGAAGAATTTGAATACAGTTAAAAATCAACAGCAAGGCAAAAACAACGATGTACAAAATTACGGTCCAAATAACAGCAGTAGTCTCCAGATTAAATTCTATTGCTGCATGAAGACGTAAAAGCTTCAGTAGAACCATGTAAAGGAGCTTAGAAAACACAACTCCGGTTAAAATACCGGCGATGGTGCAAAAAGCACCGAGCCCCACAGTCTCCCACAGAATTACTTTAATCAGATGTCGTTTCTCCATTCCAAGCATACTGTACAAACCAAATTCCTTAGACTGCTTTTTCATAAGGAAACGATTGGTATAAAAAATAATCAATGCCGAAAAGAACCCACATATTTTTTGTCCGATATCCAACAGAATTGCCATGGAATGATTTCCAATAAATGTACTATGATTTACCTCCACCAGAATACTGCTTAATATATAGAACATAGCTACCATTACAGTTCCGGAAAGAAGAAACGGATAAAATATATTTTTATTCTTTGATACACTCTGGTAAGCCAGCTTGCCATAAATTCCCTTATTCATGCTGATCACCACCTGCCAATAATACCGTTAAGGTATCTGATATTTTACGATACATTTCATCATTGTTCATATTTCCCTTATATAGCTGGTGGAAAATCACACCATCCTTGATAAATAACACCCGGCTGGCATGGGAAGCTGCCCTTACACTATGGGTTACCATTAAAATAGTCTGTCCGTCATCGTGCAGCTGCTGAAAAATGCCAAGTAAATCTCCCGTTGACTTAGAATCCAATGCACCGGTAGGCTCATCAGCCAATATGATATCCGGATTGGTAATCATTGCTCTTGCCACGGCTACCCGCTGCTTCTGACCACCGGAAACCTCGTATGGATATTTCTTAAGCAGACCTTCTATTCCAAGGCGTTTGGAAAGCTCTGTAAGCTGTCCCTCCATATCCTTATATTTCTTGCCTGCCAGTACCAATGGCAGATAAATGTTATCCTCCAAAGAAAAATTATCCAACAGGTTAAAATCCTGATATACAAAGCCTAAATGCTCTCTTCTGAATTTTGCCAGTTCCCCTTCCTTAATATCGGAAAAGCTTCTTCCATTTAAAGAAACCTCTCCGGAGGTTGGCCGGTCTACCGATGCCAATATATTAAGCAGCGTTGTCTTACCGGAACCGGATTCTCCCATGATTGCAACATACTCACCCTCTTCGACAGAAAAATTTACATCAGAAAGAGCTTCAACCTTATTGCCTCCAAATCGGGTTGTATAGATTTTTTTCAGTTGTTTTACTTCTAATAAAGCCATTCCTTTTTCCTCCTAATTCATTTCTGTCCCTATCATAAAACAAAAGAAAATGCGTTACCTTAAGTTAGGCTTACATTTTCTTTCTTAACCTTACGATTTTGTAATGTTGAATATAATTTCTACCTGCGTTCCCTCATTTACCTTAGAGGTTATCCGGATATCATGATTTAACTTTCCTAAAATCTGATTCACAAGATATAAGCCGATACCGGTTGCTTTTTTATCCTTTCTTCCATTATAACCGGTATATCCCCGTTCCATAATGCGAGGCAGCTCCTCCGGTGCAATGCCGATTCCCGTATCACAAATCAGGATTCCTCCTTCACTTTGGGTAATGGTAATCCTTCCTTTTTTGGTGTATTTCAAGCTGTTGGATATAATCTGTTTTAATACAAATACCATCCATTTTTCATCCGTAACGACGGTACTGTCATCCGGTATTTGAACGTTTACCGTAATCCCCTTGGAAATGAAAATTCTGGCATAATACTTAACTGCCTGATTCACCATGCTTTTTACGGAATATTCTTTAAAAACATAATCCCCCTGCCCACCCTCTAGACGCAGATACTGTAACATCATATCTCCGTACTGTTCAATCTCAAACAATCGGGCTAACATATCACTTCTTAACGGATTCTCCAAATCAGAGCACATCAGCTGCAGTGCCGTAAGGGGCGTTTTAATCTGATGAGTCCATATGGTAGTATAGGAAAGCAGATTCTCTCTGGCATTTTTCTCCTGAAAAATCACTGTATTCTTCCGGTTCATCAATTCCTGCAGCAACATACGGTAATCCTGCTCCGCCAAAGATTTCCCCACCGGCAGATTTTCTATGGTGACATCGATTGCCTCCAGACAGTGGATTCTTTTTTCATGTTCTTCTTTATAATGTAGGAAATCAAAGATCGTAATCACAAGAAAAATGGTTACACAGAGAAAAAGAGGATAATGAATTACCGATAAAGAGATATCCATGAGCCGGAAAACAAGCATAAATATAAGAATCCAAATGATAATAAAACAATATGTCAGCTTATGCTCTTTTATATATTGTTTCAACAAATGCTCTTTCCTCATCTTCTAACTAATCCTCTATCATGTAACCACTACCCTTTTTGGTCGTCACAAAATCTTCTAATCCGATTTCCTTTAATTTTTTTCTTATTCTTGTAATATTTACGGTTAATGTATTATCGTCGATAAAATTCTCATCATCCCATAGCTGCATCATAATGGTATCCCGGCTCACAATATTGCCCTTGTTCTCCATAAGCAGTTCCAGAATCTGAAATTCATTTTTGGAAAAATCTGTTTTCTTTCCCTGATAAACCATCGTGCCATCCAACAAATTCAGAACCGCTCCCTTGTGCTCTATGGCATTCACCCTTCCGGAATAAGAATAGCTTCTTCTGATAATCGCACCGATTTTTGCAGTGAGAACCGCCATATCAAATGGCTTGGCAATAAAATCATCGCCTCCCATATCCATCGCCATTACAATATTCATATTGTCATCTGCGGAAGAAATAAATACAATGGGAATCTTAAATAATCTTCGAATCTCCTTACACCAGTAAAAACCGTTATAGTACGGAAGTGTAATATCCAGCAAAATTAACTCCGGTGAAAATCTGGATACCTCACCCAGTATGTCCTGAAAATCCTCTGCCAGCGCCACCTGATATGCCCATTTTTCCAAATGAGCTTTCATCATCCCGCCGACATCCTTATCATCCTCCACAATTAATATCTTAAACTGCTCCTGCATTTATGCCTCCTGTAATCTCACATTCCCTATAGATATTTACAAAACCCTTTTGTGCAAATCTTAATATATATTGCAGGCTCACATGCAATTTATCCACACAAATGAATGTAGATTACCTAACGTTTTGTAATTACTTATCCACACTCTATAGGCTGTCAATTTCCTTCATCCAAATCGTAGCACAGGCGTCACTTGGCATACGCCAGTCTCCTCTCGGAGAAAGGGATACAGTACCTACCTTCGGTCCGTCCGGCACACAGGAACGTTTGAACTGCTGGGAGAAGAATCTTCTGTAAAATGTCTTCATCCATTTTAAGATTGTCGCATCCTCATATACCCCGGCAAAGGCATACTTTGCAAGACGATATATTTTTCCCGGTGTAAAACCAAAACGCATCATATAATATAAGAAGAAATCGTGAAGCTCATATGGGCCTACAATATCCTCTGTCTTTTGTGATATTTCTCCATTCTCCGGAGGAAGCAATTCCGGACTTACAGGAGTATCCAATACATCCCACAACACTGCTGCTGTCCGCTTATCTGTCTCACCTGCATAGTAAGCAACCAGATACCGTACCAGTGTCTTTGGAATCGATACATTTACCGCATACATGGACATATGGTCTCCGTTGTAAGTTGCCCATCCCAGTGCCATCTCAGACATATCTCCGGTTCCGATTACCATACCGTTTGTCTTGTTGGCAATATCCATAAGAATCTGGGTACGTTCTCTCGCCTGACAGTTCTCGTAAGTTACATCATGAACCGATTCCTCTTGTCCGATATCCTTAAAATGCTGTCTTACGGAATCAACAATAGAAATCTCCCGGATGGTTGTCCCCAGTGCTTTCGCCAGCTCCAACGCATTTTGATAGGTTCTGTCCGTAGTTCCGAAGCCTGGCATGGTAATTGCCAGAATATCCTTATGATCCTTCCCCAATAAATCATACGCCTTAACTGTAACCAGTAAGGCAAGAGTGGAATCCAAGCCACCGGACAAACCGATTACACAGGTCTTACAGCCTGTATGAGCAAGCCGCTTCCTAAGACCCATTGCCTGAAGGGTAAGAATCTCTTCACAACGCTGCTTTTTCACTGTCTCATCCGCAGGTACAAACGGAGCACGGGAAATCCCTCTTGTAAGGGATGTTTCCTCTAGTCTGTCAAAAGAAAAGCAACAGATTCCATATTCCTCATGGGTATCACCATTACGAAACGTATTCATTTTCCTTCTTTCATGGCTTAGCTTCTTTACATCAATTTCCGTAACCGTCAGATCATGACTATATAATTCACTCTCTGCAAGAACACTTCCGTTCTCCGCAATGATGTTATGACCACCGTACACCAAATCCTGTGTAGATTCGTCATTCCCTGCATCTGCATAGATATAACCTGCTACCAGCTTTGCTGATTGCATGGCAACAAGATTCTTACGATAAGATGCCTTGGTAGCAATCTCATCACTGGCAGAAGGATTACAGATAATCGTGGCACCTGCAAGGGCATGTCTTACAGATGGGGAATCCGGAATCCACAAATCTTCACAGATTTCCCCGGCAATAACAAGCTCTTTCATGTTCATGCATTGTAACAGCTTATCTGTTCCAAACATAACATCATCCTGCCCTGCTACCGATACAAAATCTGACATATGGGCTTCTCCCTTTGCAAAGTGTCTCGCCTCATAAAATTCCTGATAGTTTGGAATATTGGTTTTGGGAACCATCATAAGGATTTCACCGGATTTACAAAATACTGCAACATTATAAAGCTTATTCATATATATATATGGCATTCCCACAACAAATAATATGTCATAGGCTTCTGTCTGTTTTAATAAATCTGCAAGTGCATTCTCACAACTCTCTAATAAGCTATCCTGCAAAAATAAATCTCCACAGGTATAGCCTGAAATGCAAAGCTCCGGAAAAACAAGCAGTTTTACTTTCTTTTCATTGGCTTCCTTTACCATTCGGATCAGTTCATCCTTATTATAATCACAATCTGCTACCTTAAGCTTTGGAGATGCTGCCGCAACTCTAATAAATCCGTCCTTCATTGATTAACCTTTCCTTATATCCATTAAACTTCCTTTGGTGCACCACAAGCTCCACAAACGTTGCCGGTTGCTTTGCTTCCACAATATGGACATACCCAAGCCGATTGACCGCTTACATTTTCTCCATCGGTATAAGCTGTTTCATTCACCGGTAATATAATAGAAAAAACAACCATACCTGCGGATAATTTGTATTGATTACACAAAGGCTCCACATACTGCCTTGTTTTCTGACTCAGGGTAATTCCTCTGGAAGAAAGATTATTGGGCTCAATGGATTTTGCGGTCAACTCATCCAGTACCTTCTGCAAGCTCTCAAAAATACCATCAGAAAGCTTATCTGCTACCTCCTGATTTCCTTCGTATTTACCATTTTCTCCAATTGGGAGAATCATGCTTCCAATAACACGTAGTGGAACGAAATCATCAATCTGCTTGTCCTCGTCCACGTAATGATACACTACCTTCTCGGTAGATCCAAACTGAAGTGCCTCTGATTCTTCGGAATTTGCTACAATCTCCGGCAGCTTCTGATTTTCCGAAGCCTCAATGATAGCCTGCTTCATATCTTCTTTTTTATTCTCCACCTTAGCCTTGGCAGCCTCACTATAATCATCCACTAACGCGGTTACCTTTCCCGATATTGCATTAGAAGCATTTCTTTCTACCTGTCTGAGGGCGTCCCCCAATACATCGTTTGCCACATTCTTTATCATCCGGTCTAATAATCCCATATATTACTCCCTCGTACTTTCTTTCCATATTCGTTCTTTCCGTATAATTTGTGCAAATGAATACTATATCCTTCTCATGTGCTGTAAGAGCCTGTTTGTATTTCATATTAGATGCTTTACAAATCCGTTCAGATGATTGAACGTTATATCATCCCATCATAGTTTGTAAATTGTGGTGTAACTATTAAAGGAACTTCTACTTTGCTTCAATTACATCTGCCATATCGTACATTCCCGCAGGCTTTCCTGCAAGGAACTTTCCTGCCTCAATGGCACCCTTGGCAAATACGGACTTAGAATATGCTGTATGATTGAAGGTAATGACTTCGTCTGTTCCTGCAAAGATTACATCATGAACACCAACGATTGTACCACCACGAACAGAAGAAATACCGATTTCCTTGTCAGGACGCTGTTCACTTCTTGTACTTCTGTCATATACATATTCATATTCATTATCCAATGCTTCATTTACCGCATCTGCTAATGCAAGTGCCGTACCACTTGGTGCATCCTTCTTTAATCTGTGATGCTGTTCCACAACCTCGATATCATAGCCTGCAGTACCGAATACCTTTGCTGCATCCTTCAGTAATTTTAACAATGTATTAATACCCAAAGACATATTGGCTGATTTTAATATCGCTACCTTTTCACTGGTTTTCTTTACCTTCTCAAGCTGTGCCTCTGATAATCCGGTTGTACATAAAACAACAGGAATCATATGCTTTTCGCTGTATTCCAATAATGCATCTACTGCAACTGCAGCCGCAAAATCAATGATCACATCTGCATCTACATAACATTCCTCAAGAGATGGGAATACCGGATAATTATGAGTTCTGTTATTCGCAGGATCTACACCCGCTACGATTTCAATATCCGGATCCTTTTCCACCAAATCAGAAATTACCTGTCCCATATGACCATTACAGCCATGCATAATCATTTTAACCATATTGCTGTCCTCTTTTCATATTATTTTGGCGTTTTTAAAGGCAATGTATCCCCCTTAAAAACGCCTTAAATTCGTACTGCGATTCTATATTCTTCACCCTTGCAGACTACTGTTATGCAAGCTTGATACCATATTCCGTCATAGCCTTTTTAATCTTCTCAACACTGGCAGGCTCTGCCTCTGTCATCGGCATACGAACTGTTCCGCCGCAAAGACCTGCAAGCTCTACCGCTTTCTTAACCGGAATCGGATTCACTTCACAGAACATTGCATCACAAAGATCAATTGCCTTCAACTGAAGTGCCAAAGAACCTGCAACATCACCTTCTAAATACTTGTGTACCATGTCATGGGTATCCTCCGGAATAATGTTTGCGGTTACAGAAATAACTCCCTTACCACCTAAAGAAAGTAATGGCACAACCTGATCATCATTTCCCGAATAAATATCAATACATCCATCTGCCAACTGTGCTAATTTTACAACCTGGGAAATATTGCCGGAAGCCTCTTTAATTGCCACAATATTCTCACATGTCTTAGCAAGTGTTACTGCTGTCTGTGGCTGAATATTACATCCGGTTCTGCCTGGGACATTATACATGATAATTGGAAGGTCTACTGCATTTGCAATTGCTGTGTAATGCTTAATCAGTCCTCCCTGAGTTGCCTTATTATAATATGGAGTAACAACTAATAATGCATCTGCTCCAACCTCCTGTGCCTCCTTTGAAAGCTTAATGGCGGTTGCTGTACAATTAGAACCGGTTCCTGCAATAACAGGAATTCTCTTTCCGACATACTCAACACATTTTGCAATTACATCCATGTGCTCTTCCTCTGTCATGGTAGAAGCCTCTCCGGTAGTACCGCAAATAACGATTGCATCTGTCTTATTTGCTACATGATACTCTACTAATGCCTTTAACTCCTCATAATTAACGCTGCCATCCTCATGAAATGGTGTTACCAATGCAACTGCTGACCCTGTAAAAATTGCCATAATCTCTTCTCCTTTTCCTACATGATTTACTATTAGGCATTTGCGAAACGTTTTTTCCTTTTTGACTTGTGCAAATTAAATATGGATATATCGCAGGCACGCTTGCGCTTCATCCGCACACAGCGGTACTAAACTCGGAATACGCTAACGCTTTCCTTCGTTAAGTACCGGTGTGCTACAAGAGCCTGCTTACATATCATATTTAATTTTGCACAAGTAATATCAGTTGTTGAGCGTTTCGCAATTGCCTATATGATTTACTATACTTTATTATATGAAAAATGCTTCGTCGGCAGTGCCAACGAAGCTTATAAATCCTCTTCATTCCGTAGCACTCCACCTGTTCTGTCCTTGCACCTTGCAGTCCATATAAATCGGTGACAGACATGCAGCTCTTAACTACACATCCAGACAAGATATTCATAAGGTAATACCCTTCTTCGGCACGGGTCCCTTTCCTTATCCATCGTCAAGCCTTATCTTTCAAAATAAATACTTATGACACGTGCGCCTCTACAATCGACGAAAACGTCTTTCTATATAATGTTCTTTCATCATAGCACCATGGTTGGATAGTGTCAACTATATCTCAAAAGTCCTTGCCGACAGATGTAAAATCGTTGCCGGTAGGTAATTCCTACCCGGACGCTTTCTTACGCAGTGATGGTTCCTTTCAAGGACCGTTCCCACTGTCTGCTTCTCGTAGCGATACTAAATTCGTGCTTCGCACTTATTAAGTACCGACGGAAGCAGATGTCCTTACAAGGAATCCATCAGCTGCTTTTGAAAGCTGACATAGGATAGGATTCACTTTTGCCGTGAACAACTGCTGAGCTCACCTGCCAAATCATTATTCATTTCCAGATTCTTATAACAACAATGTGTTTCTATAAGTCAATTCCCAGAGATGCAACAATATCCTGCACATCTTCTACAGACATGCCAAGCTTTTGTGCAATTACTTCAATAGACATTCCCATATCAAGATATGCTTCAATTTTACCCTCAAGTTTGCCCTTCTGCAGTCCACGGTTCTCATAAATATCAAACACTTCACACATATTCTTCGCACCTCCCTGCTTTTCATTCTGTTTAACCGTAAAACGGTTATCCTTGGTCAACACCGTCATCAGCTTTAAAATCTCATCTATATGAACAAATTCTTCCTTGGATGGCTTGTAGTTCTTATTCGTTCTCAACTGGACAAAATAGTCTGCCACAATCCGAAAATCACTTTTGAACATCCGTACCTGCTCCGGTGTTAAAAATGCGATCTCGAAAAGATTCACCCGGTAATCATTCACATAAGGCTTCCATTCTTCCCGGATATCAAGAGAATCCCATAACGATAACGGCTGATTCCAATGGGTTGTTCCAAAGTATAACACAAGTGTAACAACCGGATATCGTTCCTTTTGATTCCCCAATAGCTGACCCTTGTAAGAAGCTCCATCGTATGCCATTACACGGAAGGACTCATCCTTATCCACAGTGGTCTGATGTTCCAATCCAATCAGCGAAATCCGGATATTATTACTCTTCAACACCTTGGTAATATCCCGTTCTTCTTCGTGAATCTCATTGGCAATCTTCAGCTGACTTTTATCTTTCACACTTTCAAGAGAATCCGGTTCCACGATCATCTCCCCATCAAATAACAACACATTCACAATGTCTGCAAAAACATCATTATAGTCAGCGAGCATCTTCTCTGTAATATCTTTCTCTGCCATATTATTCCTCCTTTGTCAAAATTATTATTACAATGACAAAGTAGAAATTCTGCTTCGATATTCTCCGCCTGCTCATATCATTCCCGGATATCTGCTGGTATCATAATTATAACAAAACAAATCCGATTCTACAATGATATGAATATATCTCCTGTGCCATTTTATTTTTTGACACTATCATATCTTATGCGCAGCAATGTGTCAACATATGTTTATGACACTTTATTACACATAGATAATCCTTATCCGGACACTTTCGAAATCTGGCATGGAATAATATTTTTGTTTTCATTACATGTCGCCATAACAAAAGAACAGATGCCGGTAACGGCATCTGTTCCCTTTTATCATTCTATATAAATCGTAGTGCTAATCTGTCACAATATGCGACAATAATGATGCTTCCTTCTTGATAGACTCCGGACAATTCCGTCCTGTCATAATCAGCTTCACCTCACTATTGCTGTGAAGTAATTCCTCTATATCCTCCTGATATATAATATGATAATCTACCAGACCCAAAACCTCATCCAAAATCACTACATCTGAGCTTCCTGTGTCTATTACCTTCTTTGCATAATGAAAACTGTTCATGGCCTTCTCCCGCTGTGCCACACGCTCCTCCTCTGACAACCGGTCAAAGGGCTTGTCGCTGTTTTCAAATGTAAAGAAATTGATTTCATCGTATTGCTTCAAACTGGAGTAGTCTGCCTCTGTACCTTTCAAAAACTGCACAATCGTAACGGTTTCTCCTGCACCTACTGCCTTAACTGCCAGACCCATCGCGGCTGCAGTTTTACCATAACCATCTCCGTATATAATATGTACACTTTTCATATCTTCACACCTCATCACTTGTTGTAATTACAATATTCAACAATTTTATCTAATCTGTAAGATTGATATATCCTAGCATAAACTGAAATAAAAAGCAAATTTTAAGTCGAAATTGAAAACTATTCTCATTATGACTCCAAGCATTCCATCTTACTGACGGAAACTTCATATGCAACCCGGCTGATGACCTCATCATTTTCCAGCCTTTTTTGATATTCCCGGCTTTGGATTCTTCCCCATATGGCAACGTGCTCGCCAACCTCTAATTTCCCTGCAAATCTGGCATTTCTGCCCCAGCAAATACAAGGAATATAATCAGATTTGCCATACGCACGATTCACAGCCAGTAATACATCGGCAATCTCCCTGCCAAGAGGCGTCATACGATAAATAGGAGTTTTACAGATGTAACCATCCAAATAAATCTGATTTGGGTGCTGCATCTCATCATCCTCTTTTAAAACATTAAGCTCCCTCACAAATAACGAAAGAATCAACCGGTTTTTTGTCTCTTCATGTTTGTTATAGGAACGGAACTGCCCCTTTGCTTCAATCCGTTCTCCAACATGACTTTCATTCACATCGATTAACCGGTCTGACACCATAAGAGGAATCACATCAGTGGCATCACTTAACCGGCTTACAAGCAAATCCACCATATAAAATCCCTCTCCGTAAATCTCATGGCTAAAGGTAAATTCAGAAATAATTTCCCCCGCCACTACAGCCTGATTGTTTGCTAATGCTTTCTCTGTCATCTTTTTTCTCCTTCCATGTACCTTAACAGATTTTCCACAATAAATGTTGAATCATCCTTATAGCCACTTATGAAAAGTACTATATCTTGTGTCTCTCCTCTGGATAAAACATTTACTATGTACTATATCTTAGTACAGGAAGTCATTTTATAGAACGGGGATTTTTTCTCTAAAACCGACTAGTTTTGTCAAAGAAATCAATATCTTTGTCGCATTGCCTCGTACATTAAAACAGTGGACGCAGTTGCGGCGTTTAGAGACTCCACTTTTCCCGACATTGGTATTTTAATTTTGTAATTTGTAGCTGCACTCAGGGAATCTGTCAGACCGTTCCCCTCATTTCCGATGCAAAAAATTGTCGGTTTTGTGTAGTCAAAGTCGTAAAAGCTCTTTCCCTGTAAATGAGCACTGTATGTACAAAAATTCTGTTCCCCCAGGTCCTTTATGGTCCGGGTCAGATTTTCGACATAAAGAAACGGTATTCGGAAAATGGAGCCCATAGTAGAGCGAACCACCTTAGGATTATAAATATCCACTGTATCCTTGCTCATCAAAACTCCTGTCACACCTGCCCCCTCTCCGGTTCGAAGAATGGTTCCCAGATTGCCGGGATCCTGAAGATTTTCCAGTGCCATGATCAGGGGTGCCGTTCCTGTGGTAATATCCTCCATATTATAATGGAACCGCCTGACAAGGCTGATTACCCCCTGTGGGGTTTTGGTATCCGTAATGGTATCTAATACGTGTTCGCTTACTAGCTCATATGAAATGTCCTGAAACAAATCCCGGTGTTTTTGAAAAAATGCTTCGGTGGCAAAGGTTTCTATATGCTGATTTTGGGGAATCTCCCCAAACATGCGAAGCCCCTCAACCAAAAAAACATCCTGTTTTTTCCGTTCCTTTGCATTCTTCAGGCATTTTGAAATATTCTTGATTTTTTGATTGGATGTACTGGTAATTACATTTTTCATTCTCTTCCTCTTCTCTACATCAATCTTATCTACGGTCAAATTTAACCTTTCCTATCTTCCGGATGACTTTTCCGGCGCCATATCGTTCCTTTAATTTGTCTATCAGCTCCTCGCTACATTCTACATGGAACTGCTCCGGTAACAGCTTCATCATTTTTTCTGTCTTTAAAACAACATAAACTTCACTGTCTCCGCCATAGGCATCTAACAAATCGTAAAGACCATCCTTTTGCCGGTCAAAGGCATCCCCATCCGCAAATTGTATATATATCCGGGATGGAACCTTCTGAAAGGAAATAACATTGTCCACTAAAAGCTTTTTATCCCGCTCATTAATAGAAGCACGGCCATACACAAAAATCTTACTGTCTACGGCAATTTCATTTTTAATTCGTTCATATACTCTTGGGAAAACAACCATTTCAATAGAACCATACATATCCTCTAAGGTGATAAATGCCATATTCTGATTGTTTTTCGTAAGCTTTACTGTCTGGGCGGTTACCATTCCACCCATCACATAATAAACCTGATCCTTTGCCACGGTTTCTTCCGTCTCTCCATCCTCAACAAAATCCGAGGTTGTAGCGGTTACATTGTTTTCCATTAATTCCATATAATCCTCTAAAGGATGTCCGCTGACATAAACTCCTAAAACCTCTTTTTCATAGGCTAACAGCTCCTCCTTTTCATATTCGGAAACATTTGGATACTTCACTTCGAAATCCTTCTTATCCTCTGTGCTCATAAAGTCCATCAGAGACATCTGACCGGACATAACATTCTTTTCCGTCTTATGGATTTCATCCAACATCTGGCTGTATGCAATCATCATTTGCCGCCGGTTTGCACCTAAGCCGTCGAAGGCTCCCGCCTTAATAAAGCTCTCTATGGTACGCTTATTTACTTCCCTAGAGGACAACCGCTCCATGAAATCCTTCAGGGAAGAAAAAGCTCCGTGCTGCTGTCGTTCCTCTACCATTTTTTCAATCACAGACTTTCCAACGCTTTTTAATGCAGAAAGTCCATAACGGATTCCCTTATCTGTAACGGAAAAATAGCTGTATCCCTCATTAATATCCGGAGGCAGAATGGAAATGCCTAATTTCCGGCAATGAGCAATATATTCCGAAACCTTATCGGTTCTGTCCAGTACAGAGGTAATCAATGCCGCCATATATTCCTTTGGATAATGACATTTCAGGTAAGCGGTCTGATATGCTACAACCGCATAACATGCCGCGTGGGATTTGTTGAAGGCGTATTTTGCAAAATCAATCATATCGTCAAATATTTTATTTGCCGTTTTCTCATCAATCCCTCTGGAGATACATCCCGGAACATTTTCCTCTTCGTTACCATACACGAAATTCTTACGTTCTTTCTGCATCACATCCCCTTTTTTCTTAGACATAGCACGCCGCACCAGATCACTTCGTCCAAGAGTATAACCGGCTAACTCCATAACAATCTGCATAACCTGTTCCTGATAGACAATACAGCCGTAGGTTGGAGCCAGTATTTTCTCCAACTGAGGACAATCATAATGAATACTTTCCGGATGCTCTTTTCCTTTTATATATAATGGAATAAAATCCATAGGACCCGGACGATATAAAGAGATTCCGGCAATGACATCCTCAATATTCCGTGGCTTTAATTCCGTCATGAAGCTCTTCATACCGTTACTTTCCAGCTGGAATACACCTTCTGTCTGTCCGGCACCTAACATATCATAGACATCCTTATCCTCCATATCCAGATGATCGATGTCCAGATCAATACCCTGACTCATTTTAATATTCCGCACCGCATCCTGAATTACCGTCAATGTCCGAAGGCCTAAGAAGTCCATCTTTAACAGTCCCAGTTCTTCTATGGTTGTCATGGTAAACTGTGTAGTGATGGAATCCTCCGCACCCCTTGAAAGAGGTACAAACTCATCAATAGGCTTCTGACCGATTACGACTCCGGCGGCATGCATGGAAGCATGTCTCGGAAGTCCCTCTAACTTCATTGCCATATCCAGCAGCTCTTTTACATCAGTCTCCTGTTCATAAGCATTCTTTAAATCTGTGGAAATGGTAAGAGCTTCTTTAATGGTCATGTTATGCCCCTGACCACCCGGGGGAATCATCTTTGCCACACGATCCGCTAATGCATAAGGAACATCCAGCGCCCTTCCAACGTCACGAATTACCATCTTTGCTGCCATAGTTCCAAAGGTTACAATCTGTACAACCTTTTCCTTACCATACTTACGCACTACATAATCAATTACTTCCTGTCTTCTCTCATAACAGAAATCCACGTCGATATCCGGCATGGACACACGCTCCGGATTCAGGAAACGTTCAAACAGCAGATTCAGATGCAGTGGTTCTATGTTGGTTATCTCAAGGCAATAGCTTACCAGTGCACCTGCCGCAGAACCTCGTCCCGGTCCTACTGCAATGCCATGATCCTTTGCATACTTGATAAAGTCCCATACAATCAAAAAGTAATCTACATAACCCATCTGGGAAATGGTTGACAACTCATAATCCAACCGCTCCTGTAATTGCGGTGTTACCTCCTTGTACCTTCGTTCCAGTCCCTCCTGGCACAGGGCACGAAGATACTGTTCTGAGGTAAAGCCCTCCGGCACATCGAATTTAGGAAGCTTCTGTTCTCCAAAAACAATTTCCACATTACAACGCTCCGCAATCCGAACCGTATTATCAATGGCTTCCTGGGCATAAGGAAACTGTGCTCTCATTTCCTCTTCAGACTTTAGATAAAACTGCCCCTCCTGATATCTCATACGATCTTCATCGGATACCTTTTTATTGGTCTGGATACAAAGCAATACATCATGAGCCATCCAGTCTTCTTTTTTTACATAATGCAGGTCGTTGGTAGCAACAAGAGGAATTCCCGTCTCCTCATGAATCCGCATCAGACCCTGATTTACCATAGTCTGCTCCGGTATTCCGTGATCCTGCAGCTCCAGATAATAATGATCCTTACCAAATATATCCAGATGGTCTAATGCAGCCTGCTTTGCCTCTTCATAAAGACCTAAGCGCAGCTTTGTGGCAACCTCTCCTGCCAGACAGGCAGATAATGCAATGATACCCTCCGAAAATTCTCTCATAACCTCACGGTCGATACGAGGCTTATAATAATAACCTTCTGTAAATCCTCTGGATACAATTTTCATCAGGTTATGATAACCCTTATCATTTTCCGCCAACAGAACAAGATGGTAATACCGGTTTTCTCCTTTTTCTACCTCACGGTCAAACCGGGAGCCGGGAGCCACGTATACCTCGCATCCAATGATTGGCTTAATTCCTTCTTTTTTACAGGCGCGGTAAAAATCAATGACTCCATACATAACCCCATGGTCTGTAATTGCAAGACTGTCCATGCCTAATTCCTTTGTATGATGCACCAATTCAGGAATCTTTGAAGCACCATCCAGCAAACTATATTCTGTATGTACATGTAAGTGTGTAAAACCCATACGAATTCCTTTCTCGTAAAACCATGCCTTTGCGTCTACGAAACGCATAGCAGATAACCATTTGCAAAATTATATTTTTTCTTTCCGAACCTCTTTTGTCAAAACTTCCTTTTTAATATAGGCAAATGTCTTTTCTTCTCCCTCTTCTGCCAGCATGGTCAACAGCCTTTCCAACAATGCCGCCGTATCCTTATGAAGAAGATACTTGCCCTTTCCTTTGTTGTAATATTCCAAAGGAAAACAATCCTTATAGGCTTCCCGATTATAATTTTTACTGGCTGCAATCCGGTCACAAAACATCTCCACAACATATTTAACCGGCATTTTCATCCCAGTCATTCCACCATTTTCCAAATCATAATCAATCCAATATTCCAGATGATGCTTATTTCTGCCTTTGTGATGAAGCCATGCGGAGGTATAGCCCTTCGCTTCCCGTTCTGCATTATTCGGACTACGGTTGCCCTGATAATATTTTACCCCTACCAAAAACTCCGTAGGGCTGTATTTTGATAAATCATGTAACAAGCCCTGTTTATATAAGCCCAACCGAAAGCAATATTTCATAACCAGCCATTTGTGATGATTAATGGTGCATAAATGTTTCCACCAGTTCATATTTCTGTCACTTCCTTTACCTCTTATATCCTTCCCCTCACACCGGATATGATAATACGATTTCATTCCGGTCATGTGCTGCCGGAATCAGAAGTTCCACAAACCATATAACGGTATGTTAAGGATACCCCTTGAAAAGCTTACCCCATCAAGGGAAATGCGGATTGCCATACGGTTATTGTACTTACTGTTAAATACTTTAATGCTTTGTGCTTTTTTCTGTACCTTTGACTGGACATCCACAGGCACAACCTCTCCGTCATCTTCAAACACGAAATCCACTCTTGCGGTTGCTCCGGAAATCCAAAAATACAATGCCTCCACCGTTTTATTCATCGTAAGCTCTGAAAGCACAAGCTGCTCTAACAACGCACCATTTATATCGTTCATGCTTTCCTGACTCTTCTGTACCTGCTGATGATCCAGTCCACACATTACACGGAGCAGACCATGATCTAAATGATACAGTTCAAAAGACTTCTCATCTACCTGCATAGCCAGTGGTGCCACACCATCCCGGATTCGGTTCACTTTTCGTACCAGTCCGGTTTCAACCAGCCATTCCACTGATTTTTCATACTCTCTGGCACGAGCCTTTTCATCCACATACTGATACATGAACTTACGGTTATCCTTTTCCATCTGTGCCGGAATACTATCCCAGATTTTTATAACCTTTGTACTAAGTGATTTGGGAACATAACGGGTAATATGCTCTCTGCAACGGATTAACAACGCCTTCAAAATCGCATCCACACGGTTCATGTCATGATTCTGGATGTAATCCAATACTACAATCGGCATACCTCCGGTTATATAAAACACCTTCAGGTATTCTGTAATCCGGTCTATAATATGAGGCTCTACCGGTTCAATTTTCTGATTCTCGATATGCTTACAAAGATCCTGAGCCTTGTTGGCAGTCAAAAACTCCTCGAAGGTCATTGGGAATAATTGTAACGGATACCAGTTATCCTTATATTCTGCCTCATGAGGAAGGGTTGCAATCGTAGATGCAATGATACACATCGGCAATTCCGGTTTTTGCTCCTTTAAACTCATAATCGCTTCTATTGCTTTCGGATACAGCCATGCTTCGTCAAAAACAAGAAGTGTCTGTCCTTCTATATAGCTTTGCTCACAATACATTGACAAAGCCGCAATCAGCTTATCAGCGCTTATCTTAGCTCCCTGACGGAACAAAGTATATACCTCACTATCCTTTTCAAAATCCACATATAAAAGGGAACGGTAAAAGCCCTGAGAAAAATCAATCATCGTCCATGTTTTTCCAACACCCTTTGCACCCTTTAAAATCAGTACCTTATCCTGCGATGCTTCGTACCAGCTCATCAAATCATCTATTATCATACGATACATCCCGAATCCCTCCTTTTCATCACATAATTCTAATCTATATTAAATATAACACTACCATTTTCAATTGTAAATGATTTACCCCAAACATCCTTTAAAATACGGACTCCTCTTTCAATTTCTTCCTCACTTAACCGGGCAAACCCAATCAGGATAGACGGAATCCGGCTCTCCTCCCGAAGATAATAATCGGAAATGGGATATACCATTACATCATGCTCTCTTGCCAGTGCCACAAGCCGTCCTTCAATCTCCGATGCCTGCTCTGTCTTTTTCCCAAACTGCACTACAACATGTAATCCTGCATTTTCACCCTTTATTATAATGGGGATATCCATACCTTTTAATTCCTTCAATAACAAATCATGCTTGCTTTTATATATTTTACGCATACGATTCAGATGTCTTTCAAAATGTCCTTCCGAAAAAAAGCTACCGATTACTCTCTGGTCAATTCTAGACACTGTAGAAAAATAAAAGCTGCATCTTTTTTCATATTCCTGAAACAATGCATCCGGCAGCACCATATAACTTAACCGGATTCCCGGTGCAATTACCTTTGACAGGGTTCCGATATAAATGACCCGTTCAAAAGGATCCTGACTTTGAAGGGATGGAATGGGTTTTCCGTAATACCGGAACTCACTGTCATAATCATCCTCAATAATATAATGGTCTGCTGACTTGGTACTCCAGCCTAACAGCTTCTGACGCCGGTTTGCCGACATAACCAGCCCGGATGGAAATTGATGGGACGGAGTTACATACATAATATCCGCGCCACATGCTTCAAGCTCCTCAACCATAGGACCCTGCTCGTCCAAAGAAATAAAGGAGGTCTGATAACCAACACTTTCAAATATGGTATTTGCCTGCTTATAGGCAGGATTTTCCATGGCAATATGCTGATTGCTTCCAAGAATATGAGTCAGTAACAAAAGCATATAATCACTTCCCGCTCCGATTAAAACTCTGGACGGTTTGCAATTTACTCCTCTGGACTGATGAATATAATTACATATAATCTTTCGCAGTTCATAATCCCCCTGATGATTTCCGGCTAAAAACATTTCCCTATTATCATCAATCAGGCAATCCTTTGTCAGCTTTCTCCATTTTCCGTAGGGGAAATAATTCATATCCACACCGTTTAAGGAGAAATCAATATATGCCGGGGAAGCCTCCCTGACGTCCTCCATGGGCTCTTCTTCGGAATCCACATAAACCTCGATTCCCTCTTCATAAAGGGTTTCCAGATTGCTGACAAAATATCCCTTTTGAGGTACCGATTCGATATAACCCTCTGAAACCAGCTGCCCGTATGCCATATCAATGGTACTGCGGCTTACCAGCAAATTTGCAGCCAGTCCTCTACTAGAGGGAAGTTTCGTTCCACAGGGAATCCTGCCTTCAATAATCTCCTGCCGGATGGTTTTATAAATTTGTTCATATATAGGCTCTTTACTGCCCATTTCCAGTGGAATGGTAATCATTTCCCGGCTTTCTCCCTTCTTTTCCATATCTAATCGGATAAAAAAGAAAGGGACACATACGTGTCCCTGCATCTTTTTCTTCCATCATAAGAATACTAATCCATCATCGTCATCATCATCCATACCGATTGACAACATACCATCCTCTCCGGTATTAGACATCAACAACGTTAATCCAATCTGTTTTTCTGCCCGTTCTCCGGTTGCAACATAAATCTCTCCGGATTCAACTAAGGTAAGGGCTATCTCTAATGCCTGATCCTTAAAACGCATTAACTCACGTCGGTCAATGGAACTTAACTTAAATAAATACTGATTCTTAGAACTGATTAACAAAATACTGTACTTGTTATTATTGGCTTTACGGGTCAACATTCCGGAACCAACCATACGGGAATTTGCTACCAGAATCTCGCTATTTTCTTCGTCTGCATATTCCCTATAAATCAGATTAAATACTTTATTATATTCTTCCTCGGAATCTACCTTAACCGGCATCTCTGCTACCGCAAATTCTACTGCGGAATCGGCAAAACGAATGGTACCACCCTCATCATTGATAACAGCTGTACAACTCTTTGGAACCTGAAGACGGAAGAATTTGTTCTGAATTACCTTATTGGAATCACTTTCCTTTGGATTCAATAATTCCTTGAACTGCTCTTCTATCAGATGCATCGCACTTAATGCTTCCACATCACCCTGCTTTACAACATCCTTCAAACTTTCATATAACTTTACAATTCCATCATCTAAAGTTGAAACCAAAGCTAATACCTGACGGACTGCCGGAACAGAACCCTTAAATGCAACATCTGTGTAAAGCTTACGCTTCTCTTCTTCCGTAACACCCTTGGAAATCTTATGCTCCACAACCTGGAATAAAGCTTCTTTACTGAAGTCTTCATATCCCTCTTCATATGCTTTATAGAAATAATCCAAGCTGTAAACCGGACCGGAATAACCTTCTGCTCTTTCCTTTGCCTGCCAGTAGCATCCAAACTCGTAGCTTGCCTGAACACTGCCTAATTGAATTGCTTTCTTAAATGCAGCCTCGATCTCTTCATCGCTTGCCATATAGAAAACCTGCTCTTTTTTGTTAAGAGCAACCTTTAATGCTGTATCCGCAATACCTTCATTAATCGCACGCTCCCATTTGTCAATGGTTGCCTGTAATTCCTTCGGCTCGCATTTTAATCCGCGGATATCATTAATATACGGCTCCGCCTCATAAATGTCATTCTTCAATGCACGCTCTAAATATTCCAATGCCAGTTCGCCATCACGCTGTCCATTGCCCACAAGACCATAATAGTAAAAACGTCCAAGGTAAAACGGAACTCGTTTGTGATGTAAACGATCTGCAGCCTCATACCATGATTTGGCCTCAACATAATTTTTAAGCTGCTGATCATAGATATTACCAATCAGGAATGCCAAATCCGGATCCTTATTTGATTCAAATAACTGTTTTGCAAAATCAAGAGTCTTATCAATATCTCTGTATGGACTGTCTACATCAAAATACAATTCAATCAACAGATAGCTTGCTTTCTCACTACCATTTTGAATTGCGATAGTGGCAAATTCCATAGCCTTTTCGTAATCTTCCATATTATAATAATAAAGTGCTTCATTATAATACTGAACTTCCGGTCTGTTAGCACTTTTGTTACTAAGCAGCGTTGGTGTAACAAATGCAAATGAGTTTGCAACCTCGAATATAATCTCATTGTACTGCTCCATAATATCCATGGTTGAACAGACAAATCTTAAGCATGCCCAACGATTCTTCTGCTTAAATACGAAAGTAACGATTCCCTTATCAATATCCTTATGATAAAATCTTGCGGAAATACCATTGGCATACTCTGTAACATAAGGTGTAATATTTACATCACAATCATAACACTCGTTCATGTAATATAAATAATCATCTATCTTACGAACAGATTCTCTCGGAACTGTAGTATACGTCACATAAATCGCAAAATCCGAATAGGTAAGTCCCGGTGCATAATATTCCTCGTCGGTTTCTACATCAATACTCTTTACCCAGTCCTTAGGCAGCTTATGAATATAACCTTCCACCTGATCATGAATATAGCCATACTGATACTGTAACTTTGTAGCATCCTGGGCTTTGTAACGGAACTCAATTCCCTTTGCTTTTCTTTTCTCCAATATCTCAGAATATATCTTATCTTTTTCCTCAAACTCGATGCTGTCAGCATGGGTTTCGTTGTATTCGATTCTCTCTATCGCTGCTTTGGCCTTCTCGTCTCCTTTGTCAGCCAGCTTCTGATACCATGCTTTTGCCTTCTCAACATCTACAGGTACAACAAAATCACTCTTCTGTCCGAATTCATCAATCTTATTCAGACCCTTTTCATAAATATCTCCCAATCGCATATATGCCGGTGCCACATTATATGTAGTCGCTTTCTCCAGATAAGTGATTGCTTTGGAGAAGTTCTGAATATCCAGCATAAGAAGACCCAGCTTGTAAAACATGTTACCGTCTTCTACCAGCTTGATATATCTTTCGTAATACTTTGCAGCCAATTCTCTATCTACATTCGCTTTGATATGGTCATACTTACCGGTTTCATAAACCTCACCGAGAATCTTTAAGGATTCGCAGCCATACTGCTGATACTGTGGTTCCATCATACCGATATCCGCTATCTGATTTAAGGATTTGATTGCTTCCTCTGATATACCATGTTCGATAAGCTCTTTTGCTTTATTGTACTGCTTTTCAACATTATCAGTTTTCTTTTCTTCTACACTGACGGATTTACGCATAAAAGGAATCTTATTTAAGAAATTCGAAAAACGTCCCATTTCCCTCACCTACTTTTCTATATTCACCAACCGGTTCACTCTATCATACTTATATATTGATTGCGTTTGATTCTTGTTATATATATTTGCAAACAACCATCTATAAGTTTATCACAGCACCTCTTAAAGGGCAAGATTTTAAACCCATTATTTAACAGATTTATTTTGCATTTCTAAGATAGTTCACAATCGTTTCAAGAGCTTTTTCCTCATCATCACCTTCTGCGGTTACGGTTACTTCCGAATCCTGGGTAAGACCAATGCTCATCATTCCCATAATACTTTTTGCATTGATGTTTTTATCCTCTAATTTAATATAAATCTTACTGTCAAACTGACTTGCTGTCTGTACCAGCACCGCAACCGGTCTTGCTTCTGCATCCTTTACCAAATTTACTTTTACTGTCTCACTAACCATTTCATTATCCTCCTTAATTGCGATTATATTCTCTTAATTCATTTGCAATTTCACTGATTTTTCTTAATCTATGATTGACACCGGATTTTGATACCGGTGGATTCAACATTTCTCCCAATTCATTCAGATTTGCATCCGGTTCCTCTAACCGAAGTTGGGCGATTTCCCTTAAGGAAGGACTTAAATACTGAATTCCTTTTGTCTGCATAATGTATTCAATATCATGAATCTGACGCCGCGCGGCATTCACTGTTTTCTTAATATTGGCAGTTTCACAGTTCACACGCCGGTTAATATCATTTCTCATTTCCTTTAAAATCAGTACATTTTCCATATCCATCAGATTCACACTTGCTTCCATAACCTTCAGCATATCTACAATCATAGCACCTTCTTTTAAATAAACAATATAGTATTTTTTTCTCTTTGTTATCTTGGCATCCAAAGAAAAGCTTTGTATCACATCCCGTATATAAGTCGCCATGTCCTTATTCCGGACAACAATCTCAAAATGATACGCCTTACTTGGGTCACTAACGGACCCGGTTGCCAGAAATATACCTCGCAGAAATGCTTTTTTACAACATTCCTTTTGAATTACCTGCTTTGGAAACTGACAGTTCTGCAAAGAAATTGCATGGGAGGATACATAAGTAACTTCATCCTCTTCCATAACAGACAACTCTTCCTCATCTAACCAATCCTCTTCCAGAAAATCCACATAATCCTGCAATTTTAATGTCTGCAATATATGATCTGCCATATCCCTATCGTCGATCAAGATATTTTTTTCGTCTGCTTTGCAGACAATCTGTTTATCAAAAAGAATATCCAGCAAAAGGCATATTTTTTTTCGAATCAATTCATTCTCGGGATGCAGAAGCAGAGTCAGCTGTTTGTCCTGAAAGGAAACCTCACCGGTTGCAAGAACCAAAGCTAACAGCTCAGCAATCTGACAATGTCTGCTTTTACTTAGATGTCTGCCAATTTCTTCCTTTACCTTTGTTGAAAACGACATACACTATCCCTTTCTTACTGCATCTTTTTCTATATCTCTATGGTCAATTTTTACACTGTAGGGCAACAATTTCAGTTCCTGATATATTCCATTTGCCAATGTTACGGAACGATGCTTTCCACCGGTGCAGCCTATTGCAACCACAAGACCGTTCTTTCCTTCTTTGATATAATTGGGAATCAGAAACTCCAGCAAATCCGTAACCTTGTTCAAAAATTCCTTTGCCTCATCATGCTGCATTACAAAATCCCAGATGGCTTCATCATTTCCCGTCAACGGGCGCAGCTCCAGGTCATAATAAGGGTTTGGTAAAAAACGCACATCAAAAACCAGGTCTGCATCCCTTGGTATTCCATACTTGAAGCCAAAGGATTCCACATTAATGATAAAATTACTGTATTCCTGATTTTTCAAAAATATTTTATCTAATTCTATTTTTAATTCTCTCGTAAGAAGACTGGTCGTATCAATAATATAATCTGCTTCTTTTCGAAGAAATGCAATCTTACTCCGTTCCAGCTTTATACCATCCTCAATCCGCCCGGTTCTGGCAAGGGGATGATTTCTTCTTGTTTCCTTGTATCTTTTGATCAGTACATCATCATTGGAATCTAAGAAGAGTATTTCATAATTGTATTTTGATTTTTTCAATTCCTGAAGACAGCCGGAAAATCGTTCCAGATATACTCCGTTACGAATATCTACCCCTACTGCCACATTATCTGTATCATTATCTTTTGAGTAGGCAATCTCCGCAAACCGAATCATTAACTGAATCGGAAGATTGTCCACACAAAAATATCCCATATCCTCTAATGTTTTTAAGGCTGTACTTTTTCCGGCTCCACTCATGCCGGTTACAATAACAAATCTCATTATTTATCCTCTTTTATCCTGCCGACCTGACAAATCTCAGGTTCTAATTCTACTCCAAACTGATTTTTTACCTTTTCCTGTACATCCAAAATCAGCCGTTGCACATCCTTTGCCGTTGCATTTCCACGGTTGATCACAAATCCACAATGTTTTTCCGAAACCTGTGCATCTCCCACCCGATAGCCTCTTAAATCTGCATCCTGAATCAGCTTTCCCGCAAAATACCCCTCCGGTCTTTTAAAGGTAGAACCGGCACTTGGATATTCCAATGGCTGTTTGGTCTTTCTTGCAATGGCAAGCTCCTCCATCCTTGCTGTAATTGCCGCTTCATCACCCGGCTGCAAGGTTATGGTTGCTCCGATTACGATATAATTCTTTTTGGCAACAATGCTGTGACGATAGGAAAATTCCATATCCGCCCCCGGAATCTCTAACAGATTACCCTTCTGATCCATTACCTGAACAGCTGTAATCACGTCTTTCATTTCTCCACCATAGGCACCGGCATTCATAACAACGGCACCTCCTAAGGTTCCCGGAATCCCTGCCGCAAACTCAAAGCCTGTTAAAGACTCCTGTCTTGCAAGGGCGCCAAGCTTTGAAAGAAGAACTCCTGATTGTGCCTTTATTACATTTCCATCCACACTGCAATGATTCAATCTTCCGGACAATTGGATCACAACACCTTCCATTCCCTCATCGCTGACAAGAATATTGCTTCCGTTACCCATAATAAATACAGGCACCTTTGCAGCCTGACAGGAGGATAACACCTGGCCAAGCTCTTCCACCGTTCCGGGTGTTACATAACAATCCGCCGGACCGCCGATTCGAAAGGTTGTGTGATTCTTCATAGGCTCATTCAACTTAACATTTGATGCTCCGGCAATTCTATATAATTCTTCTAATAACCCTTTTTCCATCTTTCTTCCCATTCTATCTGAATTCTTCTAACCGATTATAGTAACTATATGTCTCACAGTTATATGATTATTCCCAAAATATCACGGATTCTGAAAACCCACGTATCATTATATTCTATCCCCTTTCAGAAAATCAATGTACAAAGCCACGAAAAAAAGGGGGATTCAACACCCCCTTTTGTGTTTTTTAACAAATTTGTAATATTTTATACAAATTCATCCATTACTTTGTCAGTACAGCCTCTGCACAGCCGTAAATTCCTGCATCATTTCCAAGTGTAGCCAGTACGAATTTGGTATCTCTGCATGCATGGAATACAAACTGCTGATAGTATTTTTTTGTTGTGTTTACAAGGATTTCTCCTGCTTTTGATACGCCTCCGCCAATTACAAATGCTTCCGGATCACAAACACAGGCAACGGTTGCCAATGCCTTACCAAGAGTTTTACCATGATCTTCTACCAGTTCAAGTGCCAGATCATCACCCTCTTTTGCCGCATCAAAAATTTCTTTTGCGGAAATGTACTGTACACTGCGAAGCTTCGATGCACGGTCTGTATTATTCAGGGCACGTTCTGCCATTCTTGTAATACCCGTTGCAGATGTATACTGTTCCAGACAACCCTTTTTACCACAGCCACATACCTCTGTCTCTTCTACATTTACACAAATATGTCCAATCTCTCCACCGGCACCGTTATTACCGGAAAGCATCTTTCCATTTACGATAATTCCGCCACCAACACCGGTTCCCAAAGTAACCATAACAATAGACTTAAAACCTTTACCGCCACCTTGCCACATCTCACCAAGAGATGCCATATTTGCATCATTTCCTACCTTAGCAGGAAGTCCGAACAATTTTTCAAACTCTTCTTCTACATTAAAAACGCCCCAGCCAAGATTTACGCAACGAAGTACCGTTCCGTCATCTCTGACCGGTCCCGGAACACCGATACCAACACCGGCTACATCATCCTTGCTGACACCCTGTTCTTGAAGCTTTGCTTCCAGACTTGCTGCAACATCCGGCAGAATAAATCTTCCGCCCTCGTCCTTTCTGGTCGGAATCTCCCATTTATCCACTAAAGTTCCCTCTGACTTAAAGAAACCAAGTTTTACTGTTGTTCCCCCGATATCAACTCCAAATACATAGTTTTTCATTTTATATTCCTCCTGTTATTTTATTATTTATTCTGATTCTGTCCTTTTGCCATATTGGATGTTACTCTGTTATATAATTCCTGAGCCGCATTATAACCCATCTGCTTCTGACGGAAATTAACAGCGGCAGACTCTACGATGATGGCAATATTCCGACCCGGACGGATTGGAATATTATGAGATACGACTTTATTACCTAATATCTCATCATATTGATCCTCAAGACCCAGACGGTCGTAGTTACTTTCTTTATCCCATTCTTCTAAATTAATCACAAGGTCAATTCCCTGTGTTAATTTGACACATTCGTAACCAAACAATGCCTTTACATCTATAATACCAATACCACGCAATTCTATAAAGTGTCTCGTTGTCTCCGGTGAAGATCCTACCAGTGTATCATTGGATACCTTCTTAATCTCAACTACATCATCGGATACAAGACGATGTCCACGTTTGATCAATTCCAAAGCTGCCTCTGATTTACCGATACCACTTTCTCCTTTAATCAAAACACCCACGCCGTATACATCTACCAATACCGCATGAATGGAAATACGAGGTGCCAGTTCCACATGCAGCCACCGTACCGTCTCATGTACAAATGCAGATGTGGTTGCAGGTGATGTCAGTACCGGGACACCATGTTTTTTCCCTGCCTCAATTACAAAATCCTGAGGAACCAAATCCCTGCAAAATACCATACACGGGAATTTGTACTGGAATAATTTATCAAAAATCATGGCAGTCTCATCCCGGTCATGTATGCTGCTTATGTAAGCATGCTCAACATTTCCGCAAATCTGAATCCGAACCGCATCAAAATGTTCAAAGAATCCCGACAACTGTACTGCCGGCCGGTTAATATCCGGATCCGTAATCAGGATTTTGTCAGTGTCGATTTCCGGTGTATGATTGGTTAATTTTAACTTCTCAATAAACTGCGTTAACGTAATAGAATACATCTGTAACCTCCCCTGTATCATTTCTGTATCCTTTATTATATCTGTAAATGATGTTTTCAGCAATAAAATCATTCATCCTTTTTACGATTCATGAAAAAAATCATAAACAGCCTGTGCAACCGTTTCCGTCATTCCCTCTACGGCTGCCAGTTCCTCTATCCGGGCATCCCGAATTTTCTGAATTTCCTTAAAATGTTTCATCAGAGCTTTTCTTCGCTGGGGACCGACACCCTTGATATCATCCAAAACACTGTGAACCTGCTCTTTCCCCCTTAGCTGCTTATGATAAGTAATGGCGAACCGATGGGCTTCATCCTGCAGCCTTGTTATCATACCGAACACTTCACTGTTTTTCGGAAAATTAATTTCCTGATTTTGGTAATATAACCCCCGGGTTCTATGATTATCATCCTTTACCATGCCACATACCGGAATATTCAGATGGAGTTGATCTAAGACCTTTAGTGCAACATTTACCTGACCACGTCCACCATCCATCATAAGGATATCCGGGTATACATCCATTCGTTCATCTGTAAAGCGCCTGGTTAAAACCTCTTCCATACTCTTATAATCATCCGGACCCGTAACCGTTTTCAATTTGAATTTACGATATTCATTTTTTCGCGGTTTTCCTTTTTCAAATACCACCATGGAGGCAACGGACAAAAATCCGCTTGTATTGGAAATATCAAAAGCCTCTAACCGAAATGCGCTTTCAAGCCCCAACAGCTTCGCCAGTTCATTACAGGCTCCTATGGTTCTTGCTTCTTCCCGTTTTAATTTTTCTATATCTCTGGACAATACAATATTGGCGTTCTCTCTTGCAAGGTCAATCATCTTATGCTTTTCACCCTTTTGAGGTGTAATAATGTGTACACGGCCTCCACGACGTTTTGTAAGCCACTGTTCCAGTAATTCCGGCTCTTCTGTCTCAAACTCCGTTAATAATTCATTGGGAATAAAAGGCGTTCCGCTGTAATACTGCTTTATAAATGCCGTTATAATGTCAGAACCGGTATCCGTATCGGAATGTTCCACATGAAAATGCTCTCTTCCAAGCAGCTTTCCATCCCTGACAAAGAACAGGGACACCACAGCCTCCGAACCCTTTCTTGCCATTGCAATTACATCCTGATCCACTCCACCGGTTTTGACAACCCTTTGGGAACCGGTTACATGCTCCACGCTGGCAATCAGATCCCGGTATCTGGCAGCCTCCTCAAACTCCAGCTGTGCCGATAACTCCTTCATCTTCTGCTCCAGCTCTTTTATTACTTTCTTATAATCTCCATTCAGAAAGCCTAACAGCTGCTCTATTTTCTTTCTGTAATCCTCTTTGGAAATATAACCCTGACAGGGGGCTTCACATTGCTTCATCTGATAATACAGGCAGGGACGTCCTACTCCGATTTCCTTCGGAAGGGATTTATTGCAGGTTCTGATTCCATACAATTTTTTTACCAGCTCAATGGTATCTTTAACCGCAGCGGAGCTCGTGTATGGACCAAAATATTTCGCTCCGTCCCTCTTCATCTGTCTTGCAAACAAAACCCGGGGAAAATCCTCCTGCACCGTAACCTTCATAAAAGGATAGCTTTTATCATCCTTTAGCATGGTATTGTATTTGGGACGATGCTCCTTAATCAGGTTGTTTTCCAAAACAAGAGCTTCCAGTTCCGAATCCGTTACAATATATTCAAAATAATCGATTAACGAAATCATTTTTTCAATCTTCGGACTCCGGTTGGGAATTTTCCGAAAATAGGAACTGACCCTGCGTTTTAAACGAATTGCCTTTCCCACATATATAATTTCGTCTTTTTTATCATGCATCAGATAAACACCGGGACACTCCGGCAGTTTTTTTAATTCCTCCGCTAAATCAAATCCTTCTTTCATAACAATCCCCTATGCCTGCCGTTCTTGCCCGGCTGGCATTGCAAAATACTACACACATCATCAAACTGCAAAAGGGCTGCCACGAGTAAGTGGTGCCCTTTTGTAAATCTTATTCACAGACATTCATACGTCCATATCTGTTTCCGACATATTGCCGCTCTAAATCTCAGACTCATTAGAATCCGGAGCGTATTTTGTCGTATCCTCTGACAAATCCGGCTTCGCTTCCTGCAGACTTTCTCCGGTAATCTCCTCAAATATACTCATAAATTCCTTGCCGGTTATGGTTTCCTTCTCTATCAGGTATTCTGCCAATGCATCCAGCAAATCCTCATGCGCTGCCAATAAATCGTATGCTGTCTGATATGCATTTTTCATCATCTTCCGAACTTCGTTATCAATCTTTGTTGCTGTCTCGTCAGAACAGTTCATAACAGTTCTTCCGTCCAAATACCGGTTCTGTACATTTTCCAAGGTTACCATTCCGAACTTCTCTGACATTCCGTACATGGTCACCATGCTTCTGGCAAGATTGGTTGCCTTTTCCATATCATTGGATGCTCCGGTTGTTACGGATGGGAATTTGATTGCCTCTGCTGCACGTCCGGCTAATAACGTTACCAGATTATTCTCCATCTCAATCTGGGTATTTAGATATTTTTCCTCTTCCGGAACCTGCATGACATATCCCAAAGCACCCATGGTTCTTGGAATAATGGTAATCTTTTGTACCGGTTCGGTATGCTTTTGTAACGCTGTTGCTAGTGCATGACCGGTTTCATGATATGCAACAATTCGTTTTTCCTCTTTGTTAAGGATTCTGTCTTTTTTCTCTTTACCTGCAAAGACAACCTCAATGGATTCAAACAAATCTGCCTGACAAACATATTCTCTGCCTGCCTTTACTGCCGCTAAAGCTGCCTCATTCACAATATTGGCAAGATCCGCTCCCACGGCTCCGGAGGTTGCAAGTGCCAGCTCCTTAAAGTCAACGGTCTCATCCATCTTTACATTCTTGGCATGTACCTTTAAGGTCTCAATTCGTCCTTTCAAATCCGGACGTTCCACAATAACCCGCCGATCAAATCGTCCCGGACGAAGCAACGCTTTATCCAGCACCTCCGGACGGTTTGTAGCTGCTAATATAACGATTCCCTTGGAGGTATCAAAACCATCCATCTCAGAAAGCAGCTGATTCAGCGTCTGCTCCCGTTCAGAATCTCCACCACCGTATTTGCTGTCACGGCTTCTACCAATGGCATCAATCTCATCTATGAAAATGATACATGGCGCAACTGCATTTGCCTGTTTAAATAAATCTCTTACTCGTGATGCACCTACACCAACATATAATTCCACAAAATCAGAACCTGACAATGAGAAAAACGGAACCTTTGCTTCTCCTGCCACAGCCTTTGCCAATAATGTCTTACCTGTTCCCGGAGGTCCTACTAACAATGCTCCTTTCGGAAGCTTTGCGCCAATCTCCAGATAGCGTTTTGGATTATGAAGAAAATCAACCATTTCTTTTAAGGATTCCTTTGATTCCTCCTGTCCTGCTACATCTGCAAAGGTAATACCGGTTTCTTTTTCCATATACATCTTAGCGGTACTTTTTCCGACTCCCATACCCATCATGCCGCCGCCTTTGCTCATAGAGCGCATAAACAGCCACAAAATAAAGTAAACAACGCCAAACATCAATACCCAGGAAAGGATATTCATAATCATGGCTGAACCGCTTTCATCAATGGCAACATAATCCAGGCTGCCATTTTCTTTTGCTTTCTCCAAACGGTCAATTAAATACAAATCCGAAATCCGTGTAACAACATATGTTTTTGAAGGGTCAACCTCTACATAGCTTGCAGGAACCTTTTCCTCCGATACTGCCTCCTCTGTATCCTGAGTCGTTTTTTTACTATCCTCTGTGTTATCCTTCTTACTGTCATCCTTCTGACTCTTCTTCTCTTCCGAAGTGTCCTTAGCATCTTTTTTAATATCTTTTTTAGGAGTTACCTCCAAAGTAGAGCTGTATATCTTTACCTCCTCTACCTGGTCATCCTCTAACATATCAAGGAATTGTCCGTAAGATAATTCCTCTACCTTACTTCCTTTAATATTATTGTACACATAGAAAAACATCAAAGTCATAATGATCGACATGATTAACATGAACATAAAATTGCGATTTGGTGTCTTTCGGTCATTATTATTTGAATTATTATTTTTATTATTTTCTTCCAATCCAATTTCCTCCTATCGTTCTATAACAAAACACAGTATATAAGAAAAAGAAAAAATGTGCAATTCAAATTTCATGTATTTTCTGTGAAGTTATTCCTTAAATTCCTTATTATTTCTTTATTTTTTGCAAATCATTAAAGAGTATGTATGTCTCTTTCCATATATGAAATATTATTTTAAATGTTTGTTTCAAAAATTTTACGGATTCCTTCAGATTCCCATTCAGAGGCATTTACAGATTTCTTTTTTCTTGCTAAAATACAAAGGTTAATTGTATTTTTAAGGAGAATAAAATGAAAAAAGGATTTGACAATCAGAAATATTTGGACATGCAATCCTCTCATATCAGAGAGCGAATCGCAAAATTTGGAAATAAACTTTATCTGGAATTTGGGGGAAAACTCTTTGACGATTATCATGCTTCCCGCGTACTTCCGGGATTTGAACCGGATTCCAAGCTGCAAATGCTGCTTCAGTTAAAGGAGCAGGCAGAAATCGTAATCGTAATCAGTGCAGAGGATATAGAAGAAAATAAAGTCCGGGGTGACTACGGTATTACCTATGACATGGATGTGCTTCGCTTAATTGATGCATTTTCCAGTGTTGGCCTGATGGTAGGCAGCGTCTGTCTGACAAAGTTCGCAAATCAGGCAGGAGCCGAATTATTTGAACAGAAATTAAAGGAATTGGGAATCCGTTCTTACCGCCATTATAAAATACCGGGATATCCGGGAGACATCAAAAAAATCGTAAGTGATGAAGGCTACGGAAAAAATGATTATATCGAAACCAGCAGACCACTGGTAGTCATTACCGCGCCGGGTCCCGGCAGTGGAAAGATGGCAACTTGTCTGTCCCAGTTATATCATGAACATAAACGCGGTGTTCAGGCAGGCTATGCAAAGTTTGAAACCTTCCCAATATGGAACATTCCGTTAAAACATCCTGTCAATCTTGCATATGAAGCTGCAACAGCCGATTTGAATGATGTGAATATGATTGACCCATTTCATTTAGATGCTTATGGCAAAACAACCGTAAATTACAACAGAGATATCGAGATTTTCCCTGTTGTAAATGCAATGTTTGAACTAATCTACGGAGAAAGCCCATACAAGTCACCGACAGACATGGGAGTTAACATGGCAGGAAACTGCATTTGCGATGATGACGCATGCTCCGATGCATCCAAACAGGAGATTATCCGCAGATATTACAAAAGTCTCTGCGATAAAAAACGATATGGTTCTACTAAGGATAATATATACAAATTAGAAATCCTGATGAAACAGGCAGGAATTACAATAGAAGATCGTGCCGTAGCCCAGGCTGCATTAAAGAGAGAAGCCGCAAGCAACGGACAGCCCACTGCAGCAATCGAGCTTCCGGACGGACGGATTATTACCGGAGAAAACGGAGAGCTTTTAGGGGCTTCTGCCGCAGCCTTACTTAATGCAATTAAAGTTCTTGCAGGAATCGACCACGATGTAAAGCTTGTTTCTTCCAAAGCGATTGCGCCGATTCAAACCTTGAAAACAGAGTATTTGGGAAGCCGGAATCCGAGACTTCATACAGATGAGATTCTCATTGCCTTATCTTCCTCCGCTGCTACGGATGAGACATCGGCACTAGCTTTAAAACAGTTGAATAAGCTGCGAGGCTGTGAAGCTCATTCCTCTGTCCTGCTGTCTTCTGTTGACGAACAGGTTTTCCAAAGGCTTGGCATGCACTTAACCAGCGAACCAAAATATCAGGAAACAAATCGTTATTATCATAAAAACTAATAAAAACACCTGTTTTAATGATACGGGCATCGCCCATACAAATTAAAACAGGTGTTTTCTTTACGCATTAAAAGGTATCTCCATGACTGATCAACTGCTTATAATTATTATAATATGTTATATTGTCGATACGATTGGTATTGTTTCTTATCACGATGGAAATGCAGTCATTCTCTCTTGTTCTGTAATAGTAATAGGTTGTGGTTCCCTGTTTTCCTTCTTCATCAATCAGGGTTAAAAAGTTATCCTGATGGAAGGTTTTTGTCAGGGTTTCATTTGCCTTCTGCTCTGCCATGCCTACCTGAATCCCAAACATTTTATATTGATTGGTATGAATATGTAATCCTGCATGCTGACCGTTAATATAAACGACACCTAAATCTTTATCTCCCCGGATGGTCAGTTTTCCACCGGAATACTGCAGCAGTCCTTTCGGCCACGATGTATTATCCTCAAATGTAATACCCAATTGCTTTTCCAGTACAATCTCCGGTTTGTTTACCAGACCTGTAACATCAATTCCCTCCGGCATTAATTTTGCAACGATTGTCTTTCCTGCCAGAATCAGGACTCCTACCACTACCAAAAGACCAATTAACCGAAACAGCCTCGGTACCAGATGCAAATTTTCTTGCTCCGGAGCGTAAGTACTCTTAATAGACCTCGTTGTCTGATATGGCTCCATGGATCCTTCTATATTCATGTTATCCCATGGATTCGGTTCTCCACTCTGAGCAGAATTTCCTGCTTCATAATTAGTATTTGATGTATTACCATCTTTTAATTTCAGTGCCATAATAAATCCCCTTCGTCAAAATCTCATTAAAAAAATGCTATTGTGCCTCACACACAATAGCATTTTAATATATCCTTGTTCAATTGACAACCTTATTGTTCAAATGTCGTCTCACGAATTGCCTTTCGTACCGGCAAAACAAATGTCGGAGATACGGAAAGCTCATCAATACCCATTTTAACAAAGGTTTCTGTCAGAGAAGTGTCTGCACCTAACTCACCGCAGATTCCAACCCATGCACCACCTTTATGTCCATTGTCAATTACCATCTGAATCATGCGAAGGATTGCAGGATGATGGGAATCATATATATGATCAAGCTTTGGATTCTGACGGTCAATTGCCAGTGTATACTGAGTCAGGTCATTGGTTCCGATACTAAAGAAATCCACCTCTTTTGCCAGCATATCACTTATCATAACGGCAGCCGGTGTCTCGATCATAATACCAAGCTCTACGTCACCATACTTAATTCCCTGCTCGTCCAATTCCTTTCTTACTTCCTCACATATCTTCTTGATGTCCTTTACTTCCTGAAGGGAAATAATCATCGGAAACATAATAGAAATGGTGCCAAATGCGGAAGCACGATACAAGGCACGAAGCTGGGTTTTGAAGATTTCAACCCGATCCAGGCAAATACGGATTGCACGGTATCCCATCGCCGGATTATCCTCATGATCCATGTTAAAGTAATCCACCTGCTTATCGGCACCAATATCCAATGTCCGGATTACAACCTTCTTACCTGCCATATTCTGGGCTACAGTCTTATATACCTGGAACTGCTCCTCCTCTGTAGGGTAATCATTCTTTTCCAAATACAAAAATTCGCTTCTGAACAAACCGATTCCGGCTGCATCATTAGCCAAAACATTTGTAACATCTGCCACACTGCCGATATTGGCATACAGATGAATATGTCTTCCATCCTTTGTCTCATCCGGCTGTCCCTTTAACTGCTGAAGAAGTAATGCTGCTTCCTCTTCCTTTTTCTTCTCTTCAATATAGGTCTGCAAGGTGGTCACATCCGGGTCTACGATGAAGATACCATTCTTACCATCTACAATCGCATTTTTCCCATTCCACTCTTCTTTGATATCAATACCGATCAACGCAGGAATATTCATTGTTCTGGCTAAAATAGCAGTATGGGAATTAGAAGAACCCAACCGGGTAACAAATGCAAGAAGCTTACTCTTATCCATCTGTACGGTTTCACTTGGTGCAAGATCCTCTGCCACAACAATTACCGGCTCATCACCCAAATCACCGTTTGCAGCACCACCATGCAATACCGTAATCACCCGCTCGGAAATATCCTTTACATCTGCGGCTCTTGCCTTAAAATATTCATCATCCATCTGTGCAAACATAACGGAAAAATTATCTCCGGTGGTTGCCACCGCAAACTCCGCATTCACACCTTCGTTACGTATAATGTTATATACAGACTCATTATAATCCTCATCCTCTAACATCATGGCATGTACTTCAAATATCATGGCATTGTCTTCTCCAACCTCTGCCACTGCTTTGTCATGGAGTACACCCAGTTGTTGGATTGCTGTTTCTTTTGCTTTTTCATATCGGGCAATTTCTGCATCTGCATCATCAATTTTCTCACGTTTTACCTGCTGCTCATTCTTAGAATAAAATAAAATTTTTCCAATTGCTGTTCCTTTAAAAATTGCTTTTCCCGAAAATTTCTCCATCATTTCCATAAACCTCCTTCTTACATCGCAACCCCGAGATACCACGGCAGATGCCATGTCCCATATATCTCTATCCAAAATCAGGCTGTGACACTTCAATGTGTAACAGCCTGTTTTCTCTTTTCACGATGGGTATTCGTTCAATCTTACAGATTTGCCTTCATGAACTCTTCCATTTTTGCGATTGCTGCATCTTCGTCTTCACCTTCAGCCTTAATCACAACCTCTGCGCCGGTCTTAACACCAAGACTCATAACAGCCATAAGCTTTGTAACCTCCGCACTTTTTCCGTTTGCCTCTAATGTAATTTTAGAGGAAAATGCTTTTGCTTCTTTTGCAAGCATTCCGGCCGGTCTTGCATGGATTCCAATCTCGTCTGTGATAACATACTTAAATTCTTTCATCTTAATCTCCTCACTTTCACATTATATTATCAGGCGTTTGCAAAACCCTTCACTCTACATTTGTGCAAAATTTAATATGTATATATCATATAAATTTTGCACAAATAACTTAGGCTGCGAATCATTTTGCAGTTACCCGACATTATATTATTTACGCCTTCGTTCATTTTCAATCCGAAATGTACAGACGTAATATATACATCGTTATATACGGGTAAAAAAAAGGGCATCAACAAACATAAATATCCTCAAATATTCATGTACAGTTAATGCCTCATTCACTCATAGTAACAAGTAACACGCCGTATCACTAAGAAAATAATACTATAAAAGACTGTATTTTGTCAAGATTAGATTCAAAATAAAGTTCTGATTTTTGATATCATTTTAGGTCATCGGGAAAGCAGGGATTTTCCAATGACAGGAAAACCCTTCGTTCAGGGTAACAAACCCCTTCCGGTTACTTGACAAACACTCAAATTACTTTATTATGTTATTAGTTGTGTCTTTTACAGACAGGACTGCAAGATCATAGATAATAAAATAATTAATTTTATAAAAAATTATCTACATACTACAAATACAGGGAAAGGAATTATGACTATGAAAACACCATTTGTTACAAAAGAACAGGCTGAAGAAATGTGCAAGCTCTATCCTACCCCCTTCCATCTCTATGATGAAAAGGGCATCCGGGAGAATGCAAGAAAATTACAGAAAGCATTTTCCTGGAATAAAGGCTACAAAGAGTTCTTTGCTGTAAAAGCAACTCCAAATCCTACTATCCTGAAAATCTTAAAGGAAGAAGGCTGTGGAACCGACTGTTCTTCTTATACAGAGCTACTGATGTCTGATAAGTGCGGTTTTGCCGGAAAAGACATCATGTTTTCTTCTAATGATACCCCTGCGGAAGAATTTGCTTTCGCTGCAAAGCTTGGTGCGACCATCAACTTAGATGATATTACACATATTGATTTCTTAAAAGAAACCATCGGCACTTTACCAAAGAGAATGAGCTGTCGTTATAATCCGGGTGGAAAATTTGCCATTGCGACGACAATTATGGATAATCCCGGTGATGCAAAGTACGGACTTACCCGTCCACAAATGACAGAAGCCTACAAGCGGTTAATGGAGCTTGGTGTAGAAGAATTCGGTATGCATTCATTCTTAGCCAGCAACACTGTTACAAACGAATATTATCCAACACTTGCTAAGATCTTATTCCAGACAGCAGTAGAATTAAAAGAAGAAACCGGAGCACATATTACATTTATCAATTTATCCGGCGGTATCGGTATTCCTTATACACCTGATAAGGAGCCAAATGACATTCTTGCCATTGGAGAAGGTGTTCGTAAAGCATACGAAGAAATCTTAGTTCCTGCCGGAATGGGTGATGTAGCAATTTACACAGAGCTCGGACGTTTTATGTTAGCCCCTTACGGACATTTGATTACAAAAGCAATCCACGAAAAACATACCCACAAGGAATACATCGGTGTTGATGCCTGTGCGGTTAACTTAATGAGACCTGCTATGTACGGTGCATACCATCATATTACGGTTCTTGGCAAGGAAAACGAGCCTTGCGACCATATGTATGATATTACAGGTTCTTTATGCGAAAACAATGACAAATTTGCAATCGACCGTAAGCTTCCTAAAATTGACATGGGTGATATCTTAGTAATTCATGACACCGGTGCTCACGGATTTGCAATGGGTTATAACTATAACGGCAAATTAAAATCATCTGAAATTCTTCTTCGGGAAGATGGCAGCACAAAGATGATTCGTCGTGCAGAGACACCGGAAGATTATTTCGCCACACTGGAAGGCTTCTGGGATGTTGAATTATAAGGAGTGGACATGACAAAACTTCCAAAAAGATTGAAGCTTATTATTCGACGTAATGCCATTCATATGCCACGATTACTGGCAACCATGTTTCATTACTATGAAAATGATAAGATAAGCGAAGAAAAGAAATATAAATTTATACGGGAATTGGGCATCAGAGGATGCCCATCCGGAAACGTAATCGTACACGGATTCGGATTTGATACCCTTCCAAAGGAAAGCTACATCATGTATCCAAATCACCAGGGCTTATTTGATGTAATGGGTCTGGCAAATGTCGATCCCGATCCCTTTGGTGTGGTAATCAAGAAAGAGACGGAGCATATTTTCGGATTGAAGCACCTTGTAAACATTCTCGGCGGCCTATATATGGACCGGGAAGATCCAAAACAGGGACTTCAGACCATTAACGAAGTGGCAAAACAGGTAAAAGAAGGACGTAACTTCCTGATTTTTCCGGAAGGTACCCGTTCCAAAAACGGAAACACACCGGGAGAATTTAAACACGGCAGCTTTAAGGCAGCTACAAAGGCAAAATGTCCGATTGTTCCGATTGCCATTATTGATTCCTATCTTCCCTTTGACAAGCCTGATACAAACCGGGTAGATGTTCAGCTTCACGTACTACCGGCAATTCCATATGAGGAATATAAAGGATTAAAAACAGCAGAGATTGCCGAAATGGTTCGCAACCGAATTATAGAGGTTATCGAAGCAAACAAAGACAAATTTCATAATTGATTTTTTCGCAAGCAAAAAGGACAGTCTACCGATCGACTGTCCTTTTCTGGAGAAGGTATTTTTTTGTTACTTATGGGGTGTAGCAAAAAAATATATAATGTATTGGGGGGGTTACAAGTATTATTATACGTATAATCCAATAAAAGTGTTCACAAACAATCTTTTATTTTTCAAATTCTTTTGTGCAAATCGTCAATTTCCCTTGTAAAAAATATCCAAATAAGCCCCATATTTGTTTAATTTGATTAAAAAAAACAGCCGCTGTTGTAAACTTGCACAACAAAGGCTGTTTTTTATTCTTTGCATCCTTGTTTTTTTAAACGATTTAACCAATGAATCCGGGTTTTGTCCTATCCTTCTAAGATTAAATTTCTGTTGGAGTAACACTCCGATTCTCAAACAAAGCCTCGAACTCTGCACGGTCAATTCGCTCTTTCTCTAATAACAGACTTGCACAGGTATGAAGAATATCAATATTTTCTTCCAACAATCTTTTTGCTTCCTGATAGCAGTCATCAATAATTGCCTTAATCTCCTTGTCAATGATAGAAGAAGTATATTCACTTACTTTCTCATCTTCATCATCATAATTGATCATACCAAGCTGACTGGACATACCAAACTCTGTTACCATAGAACGGGCGAGAGAAGTCGCCTGTTTGATATCCTGAGACGCACCTGCCGAAATATCATCCATTACCATCTCCTCTGCAATACGTCCACCTAAGCTAACCTTGATATCGTTCAACAACTTACCTCTTGTAAGATGAACATTATCCTTCTCCGGCAACGGCATCGTATATCCTGCCGCACCCTGTCCTGTCGGAATAATCGATACGGTATATACAGGTCCCACACCCTCTAACACATGGAACAAAATAGCGTGACCTGCTTCATGGTATGCTGTAATCCGCAAATCCTCTCTCGGAATTACTCTTGATTTACGCTCTGTTCCGATACCAACCTTAATGAATGCCCGGTCAATATCTTCTTTTATGATATATTTCCGGTTATCCCTGGCTGCATAAATTGCCGACTCATTCATCAAGTTCTCTAAATCCGCACCGGAAAAACCTGCTGTAGTCCGGGCAATCTCTTTTAAATCAACAGTTTCACTTAACGGCTTGTTCTTTGTATGAACTGTCAATATCTCTTCTCTACCCTTTACATCCGGCTTTCCGACATTTACTTTACGGTCAAAACGACCCGGACGCAAAATAGCAGGGTCCAAAATATCCACACGGTTTGTTGCTGCCATTACAATGATACCCTCATGCTCTGAAAATCCATCCATCTCAACAAGCATCTGGTTCAATGTCTGTTCTCTCTCATCATGTCCGCCACCTAAACCGGAGCCACGACGACGGGCAACCGCATCAATCTCATCAATAAAAATAATACATGGGCTGTGTTTCTTTGCTTCCGCAAATAAATCTCTTACACGGGATGCACCTACACCAACAAACATCTCTACGAAATCCGAACCGGCAATAGAGAAAAACGGCACATGAGCTTCTCCGGCAACTGCCTTTGCCAAAAGAGTTTTACCGGTTCCCGGAGGACCTACCAACAACATTCCCTTAGGGATTCTTGCACCGAGGGAGATGAATTTTCCCGGATTTTTCAAGAAATCAACAACCTCTGCTAAGTCTTCCTTTTCTTCCTTCAATCCGGCAACATCCGCAAAAGTAATCTTATTATCTTCATCTGAGATCATATGTGCACGGCTTTTTCCGAAATTCATCATGGCTCCACCGCCACTACCGGCACCCTGCATACCGGCCATCAACATAAACAATACTAACAATGCAATCAGACCGAACATATATGGCATAATTTTTTCAATGAAGCTTGGCCGCTTTACATCTTCCATAGAGAAACCAACATCATACTTGTTCTCCGTAACAATATCGGAAAATGTCTGCTGCAATTCATTCACATCCGGCACAAAAAACTGTACCACGGAATGGTCCTTCATTGATAAAGTGACCGTACCTGTAGGTACTTCTGCATTCTGTTGTACATATACAGATGAGATTTTGTTATTTTCCAAATCCTCAACAAAATTCATCTCTGTATATGATACATCTACATTCTGATTACTTCCCTGTACTAATGCAATCACACCGACAATCAGCAGAAACAGCACAATATAGGAAATCAGATTTCTTCTCATATTTTTGTTCATACTTTGCTCCTTTTAAGTTAATCTTGCTTTAATACACCGACATACGGAAGATTACGGTATTTCTGTGCATAATCAAGTCCATATCCAACTACAAACTCATCCGGTATCTGAAATCCACAATAATCAGTCTGAATATCGGTTACTCTACGCTCCGGCTTATCCAATAATGTAATAATCTTCAAGCTGGCAGGATTTCTTGCCAATAACAGCTGCTTTAAGTTTGATAATGTAATACCGGAATCTACAATATCCTCTACAATTAATACATTGGTATCACAGATATCCTCATCCAATTCTTTCTTGACTGTAAGCTTACCGGCAGATACCATGCCGTCTCCATAGGAAGATACTGCCATAAAATCAAAGGTAACAGGAATGGTCAAATGCTTTGCAAGCTCACATGCAAAGAATATACTTCCCTTAAGTATAACAACTAACCGAATCTCCTTACCTGCATATTCTTTATTAATTTCCTCAGCCAGTTCGCATATTCTGGTGGTAATCTCTTCTTCTGAAATTAATACATCAATATGATCCATCTTCTTCTCCTTTGTAGGTTACTATTAATATTTTATTGGTTGTTTCATTTACCTTATAAGCCTCGCATCTACGATATCCTGCCACATATAAAATCTCATGCTCCAATGCCAATATAGGAATCCGTCTTCTTACATCCAACGGGATTTTTGCATCCTTGAAATATTTTGAAAGTTTTTTATGATTACCCTGTTCATTCATACACAAATAATCACCCTGTTGGGGAGTTCGTAAACACAACGCAGCAATTATTTTATCACAATTAAAGTATTTCGTATAGTTATTTTTCACATTTCCCCCTTGTGCAGGCACAAAATCCAAAGATGTTCCATCATGTTCCCCATATCTTCTGCAAGAAATCAATACTTCCCCAAATCCTGCTACTTTCACAGCGTAATCTCGGTTCTCTTCCCATAAAATATGATCCAGATATATGATATCTTCCTCATTCCTCTCCTGTACAAAGGATGGACAAAGAATCAGATTCTCATACATAACGAAAGCAGTTACCCCATAGGGTAAATCTATCGTTCTCCCGCTTTGTCCCAAAAGCAAATGATAAAGGGCTTCTACATGTTCATTAGACAAATCCTTTTTTCTTCCACACACATCACTTATTAAATGATACAACACACCTTGGACAAACACTGACGGATTCTCCAATAATTTTTCTCGATTTATCACAACATTCTGATTTTGATACTTTACATTTGTTTGAAGGTAACTTTGAACCTGACTTTCAAAGAAGGCTTCATACGCTCTTATATCTTGTGCCAGCCGGGCAATGTGGGATATTGCCTGGGAATTGATATCATTTAATGCGGGAACTACAATATTCCGAAGTGCATTTCTTGCATATAGATTGTCCTGATTTGTAACATCCTCCTGCCAGCTTATATCATGACTGCAAAGATATTGTTCTATTTCATTCCGGTTCACGCATAACAGGGGACGGACTATCGGAATACCATCCTCTCCCACAAAAAGAGGCGAAATGCCGGAAAGTCCCTTCAGATTCGTTCCCCGTATCAGATGAAACAAAACCGTTTCCGCCTGGTCATTTTCATGATGTGCCACCACAATTTTGTCCCCAGCCTCTTTTTTTACAATCTCACGAAAGCATCGATATCTGTAAACACGCCCCATTTCCTCCTCGCTTTTTCCTTCCTTTTGTGCAAGCAGGGGAATATTTTCAGAAAAAAAGAATACGGGAAGCTTGTAGGTTTGGCAAAACTGTTCCACATAATCTGCATCCTTCCATGCTTCCTCCCGGATACCGTGGTTAATATGAACTACATAAAGCTTTAAGTCCCATTCCTTTGCCAGAAGTATCATGATGTGCAAAAGTGCCATGGAATCCGCACCTCCGGACACACCTAATACCAGTTTTTCACCTCTACAAATTAAATTATTCTCTTTTATATACTGTTTTATCCTTTGAATCATATATAAATCCTTTCACCGGCATGTGAACTACCCATTGTCTAAAGCCAAGGGGATTGGGATAGCCTTATTTCAATCCGTCCCGTCATGTCATATCCATGATCCTGCCGGAATTCTACCGTTCCCATAATACAGCCACAAGTACTGTACTGTCATCCTTAAGCTGTCCTCTGTTCATCCGGGTAATATCATCTATAATTTCCTGAGCCATGACCTGAGCGTTATTGGTATCTAAGGATGCAATCAATTCCATTAAATATGTCTCTTTATTTTCAAAGATAATACCGTCCAAAATGCCATCACTGATCATGATTATCACATCTCCATGATAAAGTTTTCTTCCACAGGTGTCAAATTCCACCTGTTCCAACACACCTACCGGCAAGGATGTTGAATGAATACATTCTACCCGGTTCTTTCTTTTGATGAAGGTTGAGGATGCCCCTAATTTAACAAAATCCGTCATCCCATCACATAAATCTACCATCGTTAAATCCAAAGTAGAGCTGACATTTCCATTGGAAAGAAAACTGATAAATGAATTCAAAAGCCAGATTGCCAGTTCCCGGCGAAACCCGGCCGACAGAAGCTGTTCCAACAATTCCACAACCTGTTCGCTTTTTATATTTGCCGGTTCACCGCTTCCCATCCCATCCGACAGCATCAGCACCGCCGTCTGTTCATTTATTTTGGATACAGAAAAATTATCCCCACAGGCAGTTTCTCCCAACCGGTTTTTCCTCACAATTCCTGTTGTCAGCATGTATTTTCCCTTTTCCAGAAAAACAAAGGTACTCTCCCTTGTCCGAAGGGTTTCCTCGCAGCCCCTGACACAAATCATATCCTTTTCCAGTATCCGGCTGACCAGACCGGCTATGGTTTCTCCGGTTACGAGCCCCTTTCGTTCCAAACAACAGTGTACATACGCCTCCAGCCTTCCGTTTTTATCCTTCACAAGCATGGCTTTCGAAACGGTAACACCATATCGGTATAAGCTTTCTGTTATCCTGCTTTCGAACTGTTCATGTAAAAGAGTCGTTTCCGATAATTCCCCGGAAAATCCGGCAATCGTTTCTCCAATCTGGCCAAGCTGTCTTACGAAGCTCCGTCTGATTTCCGTCAACCGGTTGCTTTGGGATTCAACTGCATTTAACAGAGAAATTCCATCCCCCGACAAATAAACATTACTTAAGTCATCGGGAATGGTAATTTCATTCTCATGTAACAACAGCATTTTTTCCATTTCTACAAATGCATGGCCAAAATTCTCCAAACGTCTTCTGGTGACTTCCTGTGCCAATACATCCTGAGAAGATAGTGTATTGACTTCCCGATCCCTGATAACCTTGCACAAAAACTTTTCCGGAGTGAAAAAAAATGCAAAGACAACAACTATGGCACTGATTAAAATATTTTTTCCCAATAACATATGCTGGTACAAAAAACCCAATAACAGATACCCGGAAAAGAATCCGGACATCACACCGATTTTGCCAAGCTCCCGTAAAATGATAATCAATCCGGACAACAGAAGCATCACGGCAAGCCATAACACCTCTCCGGTCTGAAATGCCATGGTCAGTCCTACAATTCCACCCATAGACATCCCGATACTGCTTTCAAAGCGGTAGGCATAACACATTAACAAATATGAGGATACAATAAATAATATATGCACCGGTTCATATATCGTTGGCAGACCATATAAAAACATACTAATCAGGCAAAAGAATCCAATAAACCTTTCATTTGTGGCAAATCTTCTTCCGGTACCCACACAGAAAGCAACCAGCCCCTGTTCCAATACAAAGGTTCCGCAGGCAGCGATTATCCCTTCTAACAGACTGTAAAGAATACTGTATGTATCATGGGTCAGCAGATATTCCACAGGCATTCCCACAGACCATAGCAAAACACCGGCAGCCAGTGCGATCATATAATTTGTGGAGAACAGTTTTTTCCTGTCTGTAAATCTTAAAATCAACAGTAAGCTTCCAATCACAAGGAAATATTTCAGGCAGGGCATATATGCCCTGCGGCTTAATATACCAAGCATCATCACCAGATATAGGCTTAGACTGCTTTGTTTATCAATATAGGATGCCACAAAAAAGGGCACTACAAAGGGATACATCCCCAACACCTGACAGCGTGCCACAAAAAAGGCAAGGACATGTATCCCCAATTTCTTCATATGATATCCCATAATATGTTCCTCCCAAACTAATCTTTGGAATACATTATGCATATCGTTTTATATAAAATATTGTCATAACAAAACCTTATCTGACGCAATTAACGACATAATCAGTTACTTGGCTGAATCAGAATCTCATCCGGATATACAAGACCAAGCTTTTCTCTGGCAACTTCCTCCATATATTTTTTTGTTTTGGTATATTTTTCTAATTCTTCCAGTTCCTTCGTTCTATCTTCTTCTTGTTGAATTTGCGCTTCCAGTGTTTGTTTTTTTTCTTCTAACTGATTACTCTCCTTTTTCAGATTCAGGGAATAAACACCTAGAACAATGCAAAATACAATCACTATAAACATGATCACAGGAAATCCATTTTTGTTCAAACTGTTTTTTGACTTTCTTTTCCGTCGTCTTTTTTTACTCAATTTCTTCACCTGTTTCTTATTAATCTATCTGCTTCTAATTGCCATTTTAACTTCTACAACAAGATTTTTCAACGTTTTTCTAATATATCCCGTCACTCCCTTAAAAGGTCTTTTTAACATACTCCATCCTTTTTTCCAAAGGGGGAGAATTTTCCCTACCACAAACAACAATAACCGCCTTATGGTAAGGGTATAGACCACTACACCTAAAAACATGCCAAGAAATGCATAGCCTCGCAATTTTCCTTCATTGAACCGGAATAATGTCTGAAACACAAAGCAAGCCGTTAACACCCAGTACAACAAATCTTCCATGTCCACAAATATGCTTTTGTGGGGAACCAGTAATCGAAAAATTCGAAACAGGTCATACAAAAAACCTAATGCCATACCAAGCAGAAAACAAATTCCAAATAACCGCAGTTCATCATAGATCAGCCCTGCCATTCCATCACCTACTTAAACAACCGCTCAAATAATCCGTTTTCCCCTTTTGTGCCGGGTTTCATGTCCGAATAGGTAAAAGAATCTATTCTGCCGTCCACTTCCACTTCCCCTTTGTCAAGTGTCAGCTTTGTTACATTCAATTCCGAGCCCTTTATCAAAAGCACTCCCTGCTCCGTTTCTAACAATACCTCGTTTGGATCAAAGGATATTACCGCATTCACACCGGTTATCAGTCCATTTCCGCGGTTATTCAATGCAATTCTATGACCCTTTGTATTTACATTACGAACATCCTCCATAGCCACACTCCTATCTCATATCCCATTGCTGCTTCTACTCAACCTATCTTATGAGACAAGGTGCTTTTATATGCTACAGATATTGAAACATTTCCTTTGCATCTTCTTTTTTTGTCGTATCTAAAATCTGCGTAATCTCCACTGCAACATTTTTGTTACCAAATTCAATATCAATACGATCGCCAACCTTTACATCGGCAGATGCCTTTGCTACCTTTCCGTTTACCATAACTCTTCCCGCATCACACGCATCATTGGCTACGGTTCGTCTTTTAATCAATCTGGACACCTTCAAATATTTATCTAATCTCATATTTACTCCCTTCCTTTATCTGTATCATTAGTAACTGCGAAACGCTTTTTCCTCATCAACTTGTGAAAATTTAATATGGATATAACCCAGGCACGCTTGCGCTTCATCCGCACACAGCGGTACTAAACTTGGAATACGCTAACGCTTTTCCTCGTTAAGTACCGGTGTGCTACAAGAGCCTGCGTATATATCATATTAAATTTTCACAATTAATTTCGGTTGTCAAATGCATCGCATAATGTATGTTTTTTTCTCGTCAACTTAAACAAAAAAAGACCATGGAAAATCCACGGTCTTTTTTCAGGTCTACAAATTACTTATTTACTGTATCCTTTAAAGCCTTACCAGCTTTGAACTTAGGAGCCTTAGAAGCCTCGATTGGCATTGGCTCACCAGTTCTAGGATTTCTACCATCACGAGCAGGTCTCTCAATTACTTCAAAAGTACCAAAACCTACTAACTGGACTTTCTCACCCTTTGCTAATTCTTCTGCAACAACATCTGTGAAAGCCTTTAATGCCTTCTCTGCATCTTTCTTAGATAACTCTGTCTTTTTAGCAATTGCATCAACTAATTCTGTTTTGTTCATAGGAATAATCCTCCTCTTAATAAATAATTATATTAAATTGCCTTACGCAAATATCCTTGTCCAATTGACAAGTCCTAGACTTATTTATACTCGTTTACACCCTATTTGTCAAGCAAATACCTATATTCTTAGGCTTTTTGTATAATTTGGCAGAATAATTCCAATTACATCCTCTAAAAATATATACACATTGCCAAAATTTTTTAGAACTTTCTCACATATTTTCCGAAAAAACATTGTGCATTTTGTTACACATCCTTGGCTTAACTGTGCCATTAATTCGGGTTTCGGTTGGAATCCATCTATGCTTAACCTTCCATTTGTTTACCCAAAAAATTGGCAGCAATCACAGCAACCTTTCTTTCTGTTTCCGTTAATGGGTTTTTCTCGTCCTTATTCAGAATAATGACAGCACCAATCGCATCCCCTTCGCAAATGATTGTCTGGACAATCTGTCCCTCAAAAACATCCTCATCTTCCCCAGTGATGCGAATATACCGTTTTTCCCCTTTTTTAGCCATAATACCTTCCCGGTCATTGATGGCATCCTCTAATTCCTTATGCAGACGTTTTCCCAGCAAATCCTTTTTGGGTACACCGGCTACCGCAATAATCTGATCCCGGTCGGTAACACAGACCGGACATCCTAAAATCTTTGCAGAGGCATCCACATACTCCTGTGCAAAGGCACTTAATTCTCCGATGGGAGAATATTTTTTTAAAATAATCTCCCCTTCCCGACCTGTAAAAATCTCAATCGGGTCCCCTTCCCGGATTCGCAGATTTCTTCTTAATTCTTTGGGTACCACAATTCGACCCAGTTCATCTATACGACGTACAATTCCCGTTGCTCTCATAACGTTCCTCCAATTCCTTATTTCATAAAATCCCTGCAGTATATTCCCACTTATAGGTCTGTCAAAGATCTCTTCTTTGCCATATATCAGCTTTGGAGTTAGTATATGGAAATCAAGCGGATTTATTCGTTTTTATTTTATTAAAGGACATAATACAAATAGCATTTTAAGACGTCCTCTTTTGCATCCTTAGCACTTACATTTGTTCTCTATTACAGCGCTTGTCTTAAAAAATTGTTTTCATAATCTCCGGTAATTCCGTAAACTTGTTGATTTTAGGAACCTGTGCATCAATTTTGCCAAAACCATAGGCAGCATGAATAAATAATACGCCTGCCTGCCGGCTTGCATCATAATCTCCCTGAATATCTCCTACATAAACGGCATGGGTCAACTGATTTCTATCAACAACCTTTCGTATATTTTCACCCTTCTCCAGAAGATTATTACCATAACATTCAATATCATCAAAATACTTTCCGAAACCATAATGCTCCAGAAACGCCTCGATATATCCACTTTGGCAGTTACTGACAATATATAAATGGTATTTTTCCTTCAACTGCCCTATGGTTGCTTCCAGTCCGTCATATAAGCTTCCTCCATGGATACGAAGATATCCGTTCTCGTATTCTCCGCAATGATCCACCAGTTCCAGTCTCTTTTTCTCTTCCAACTCCGGAAAGAGCTTCGCTGCAAGACGCTTCATTGTAAGACCCATCACCGACTGAATATCTCCGGCTGTCAGTTTTCTGTCAGCTGTATATTCTTTTTCAATAATTTCATTCCATGACGCGGCAACTCCCTCTGCTGAATCCCAAAGAGTACCATCCATATCAAAAATAATACCTTTTTTCACTTCCATTTTTTATCCTTTCCAATGTGAAAATACCGCCGCTGCTAATGTTTTTGAGGCATCCGATAATTCTCCTCATAATTTTCAACGTAGCGTTCCATTTCTTCTTTGCAGGAAAAATCCTCCATATGATCCAGAACCTTTTGCTTATCTGCCTGATCCTTTGTATTCATTAACTGATCTACATATGCTTTATTTTCCGAAATCAAATCCTTACATACAGCAACCCTTGTTGCCAGATTGTTCATTTCTCCATTATCCGGACACATAATAATCCTCCATTCCATCACCTAACAATGATTATTTTTGTTTGTTATAGAATTAGAGTGTCCGTTTTCAACTGCTTTATACCCTATCACATAATATTCGGAATCAATAATGTTGTAAGCTGTCCAATGAATCCTCAGCTGTATTAAAATAATACTTTCTTCTGTAGGATACGATTAAATCATATACACAATCCGGATTTTCATAAACCTCCTGCGCTTCCCATTCTTCAATCTGAATCTCATCATCCAAATACCCAATATAATATATCCCGCTCCTGCGAATCAATTTGGGTGTATCATAATATTTTGATGAATTTTCCAAAACGGGATTGGTGTCCTGCCCTGTGTTATTATCCTGTTTTTTGTAAATCTTGATTCCCATGCTGTCACCTTACTTTGCCTGCTTCCACTTTGCATACCATGATTCCATGATTTCATCGAAATTATGAGGTAACGGTTCCTCTTCCAAATCAGAAGGGGTTTCGTCCTCACCTTGTTCTTCTGTTGATTTTTTCCCCGGTCTGGCTTCCTTTGCAACCTGAAGGATAATCTTTTTGAAATCACTGTCATCCAATGCCACGCCGGACTTTTCACATATCTGCTGATATTTTCCTTCTTTATCTTCCGTTGCAGGATTGTCCAAAACCAGTGTTACACCGGAGAAATCCCTTAACAAAGATGGCTTAGACGTCTTTTTCTTAACAGAGATTGCACCTACGCTGGATGCATATCCCGAATTTTTAATCATATAGCTCACAAAGGCTTCCGCTGTTACTTTATTGTCACTTTCAGCAGGTATACCATAACTGTAGCCATAAGTAAGCGTCGCATATCTTTGGTCGTCAATGTTATAAGGGAACGGCATATATCCAATGTCATCCGGATTCGTTCCCGCCTTCTGAAGGGAGCTGATTTCATCAAAATCTACCAGCATACATGCAATATCTCCACGGTTTAGCAGTTTTTTAGCAGTTGCCTTGTTTATCTTATACTGTTGGGACAACCGGTTATATTCAATATCATATAACAATTTGTGCACAATATAGTTGGGACTGCCCTCGGAAAACGGATTGGTCTCCATAACCATTCCATTGTAGTGGTAATCCGGGTCTCCGGATACGGAACCCCATGCATGAAGCTCCCAATCATCCAGGGAATCTTCATCTATATAAAACGGAATAATCTCGTTATTGTCAATTTTAATGGTTGTCAGCATATCGATAAAAGCTTCCGGTGTCTCCGGGATTTCTACAATGTCCGCATATTCCAGTACTCTTTTATTATATGCAATTCCCTGAGGTTTCATATATTCGGGAATACCGTATACAACTCCGTCATATTCATACTTGTGAATATATGCCTCTTTGTATTTTCCCGCTATCTCTTCTGTTGAGCCAAAGGGGATAAAATACTTTTTCACCTCATCTTTTGTCATTTTCTCCGGTATCATAACAACATCTGCATCTGCTCCCCCAACAATTGACTGATAGCCCATTGTTTCATAATTAGGAACCACTTTATATTCTACCTCTGTGCCCGGATACTTTGCCTCAAATTCTTTTTTATATTCTGCAAATTTGGTATTCACCAACTCTGAACTTCTTACCCATACGGTAATCTTTCCGCTAATTTCTGATTTTTCGTCCGCAATTGTTTCGATTGTAATTTCCGAGGTTAATTCCTCATTGGATTTGTTCTCACACGCACACAGCATAAGCATCACGCAGCCAAGCATAACTGTGTACAGTAACTGCTTCACACGTCTCATACAGACGTCCTCCATTCATCTTATTATCAAAAACGTTTGCCAGACACCATCTTCTATATACATTGTGTAAATTTACGAATATATCACAGGCACGCTTACGCTTCATCCGCACACAGCGGTACTAAACTTGGGATGCGCTAACGCTTTCCCTCGTTAAGTACCGGTGTGCTGCAAGAGCCTGTTTATATATTCGTAAATTTACACAAAGAACTACAGATTTCTGAGTGTCTTGCAATTATCTGTCCCATTATCAAAGAAAAGGGAGCTTCTTCGGAATCATACATTCCCCGACGAAGCCCCCAATTGTCATTCAGTCATAATTATACAAAAAATCAAGCCTTACCTACTGATCCGAATAATTCCATCTTTTCTTTTACAGTAGCCTTAATAGCTTCGGCACCCGGAGCTAATAATTTACGAGGGTCAAATCCCTTACCCTCTTTATCCTTACCAGACTCGATATAAGCACGAGTAGCTTCCTGGAATGATAACTGGCATTCTGTATTAACGTTGATCTTAGATACACCAAGCTCGATTGCTTTCTTAATCATGTCTGCAGGAATTCCTGTACCACCATGAAGAACCAATGGCATTGCACCTGTCTTAGCCTGAATTGCATCTAATGTCTCAAATGAAAGACCAGCCCAGTTCTCTGGGTATTTACCATGAATGTTACCGATACCTGCTGCTAACATATCAACACCTAAATCAGCGATTGTCTTACATTCTTCAGGGTCTGCACACTCACCCATACCTACAACACCATCTTCTTCACCACCGATAGAACCTACTTCACACTCGATAGAAAGACCAAGATTATGAGCAACGTTAACTAACTCTGTAGATTTTGCAAGATTCTCCTCAAATGGATAATGAGAACCATCAAACATGATAGAAGTAAATCCTGCTTTGATACACTTATAACAACCTTCATAAGTACCATGATCTAAATGAAGTGCTACAGGAACTGTAATTCCTAATTCTTCATCCATAGCCTTAACCATAGCTGCTACAGTCTTAAATCCTGTCATATACTTACCTGCACCCTCAGATACACCTAAGATAACAGGGCTGTTTAACTCCTGAGCTGTTAACAAAATAGACTTTGTCCACTCAAGGTTGTTAATATTAAACTGTCCAACTGCATAATGACCTGCTTTTGCTTTCTTTAACATCTCTGTTGCTGAAACTAACATAATAAATCCTCCGTGTTCATAATTTTTTGCGGACACATGAAACCGTCCACATACTTATCGCTATTATAACCCAACTTAAATCAAAAGAAAAGATTAAATTTTCTTTTCTTACGGCTGTCCCCACAAATCTGCACGATAAATTCCATCTTTTACCAGTTGTTCAAAGGCAGCAACCACACTGTCCTTATCCTCTAAGTAAGTAACTCCAAACCAACGGTCAGCAGAAGAAAGCACCTGCACAGATACTTCCCCCTCTGCCAGCAGGTCACCCATAATGGTAGGAAGAAGGAACTCACCCTTCAAATCATCAGATGCAAGGTTTTCCAAAAATTCCACAAATTTTCTCTGCAATATATCTATATATTCCGGTGTCACGCCCCACATATTCATAGATACAAGGGTATCGTCACTAAGCTCCTCTCCTTCCGTTGAACAGTAGCTTCCGTCTGCTTGTTTCATAATCTCATGGGTTTCCTTTATCTTAACCAGATTATGATCCTCATCCATCTTACAGACACCACGGGTAACGGTTCCGTTTTCACTTAATGTATTTGCAAGCCTAAATCCTGCCATGCAATACGCGTGCTTTTCATCATAGTGCTGTTCTAAATACTGATGCATTTTAACAAATGCTTCCTTGCCGTAATAATCGTCTGCGTTAATTACCGCAAAGGGTACCTTCACAACATCCCGGCAAGCCAAAACCGCATGTCCGGTTCCCCACGGTTTTGTCCGTTCCTTCGGACATGAAAAGCCTTCCGGCAAGTCATTCTTATCCTGAAATACATATTCTACCGGACAGATTTTTTCAATTCTCTGACCGATTACTTCCTTAAAATCTTTTTCAATGTCTTTTCTGATTATGAATACAACCTTTGTAAATCCTGCTTCCAAAGCATCATAAATCGAATAATCTATAATAATCTCTCCATGAGGTCCAACCTTCTGTAACTGTTTAATTCCTGCTCCGTATCGTGAACCAATTCCCGCCGCCATGATTACCAATGCGATTTCTTTCATCCGTACCTCCATTTTCCTTCTTACTAAATAAACAGGTTCTTTATGATTGCTTATGTTATATTAAGAAACTGACTTCATATATAACAATAATTCCACTATCACCATAAGACCGACCGAAATTCCAATCACAAGCAATACCTCTTTATTCTCCTGTCGTTTCTTTTCTTTTTCAATTGCTTTTGTTTCAGCTGTCTTAATGTTCTCTTTCGTGTCTGTTTCAACGGTTTCGGCATCCTTTGCAGCATCCTTCATAGCCGTATCCTTTACCGTTTCCCCGGTCTGTTGCTCCTTACCGTTTTCAGAACCTTTTGAAGAGTTGCTTTCCTGATGTGTTTCTCTATTCCCTTCATCCGTCACGCTGTCCTCTCCAAAACCATCCTCCGGAAACGGATTCAGCAAAATATCCGGAATCTCATCCTCTTCCGTCGTTCTATTCTCCCGCTCCGTTGTCCCGGTTGTTACCTCCGTGGTGCTTTCCGTCGTACTTTCCGTTGTATTTCTTCCAAGCTCATCATCAAATCTTCCGTTCAGATAATCCCGATAGGCTGCTGCTGCACCACCTCTGTCCGGTGAGTATCCATGGGCAGATAACCACGCCCTTGCCTGGGCAATCTCCTCTTCTGTGTAAGCATAGGATGGTCTGGCAAAAGCAAACAACATACAGACAGCACAGAGCATTAATATTCCTTTTTTAATCCTTTTTCCTCTTTCTTTCATAAAAAATCCTCGTCCTCCTGAATAACAACCATAAAGTACAGCTGATTATAACACCAATCGTATTATAAAACAAATCATCAAACTCACACAAACCACGTTTTAGAAAAAGCTGTAAAAGCTCTATGGATAAAGATACCAAAAATCCGAATCCCGTAGCAGCCGCCATTATGATTCCACTCTTTTTTTCAGATAACGCAAAGGGCAGAAGAAATCCAACAGGCATCAGCATAAGAATATTCAGCAGGCACTCCCATATAAAATCTTTTCCAAATACCTCTATGCCCCATCGGAGTGTCCAAAAGGGCTCCAACTGATAATTCGGTCCGGTAAAAAAAGGAATACTCTTTCCCTCATACTGAGCCGTGGAGATTCCGGTCTGCCTTGAAAATACCGTAGAGGCATATACCAAAATCAAATATATCATTAACAAAAACACTGCAATACTTTTTCTTTTTGAATAGCCCTTCCACTGCACAACCAGCATCATCAGCAAAAATGTCATACCTGCCAAAACATAGAACCGAATATAGATCTCCGGCGTCCAATGGGGTTTTTGCATATTCCATATTTCTAATAAATCCATGTCCACCTCATGGGAATACAGATACATTCCCACATTCATTTTTGTCACGTTTCTTGACATTATACGTCACATTCATAATATATGCAACGAAAATCAAACAGAAAATATTTCTATTGTAAGGTATCTTTTAGGTTCTTAATCACAATCAATTCCTGATTATATAAGTGCTTCCGCATAATTTCTCTTGCCCTTTCAACATCATTTGTTAAAATTGCATTGGTTATGGCATAATGTTCTTCTACCAGAACATCATGATAAGAAAAATCTTTCACATATTCCACACGGTAACGATACACCTGCTCCCTCAGCTGATGAGCAACGTTAATTAATTTCTGATTTTTTGTAAGATCAAATATCACATCATGAAATTTCACATCTCCATCTACAATATTTTGCACATGCTTTGTATCAATAGCCTCCTTGAATCCAATACATGCCTGTTTTAACTTTTCTCTTCCTTCATCATCAATCCGCTGACAGGCAAGCTCTACAGACAGCTCTTCAATGGCTGTACGAACCTCTAATGCATCCTGCAATTCCTTTTCCGTAATGCTGGCAACCTCTGCTCCCTTTCTTGGAATCATCACTACAAGACCCTCCAATTCCAACATACGAATGGCTTCTCTTACGGGGGTACGGCTTACCCCCAGTTTGTTGGCAAGCTTTATTTCCATCAAACGCTCTCCCGGAGAAAACTCTCCGGTAATGATTGCCTGTCTCAATGCCTGAAATACCAGATCTCTTAACGGCAAATATTCATTTTGTCCATCATATTTTAATTCCATCCTTTATCCTTTCCGAACACATCCTGAAAACCAGCATGAAGTTCTTCACCTGATTTACACCGGTTCTTTCTATTTAGTGAACTGCCCATCGTCTAAAGCCAATGGGATTGCGGTAGTCTTATTTCAAATCAACACACTTCTGATTAAAAGGCGTTACAACAAATACCTGATTTGCAAGATTTTGTTTCCGAATGTCATCAGCTGCTTTTTTTGCAGCCTCCTCATCCTTAAAAACCCCAAACACTGTCGGTCCGGAGCCACTCATCATTGCATTTTCCGCACCGCCCTCTAACATAGTATTTTTAATATCTTTGATTACCGGATATTCCGGAATCGTTACGGTTTCCAATACATTTCCAAAACGACTGGTGATTCCCTCCAAATCCCCTGCTTTTATGGACTGAATCATTCCGTCAATATCCGGATGAGAAATGTCATCCTTTGCATCCAGATGTTCATATACATACTTTGTGGATACCGAGACAGGAGGTTTTGCCAATAAAACGTAACAATCCGGTATAGGCGGTAACGGAGTCAGTACTTCTCCAATCCCTTCTGATATAGCCGTTCCCCGCAATACACAATACGGAACATCTGCTCCAAGCTTTCCACCTAACTGCATTAATGTTTTTCTGTCCAGATTCAGTTGAAATAATCTGGAAGCAGCAACTAAAGTAGCTGCACAGTCGGTACTTCCACCTGCCAGTCCCGCAGCAACAGGTATACATTTAAACAGGTCAATATCCAGGCCCTTTTCGATATGATAGGTGTCCTTTATCAATTTTGCCGCTTTATATACAAGGTTATTCTCATCAATCGGAAGAAATTTCAGGTTGGTACGGACACGAATCACATCCTCATCCAATAATCGAAAGGTTAATTTGTCATACAATTTCACCGTCTGCATGATCATTTTCACTTCATGATATCCATCATCCCGTACACCAAGAACATCCAATCCCAGATTAATCTTTGCATACGCTTTAAGCTGTAGTTCGTCCATCATTTGTTCTCCTCCGTTTTTCATTTCGTTGTATACAGTATACCATTTAATGCAAATTTATCCAATCCTAACCTTTGAAAATTTATTTTCATCATTTTTTCGAAAGATTTTATTCACAAAGTAACCTTATTTTATACACAATTTGAACACACTTTTTCTATATACTCGTCATTGTAAGAACTTTTCATACAGTGCAACATAGCTTGCACTTAATTCTCCCCCTCATTAGAAAAAGTCCTGACCACAGTTGGTGGCAGGGCTTTTTCTTATTTTAACAAAAAAAGAGCGATACATGGAAATACCATTCCATGCACCGCTCTTTTATTTACGCATACAACGTGCCTGCACGATACTTTTGCGACTGTTGCGATAACAAGGGATTATGATCTTGCAACATACTCCGCAATCACATCAACTGCATTGTCAACACCGATTTTCAAAGCATCAATGCACAAATCATAACATCTTGCATCAACCCAGTCTAATTTTTCCGTATGACTGTCATGATATGCACGACGGCTCTTATCTGTTTTCTCAATCAGTTCCTTTGCATCTTTTTCATTCAAATCCTGACGCTTCATTACAACCGGAATTCTTTTTTCAATCTCACTTGTAACAAAAACAGAAACCAATCTGGCATCATCACGGAAAATAATATCGGAACAACGTCCCAAAACAACAAATGACTCCCCGTTTTTCGCACGATCCTTTAAGAAATTAAACTGATTCTCTGCAGTGATATCCTCATTTGAATTGTAGTAATTCAAAACCTTACGGGCAAAAACTACATTTCTTGCTTTTTCATCATATTTTGAAAGTTCTTCAACGGAAGTACCAAGCTCCTTTGCAACCTCTTCAATAATATTGCTGTCATATACAGGAATATCCAGTTTTTTAGCTAACTTGGTTGCAATTTCCTGACCACCGGCACCACACTCACGATTAATTGAAACTATAACCTGCTTATCCATTTATACTACCTCCCGGTCTTAAAAAATACCACCACAGTAACGGGCATAAATCATCAGCATAGAAATCATTACAACGATAATCATTGCAGGTGCAGCCGATGCACAATATTTGCCCCATCCGATTGGATGACCGTTCTTTGCAGCTACAGATGTACCAACAACGTTTGCAGAAGCACCAATCGGAGTTGCTGTACCACCGATATCGGTACCCATTGATAAAGCCCATGCTAATGTAGCCTGTAATGCAGGATTTCCTGCTGATAATCCCTGAACAATCGGAACCATAGTTGCTGCAAACGGAATATTATCTACAAAGGCTGAAGCAAATGCGGATACCCAGATGATAATGGCAACCATAACCTTTGTATTACCGCCACTGACACCCTTAATAAAGTTTGCGATCAGTTCCAAAATTCCAGTCTGCTCCAATCCACCGACAACGATAAACAAGCCGGTAAAGAATAAAAGAATCTTATAATCAACCTTTGACATAATTTCCTTTAAATCTTTTATGTTAAAAATACATGTAATTACCGCAACAACAGCGCCGATAAATGCAACTGATAAATGTGTGTTGGAATGTGTAATCAACATTACAACCGCAATTGCAAAAATCACTGTACTTCCGATAAATCCACGTTTGCTTGTAATTGCTTCCTTCGGATCCGGCATATTAGATGTATCTACCTCTCCTGCTGAGGATGTTAACTCCTTATGGAAGATAAGGTAAAAATAAATTACAACCACGATTAAAGAAACTCCGGCAATCAAACCTGTATTGGTAAGGAAATCCACAAATGCATAGTGAAGCTTTGAACCAATGATAATGTTTGGTGGGTCACCACACATCGTTGCGGAACCACCTAAGTTTGCACAGAAAATCTCCGACAAAATCATAGGTACCGGATTAAACTTCAACAGTCTTGCCAGCTCCACCGTAACGGCAGCTAAGAACAAAATAACCGTAATACTGTCAATAAACATAGCAAGGACGGCTGACATAATCATAAATGTAATAAAAAGCGGAATGGTCTTGTAATTAACCAGCTTTGCCAGTCTCATACATAACCAGCGGAAAAATCCTGCTTTTGCCATACCTTCTACCATAATCATCATTCCGCCTAAGAAAATGATGGTTGCCCAGTCAATACCCGAAGACTCCGGAGCCTCGCCAATCCAGAATCCAGGCTGAACAATACTTTTGAAATTCAGTGTATCAATAATTGCAGATGTACTGTGCATTGCAACACCAAACACTAAAACCAATGTCAATAATCCGCATGTAAGTGTAACATAATGTTTCTCAATCTTATCAAGAACCACCAGGACAAACATTACCACGAATATTGAAATTGCTAAAATTTGTGCCAATGACATTTCTTTCGCCTCCTCATGTTTTTATCAGCCACTGCTGATGATTCGTTATTGGGGAAAAAATATATGTACAAACCTATTTTCCCTCAACCCGTATGCTATCATAACACCACCGCAAAAAAAAGCAAGTAATTTCACGTTAAAAAATAAAAAAACACATCGCATTTGCGATGTGTTTTTCATGCCGGCGACCGGAATCGAACCGGTACGGGAGTATAAGTCCCGCAGGATTTTAAGTCCTGTGCGTCTGCCAGTTCCGCCACGCCGGCAAAATGGATGGAGGTGGATTCGAACCACCGAAGCAAGTTGCAGCAGATTTACAGTCTGTCCCCTTTGGCCACTCGGGAATCCATCCATATTCTATGTTGTTCACGGTGACGATTCTTTGTCACACAGTTAGATATTATAGCTTGCATTTTACAAAAATGCAAGCCATAATATATATTTTTTATTGATGCCGACAGATATTCTTATTCAGCAATTAAAATAATAGAGGAAATTCTTGGAACGGTTAAAAACAATTGGTTATTTTCCACCTGATATTTCTTTTCTTCCATAATATATCCATCCTCTGTGGTTAACATAATCTGTCGGAAGCTGTCTCCGTTCTGCATTCCAATCCGGTCTATATCCAGACGAATCTCCGCCTCCTCATACCGGTTGTTCAAAATAACCACGATTTTATCCTTACGATTGAACCTTGCATATGCAAATAATTTGTGGCTTCCATGTAAAAACATCATAGAACCCCGTTTCAGAACATCATACTGCTTATGAATCCTTATAATATCCCGGTGAAACCAGATTAAATCCCGATCCTCGTTCCCCCATGGATAAGCACGCCGGTTATCCGGGTCTGTCCAGCCACACATACCTGCTTCATCACCGTAATAAATAGTAGGTGCTCCCGGCCATGTCATCTGAAATACAACCGCTTCTCTCAATACACCGGTGTTAACATTCTCATTGGCTGCATCCGGTCCCAATGTATGAGTTCTTCCCACACGGCGATTCGTACGCGTCAGGAAACGGGAATGGTCGTGATTGGATAATTCATTCATGGCAACCTCTAAGGATTGCTGATGGAAACGACTCATATGATGGCGAAGGGACCCAATCAGGGCGTCGGGATTACCTAACAAATCTCCTCTGAATTCATCGGAATGCTTTTCTACACCAGTCAAAAACCACGTAATTGGCTCCATGAAAGCATCATAGTTCATAACTGTATCCCACTGGTCACCCTGTAACCAGTTGTAAGGATCTCCATAATGCTCCGCCAATATAATGGCATTGGGATTTGCTTCCTTTACAACCCGACGGAAATCCCGCCAAAACCGGTGATTAAATTCCTCTGAATGTCCCAGATCAGCAGCTACATCCAATCTCCATCCATCTACATTATATGGCGGTGACACCCATTTTTTACCAATCCGGAGGATATAATCATATAAAACCTCGGAATCCTCATAATTTAACTTCGGTAACGTATCGTGTCCCCACCAACCGTCATAGCTGGCATTATACGGCCATGCATTCTCATCATAGAACTTGAAGAAGCTGTGATACGGACTATCCTTTGACGGATATGCTCCCGGCTCATAGCCCTCCTGACCTTCATATATTAATTCCCTGTCTAACCACTTATTAAAAGAACCGCAGTGATTAAATACACCATCTAAAATCACCTTCATACCACGACGGTGAATTTCTTCCACCAGCTGACAGAAAAATTCATTACTTGCTTCCAAATTTGCCTTATTCGTTACACGATTGATATATCTGACGGAGTTTTTGTTAACATTATCCCCATCCTTCAGACATTCTCCGTCATCCACTACAATCTTGCCAAAATGGGGATCAATATAATCATAGTCCTGAATATCGTACTTGTGATTAGACGGAGAAACAAATAACGGATTAAAATAAATAACTTCAACACCTAAATCCTGTAAATAATCCAACTTATTCATAACACCCTGCAAATCTCCGCCATAAAAACAGCGGACATCCATGGCATCCGGATACTTGCTCCAATCTGTAATTCTTCTTGAAGCATCACCGATATAATAATATTCCCTGTCTAATACATCATTGTCCGGATCTCCGTTACAGAAACGGTCAACAAATATCTGATAAATAACAGCTCCCTTTGCCCAGTCGGGAGTCGTAAATCCGGGCATAATACTGAAATTATATGTTGGGTTGATTTCTGTCTGTACACCGATTTTGTTATAGAAACAAGTGGCATTACCGGAAACGATTTCAAAATAATACTCTACCTTATCTTTACTGATTGCAGGTAAGGTTGTCTCATAATAATCAAAAGAGTGGTCGCTTTCTCCTACCTGCATCGGGATACGCTGTCCATCGCAAATGCAAGTCACTGTATCTGCATTTCCGATTCCGGTACGAAACTTAATGGTAACCTTATCTCCAACCATAGGCTCCACCGGACTTCTGTAATCTTCTGTGCCATCACAGAACAATGCGTCAGAACGAATTGCCGGTTTATTCTGAAACACGTAATGAAGAACCTTTTGTGCCTTTGTAAAACTGTTAAATGAACCCATAATCTCCTCCAAATCAAAACACATCTTTTTTATTTTACCTTATTTGGACAAATATGGCAAATATCTTTCTATTGTTTTCCGTCACTCTTTACTCCATAAATAACAATAGCTTTGTGTCCTGGCTGCAAAATATTCCTTCTTAAGTAATTCCCTTACTTCTGCTTTTGTAAACCATCCGGCTTCAATTTCCTCTGCAGTGGAGGTGCTTGGTGCAAATTCTCCTTTCGCTGTTCCTACAATACAGATATTTTTCTCGTTGGAAAATCCAATGGCGCTGAAGCTTTCCCCTAACACATCCTCAATCCGAATCAGATCAAGACCTGTTTCTTCCTTTAATTCCCTTACGGCACTTTCCCTGAAATCCTCTCCGGGATCAATCAGTCCTGCCGGTACATTATATACGAAGGCTCCGCATGCCATACGAAATTCCTTATTTAATAAGATTTTATCTCCTGCTTCATTATGTATCATTAAAACAACCGAATCCGCAGGATGGTCGGCTAATTCTTCTCTTGTTGTCATATTTTTATTACGGCTGATCATTTCATATACTTTTTCTTTGCAGTCACTGGTTTCGTATGTAACATCATAACGCGTAATAAATTTTCCTTCCTCTTTCTTTTCCATTCCAATATATTTCATAACACATCTCCTACCCTATGATTGAGGTTTCCCTTCATCTGTAACGTGAGGGTTTTTATACTCGACTCTGATTACATCCCCCTCCCTGTAAACAGAAACGGTTGTATCCTTCAAATGAAATTTTTCTTTTATCTGCGTCCAGCTGCTATATCCACTCCTTGTTAACAATTCTTCAAAAAACAAATCCGAAGAATCCGACTGGGAAAACAAGTCCGTTCCTGCCTCTAACCGTCTACGGCTGCTCTCCCATTCTTCCCCCTTCAGACCATCCGTTTCATCATAAATATCCTGAGCCACACTCTGTAATTCCTGACAAAATGCAGCATCCGATGAACTACATGCACTGGCAGCATAACGAGCGAAAGAATTGGCCGTGTACAAACCAAAAAAAGAAACAGCACCGTAAAGCATTATGAACACGATATGGATAAACAATCTTGGTCTTTTCTTTTTTGTGGCATCGGGAATGGTTTCATATCTGTATTTGCGGTTATCGGAAATGATCCAGGCATACATACCCCTTCCCAGCCAGATTAAATCCCCTATGATCAAAAGGATTACCACCACTGTAATATCCGTATAATTCCATTTTAAATAAAACTTCAAAATCAAGAGCGCAAATAATAAAAACAAACCGAAACAAATATAACCGAAAACAAGTACAGACTTTTCTCTTTGTTGAGCATCATCAATCTTTCCAAAATCCTCATTCCTTGGCAAATCCTGTAAAAACTTAACTTCTTTTCCATGAACCGGAGGTTCATATCCATACCGTTTCAATTCCTTCAAGTATAAAATACCATCCAGCCATAAAAAAAATGTTAAAAATCCAACCGGTACCAATGCATAAAACAGGCAGCCTGACACAACCAGAATCCCTGTCGATAAATCATCTTCAAACTGAACTACAACGAGATTAATGCATAAAAGAATTGCACAGATTATCCAAACATCACGCAATCGTTTCACCGTGGAAGTATCATATCGAATATAGGTTGCTTCCGTAATCTGATGTTCTTTACAATAGGCCTTTTCCGCCTTGTGTTTTTCTATTTTATTTGTCAGTATCACAAAGAATACTCCACACAAAAAAAGTAATAATATCATAAATGTTTACCTGCTTTTTATTTTTTCACACCCGGATGTCGGATATGGGACATCTATGCCAAAGAAAAACTCTTATATACAACAAAAGTATGAACCCGAAGATTCATACTTTCGTTCCTTGTTATGTCTTATTTCTCCGGTAATACAACCTTCAAACATAATTCCTCTAATTGTTTTGGATCTACAACATCCGGTGCATTACTCATAAGGCAGCTTGCGTCCTTAACCTTAGGAAATGCAATTACATCACGAATGGACTCTGCACCTGTCATTAACATAATCATACGATCCAGACCAAAGGCAAGACCTGCATGAGGTGGTACACCATACTTAAATGCATCTAACAGGAAGCCAAAACGATCATGAGCTTCTTCTTCCGTGAAGCCAAGAAGCTTGAACATCTTCTCCTGCACATCATCCTGATGGATACGAACTGAACCACCACCAAGCTCAACACCGTTTAATACGATATCGTATGCCTTGGCACGTGCTTTACCCATATCTGTGTCCAACAAATCCAAATCCTCATCCATGGGCATTGTAAACGGATGGTGCATTGCTTTAAAACGATTTTCCTCATCGGACCATTCAAATACAGGGAACTCCGTTACCCATAAGAACTTAAATTCCTTTGGATCCAATAAGCCTAACTGCTGCGCCATCTCGCAACGAAGAGCACCTAATACGGAAAATACAATCTTATCACGATCTGCAGCAAACAATAACAAATCACCCGGTTTACCGTCTAATGCGGAAACCAATGCAGCCATTTCTTCATCTGTCATGAATTTTGCAAAGGATGACTTATAGCTTCCATCCTCATTGATGCAAATGTATGCCAGGCCCTTCGCACCATAGCCTTTTGCAAAATCAACCAGAGCATCTATCTTTTTACGAGGCATTGCACCCTGTCCCTCTACATTAATACCACGAACAGAACCGCCATTTTCAATGGCACCCGTAAACACGCCAAATCCACAATTCTTTACGATATCGGTAACATTCTTAAGCTCCATGCCAAAACGCAAATCCGGCTTATCCGAGCCAAAACGTTCCATAGCCTCAGCCCATGTCATACGCTGTAACGGAAGCGGAACTTCTACTCCAAGACAATTCTTAAATACTCTTGCCAAAAGACGTTCATTTACATCTAATACATCCTCAACATCCACAAAGGATAATTCCATATCAATCTGTGTAAACTCCGGCTGACGGTCAGCACGTAAATCCTCATCACGGAAACATTTTGCAACCTGATAATAGCGGTCATAACCGGAAGCCATTAACAGCTGCTTGAAAATCTGTGGTGACTGAGGAAGGGCATAGAAAGAACCCGGATGAATACGGCTTGGTACAAGATAATCTCTAGCCCCCTCCGGTGTTGATTTATTTAAAATCGGAGTCTCAATCTCTAAAAATCCTTCATCCGACAGGAAATTACGAATCTCACTAACAACCTTGCTTCTTAAAATCAGGTTACGCTGCAAATCCGGACGACGTAAATCCAAAGGACGATATTTTAAACGAATCTCTTCCTTTGTCTTGGAATTCTCTTCAATTGGGAAAGGAGGGGTCTCAGCCTCTGAAAGAATCCGGATATCGGTGGCAATCACCTCAATGTCTCCGGTTGCAAGGTTCTGATTCACTCCACCTGCACGTAATGCAACGTTACCGGTAATCGCAACCACAAACTCACTACGAAGCTTTTCAGCCTTTGCAAATGCTTCACTGCCGCATTTGTCCTCTTCAAATATAACCTGTAATATACCACTTCTGTCACGTAAATCCACGAAAATGATTCCACCCTTGTTACGGCTTTTCTGTACCCAGCCCATAACGGTTACGGTCTCATCTACATTCTGATTACTAACTTCTGTACATCTGTGGGTTCTGTGCAACCCTTTCATTGACTCTGCCATAATTGCCTCCTACATTTATCTCTTAATAAAAATCATTGCGAAATGCATCTGTCATTTTGTGCCTATAAATCTATCATTGATTTTGCACACCCATTCATTATATAAGTATTTTTTTCATTTGTCTATGAAACAATTAAAATCTCCGTAAATTCCGCTGTACATTTTCCCCCCCTTTGATTAAGGAAGCTATTTATTAACTGGCAAATTTTTATTAACTATGTTATCATTTCATGTATATTCAATAAAGAAATCCAAATAATGATAATATATCATTGGAAAACTGTTTTTCACAGGGAAACGACAGGAAAGCGAGGGCATAACAGATATGAATTTAACATTATTAACTGATTTGTATGAGCTTACCATGATGCAGGGATATTTCCATCAAAAGAGCGAAGACATTGTTATTTTTGATGCCTTTTACAGAAAGAATCCTTCGGGAAACGGCTACGCAATTGCCGCAGGACTGGAACAGATTATCGATTATATCAAGAATTTATCATTCTCCTATGATGATATTGATTATCTTCGTAACCTGAATATTTTTTCCGATGATTTTCTGGAATATCTGGCAGGCTTTCACTTTACAGGAGATATTTATGCGATTCCGGAGGGCAGTATTGTATTTCCTCAGGAACCGCTGGTAAAGGTAGTGGCTCCCATTATGGAAGCCCAATTAGTGGAAACCGCCATTTTGAATATCTTAAATCACCAAAGTCTGATTGCTACAAAGGCATCCCGGGTATGCTATGCTGCAAAGGGTGATGGAGTAATGGAATTCGGACTTAGACGGGCACAGGGTCCGGATGCCGGAACCTTAGGTGCCAGAGCCGCCGTCATCGGTGGATGTATTGGCACATCCAATGTTTTATGCGGCCAGATATTTGATGTTCCTGTATTGGGAACCCATGCCCATAGCTGGATTATGAGTTTTCCCGATGAATATACAGCCTTTAAAACATATGCCCACATGTATCCGGATGCCTGTATTTTATTAGTTGATACCTATGATACATTAAAATCCGGTGTGCCAAATGCCATCCGGGTTTTTCAGGAAATGAAAGCCGCCGGTATTCAATCCAAAAAATACGGGATTCGTTTGGATAGCGGAGACCTGGCATATCTGTCCAAAAAAGCACGAAAGCTGTTAGATCAGGCAGGCTTTACAGATGCAGTCATCTCCGCCTCCTCTGATCTGGATGAATATCTAATCGACAGTTTAAAGACTCAGGGAGCAGCCATCACCTCATGGGGTGTAGGAACCAATCTAATCACCTCTGCCGACTGCCCTTCCTTTGGCGGTGTATACAAGTTAGCGGCTATTAAAAAACCGGAGGACGATACCTTTACCGCCAAGATTAAAATATCGGAAAATCCGGCAAAGATTACAAATCCGGGCAACAAAACGGTATTTCGTATTATCGACAAAGAAACAGGAAAATTAAAAGCAGACTTGATTGCACTTGCAGATGAAGTATATAATGAGCAGGAGGATTTGGAAATTTTCCATCCTATCGATACATGGAAGCGCTCTGTTTTAGCAGGTGGCAGCTACAAGATGGAAGAAATCTTAATTCCTGTCTTTAAAAAAGGACAATGTATCTATACCTCTCCAAAAACAATGGATATTCAGGCTTACTGCAAGGAGCAGCTCAGTCTTTTATGGGATGAGTCAAGACGACTTGTAAATCCACAGGAGGTATATGTTGATCTGTCCAAGGATTTATATGAACTGAAAATGAACTTACTGAATCAGAGAGGGAATGGAAAAAATGGTAAATGAAAATCGTAAATTCTGGTTATTGTTATTACTGACAATTCCTACATTGGGAATTTATAACATTGTGTTTTGGTATCAGCTGACAAAAGATTTAAATGACATGAATCCAAAACAGAAAAGAATCAAAAACTATATTCTGGTTGTGTTCCTGTCTATTATTACTCTCGGCATCTATCATTGGGTATGGTTCTTCTATCTGTGCGACCGCATCCAGACAACGGGAGCCAGATACAAGATCAAGGTTCGCCCCGGTGCCGGAACCATGTTAGGATTGAAAACATACGGAACCTTCTTTTTGTTAGGTCCGTTCATTGCAAACTATCTTGCCATACATAATATGAATATGGTAGCCCATGCATATAACAAGCATATCAAAACCAACACAAGGGTTATAAACGAATAAACAGGTAATCTCAAAAAATAAAAAGGAGTTTTCACTCCTTTTTATTTTTTTGCTTTTCGCTCTTTATTTGCAAATTTTGTATATTTTCCTAACCAGACAAGCTCTATCGGTCCCGTAGAACCATTTCTCTGCTTGGCAATAATAATCTCTGCAATTCCCGGTTTCTCAGATTCCTTGTTATAATAATCGTCCCGGTAAATAAACATAATAACATCGGCATCCTGCTCGATAGCTCCGGATTCACGAAGGTCAGACATAACAGGCTTGTGATCCTCACGGGCATCGGCAGCACGATTCAACTGAGACAGTGCAATAACCGGTACATCCAACTCTCTTGCCAGCTTCTTTAAGGAACGGCTGATTTCCGAAATCTCCTGCTGTCTGGATTCTTTCTTTCCGCTTCCATTCATTAACTGCAGATAGTCAATTACAATCAGACCCAGATTCTGTGTCTGTTTTAATTTACGGCACTTAGAACGAAGCTCCGATACGGTAATACCCGGTGTATCATCAATAAACATCGGCGTAGAACCTACCCGGTGGGTTGAATCAATCAACTTATCCCAATCTCCATCCATAATCTGTCCGGTACGTATGGACTGGGAATCCACCATGGAATCCATGGCAATCAAACGGGTAGCAAGCTGTTCTTTGCTCATTTCCAAACTGAAAATCGCTGTAGGTACACCACCCTTCATCGCCGCATGCTGGGCAATATTAAGGGCAAATGCCGTCTTACCCATAGCAGGTCTGGCTGCAATCAGAATCAGTTCCGAACCATGCAATCCGGACAGCTTCTCATCCAGATCAATAAATCCGGTAGCAACACCGGTTACCTTACTCTTTCTTCTCGCATTCTGTTCTATGGTATCCAATACCTGTAAAGCAACATCCTTCATCGGAACAAAATCTGTGGAGCTGCTTTTATGCTGACTGATATCAAAAATCGCTTTTTCCGACCGATCCAGTATATCTGTAACCTTTGTCCGTCCGGAATAACATTCCTGAGTGGTTTCTTCTGTGAAACGTATCATCTGACGAAGAATTGCCTTATCCTGAACAATCTCTGCATAACTCTTTGCTCGTCCGGAATAATCTACAACAGCAACCGTTTCTCCGATATAATCCATGGAGCTTACATTCTCCGGAGCACCCATTTCCTTCAGTTTATTACTTACCGTTACCAGATCCACCGGTTTTCCCTCATTATACAATTCCACCATAGCTGCAAAGATCAAACCATACTGACTATAATAAAAATCATCCTTGGTCAAAATATCCGCAACCTCGACAATCATATTCCGGTCTAACAGCATAGAACCGATTACTGCCTGTTCTGCTTTTATATCATTCGGTTGTACTTTTTTTATAACTGCTTCGTCCATTCTCTATCGTCCTATCAATGTGATTATTTGCCTGCAACTTTAACCTTTAAGGTTGTAGTTACCTGAGGATGCAGCTTAATGGGAACATCAAAGGAACCCACACTTTTGATTGGCTCTTTCAACTGTACCTTTTTCTTATCAACATCATAGCCTAACTGTGCCTTTACTTCCTCTGCAATCTCTTTTGAAGATACCGAACCGAAGGTCTTACCACCTTCACCAACCTTAATGGTAACGGTAATCTCTGACTTTTCAATCTTTGCTCCTAATTCCTTTGCAGCGGCAAGATTCTCAGCAGCAAGCTTATCATCATTTGCCTTACGAAGCTTTAAATCATTCAGGTTCTTTCCGGTTGCTTCCACTGCCTGTCCTTTTTTAATCAGGACATTCCTTCCCAAACCGTCTTTTACCTTTACAACATCACCTTTTTTTCCTATGTTCTTTACATCTTCCAATAAAATAACTTCCATATTCATCTGTCCTTTCTCTTCTATATCTCTCCATCATTACGCATATCATCTAAAATATCTCTGATATCCTGTTTTACTTCATCGATGGATTTGTCTTCTATCTGGGCTCCTGCTACGGTTCCATGACCGCCACCGCCAAATTTCTCCATAATAACCTGTACATTCACATCATCAATGGAACGGGCACTGATGTAAACCGTATTATCAATCTTAACAACAACAAAGGATGCACGGACACCGTCCACATCTAACAGGTCATTCGCCACCTTTGCAGCTAAGACTGTCGGACTGTCAATACCTTCCTCCGGCACATCAGAAATGGCAAAGCTTTCTAAATAAATCTCAGCTCTTGCAACTCCTTCGTACACATGCTTATAACTGTCCAGATCAGACCGGTAAGCTTTACGGACTCTTGTCATGTCCGCACCGCATTTTCTCAAAAAGGAAGCAGCTTCAAAGGTACGTACACCGGTTTTTGTAACGAAATTGTCTGTGTCAACCAATATGCCGGCGTACATCGCATCAGCCTCTACCGGTCTTAACTTTGGTTTGTCCATACTGTATTGTAAAATCTCAGCAATCATCTCACAGGCAGAAGATGCAAATGGCTCTATATAAGACAACGTAGCATGCTCTATCACATCCCCGCTTTGTCTGTGGTGATCGATTACAACAATGTTCTTCGTATGTGCCAGTAATTCCTCACACTCTGTTCGTCCCGGACGATTCACATCCACAACAACCACAACTGTATTGGGATTCACAGCCTCTAATGCCTGTTCACTATTATAAAACATATCCTCCGGATATAAATTACTGCCTATAAAGCTGTTCATGGCCGGCCGGATAGAGCTTGTAATCTCATTGATAACAATATGAGCTTTCTTTTCCATCATTGTTGCAAGACGATAAATACCAATGGCAGAACCAAGGCAGTCAATATCCGGCTTCTGATGACCCATTATGATAACGTCATCCTTGTTCATCATGATTTCCTTTAATGCATGAGCCTTTACTCTTGCCTTCACACGGGTATTCTTCTCAGCAGACTGGGTCTTTCCTCCATAGTAAAGAATCTTTTCTCCAATCTTTACCACCGCCTGGTCACCACCACGTCCCAACGCCATATCCATAGCCATGTGGGAATATTCATAGGAGGTTGCATAGGCATCACTTTCCGGATCCACACCTACCGCAATACTCAATGTAACCGGTGTTTCATTACCGATATTAATACTCTTTACTTCATCTAACAGAGAGAATTTTCCTTCCTGAAGTCTTTCTAAATGTTGCTGCTGACAGACAAAAATGTATTTGTCCTTCTCTAATTTTTTAATGACCGCATCTACCGTCTGCATGTATTTTGTAATCTTTCGGTCAATTAAGGCAACTAACAGGGAACGACGGACTTCTTCGATTGAATCCATAGCCTCCTCGTAATTATCAATATAAATGTGACCGACAACCATCTTAATCTTTTCTTTTTCCGCTACTGCCGAAATAAGAGCCGTCTCATCATATAAATAAATAGCATATAAAGAGTCCGCCTCACTCATGCTGGCATTCACCTGGGCAGACAGCATATTCTTTACATCTAATTTTTGAATCTTTACCTGATAATTACAGTCATTCTGAAAGATATGCACAACTCTCTGGTCATGATCTTCTTCATCCATCTCAAAAAGCTCTAAGGTGATGTCTGCAAAAATATTCTGTATGTGCTTGCGCATATGCTGGCTGTCACTTTTTATTATCTCATAAAATGCACGGTTACTCCATAATATACGCCCCTTAGAATCTACCAGCGTATAGGGAACCGACAATTCCTTCAACAGGGTCGTCTGTATGGAGCCCTGTGCAAACCCAAGTGTCAGCAAATCCGACATTACATTCGGTCTTTTTCTTACATACACATATAATGCAATCACATAATAGACTACAAGAAAGCCGGAAACAATCAAACCGGATTTGATGCTGAATTTGTACACTATCACATTCATAACCAATAACATCAGCAAATAATAAAATGGTGATTTTAAATATTTATCCAATTCTTTTCTTAATAAGCGATTCTCTTTCATAACTTTCCTTCCTGTAATCATATGCCGAAACATTCGCGTCCTTCACCGTAGCAGGCACACGATTCATCCGTATTATAACACATCACCAAAATTCTAACAACGAGACATCTTGTGCCCCGACGTACCGGTCACGCAATATTTAGATATCTAAAGGTGCATGACCTAATTCATATATTACCACCTTCTCGTTCCAATCTCTGGCATAATCCGGCAATTTTACCATCCGGTACAGCAAAAATTTATGCTGCTGCAGATACTTACGATAATCTTCTTTGGGATAATACATCATAATATAAACCTTCCGGGGATGCTGCTCCACACTTTCCATGATATGATCTATTACCTTTTTAAAAACGGAAAGGGCGAAGGGATTAAAGAAATAAAAAATCGTATCCTCCGGATGAATCTCATATTCCTCTGCCTTTCCGTTTAAAAGCTCTATCCGATTCATGGAATCCTTAAATCTTGTATTATAATATGTACGATTCTCCAGCGCCTGTTCATAAACCGATTCATCAATTTCTATTCCACATACCTCGCACTGAAAACGCTGATTCACATAAAATAATACCCTGCCTTTGCCACAGCCGAAATCCACAAGACGGTCATGTTTGGAAATGACATCCATCAGGGCATCAAATGCACAAATGAGCCCACTGTAACTTGTGGGCTCATAGCGGTAATACTCATCATTGTATCTGTTATTGTAGACAACCTCTGTACTTTCAATGCCAAAAAAATCCTCGAACTTATCATTTTCACTGATTCTTATATTCTGTCCCTTTTTCTTTTTCATCTTGCCTGCACCTTAAATACAACTTGACATTCTGATACAAAATTATAATTAATATCCAATGCATATTTTACATTTACCGAAATCTCATTTTCCGACTCCGTAATATCAACCACAGATGTTGTGGAATCAATTTGCAACGGACCTGCTACGGTCTGATACATCGTTGATGTCTTTTTATCCTGCTCAAACAATAAACAGGCAATCTGACTTCCCTTTTTGGTCATCTCAAAATATCCGTCAAAAAATTTCACACTGTTTTTTGTAACGTCTTCTTCATCCTGCTCATCGTAAAACACGTAATGTTTTCCATTTTTCATATAATAGGTTCCGGGAACCACTAATTCAATCGAACCTTCTCCCAACGCAAATTGGGTACCGATAACCGTAACTAAAACATCCTTCGTCATAATAACCTCATTTACAATTATTTTCTGACAATTCCTTGTCAAAGCCTTTTATTTTAGTGATTCTGTTAATAGCTTTCAATATCTACAACCGTTGTGTCGGTCACATGGCATGGTAACACCCGGTCTGCAAAGGAAATAAACTGCTCCACTCCATCACTGACATAATATTCATATTCGGATTTCTTACTTTTTTTGTTAATAATTCCCTGCTGGATTAATAACTCCTTTAAGCTTTTTGCCGTTTCGTAAGCCGGATTCACAAGGTGAACCTCTTCACCCATAAAACGCTTGATTGCATTCCGCAGCAAAGGATAATGGGTACATCCCAAAACGAGGGAATCCACATGATACTCTTTTATCTCCTGTAAATATCTGGCTACAATATCATCTGTAACACGGTCCTCCAACAGTCCCTCTTCTACTAAAGGTACAAATAGAGGACATGCTTTACTGACAACCGTAATATCCGGATTCAATTCTCTGATATAGTCATTGTAAATGCCGGATTTGATTGTACTTTGTGTAGCGATTACACCTACATTTCCGGTTTTTGTCGTCTCCACCGCCATCTTTGCGCCAGGCTTTACAACTCCGATAACCGGAATATCAATCTCTGCAGCAATCTCATCTAACGCAAGGGCACTGGCCGTATTGCATGCCACAACAATTGCTTTTACGTCCTTTGTCAGAAGAAATCTTACAATCTGTCTGCTATATTTTAAAACTGTTTTTTTTGATTTGGAACCATAAGGAACTCTGGCGGTATCTCCAAAATAAACCAGATCCTCATTGGGAAGCTGGCGCATGATCTCTCTTGCGACAGTCAGCCCTCCTACTCCGGAATCAAACACACCGATTGGATTATTCATATCCGCTCCTCCACTTCTATTTGCAGGAAATGTTTCTAATATCTTCTTTGTAAAGCCAGTTGAATCTGTTTTTCCACTAATTGTTCCAAACCAAGTCCTGCCTCATTCCAGAGCATCGGGTACATACTGATAGAAGTAAATCCCGGCAACGTATTAATTTCATTGAATACAACCCGGTTGGTGTCCTTTTCCAGAAAGAAGTCTACTCTGGATAAACCATAACCGTCTAAGGCAGTAAATATTTTCTTTGCCGCTTCCCGGATTTCATCGGTCTTACCCTCCGGTAATTCAGGAGATAAGACAGTCTTTGACTCCGCATTATTGTATTTGGCATCAAAATCATAAAATTCAGCCGCAGCTAAAATTTCACCTACACCGGATGCCTCTGCATTACCGGCACTTCCAAGCACTGCACATTCAATTTCCCTGCCAATGATGTTTCTTTCTACTAAAATCTTAGTATCATGTTTTGCAGCAATTTTTAATCCCGCAATCAATTCCTCACGATTATGAGCCTTTGAAACTCCTTGGGAAGAGCCTGCCTTACTCGGCTTAATAAATACAGGATACGAAAGCTTTGCTTCCACTCTGGCAACCTGGGTATCCATAATGGATGCATCCTGTTCCGATTGCTCTACATCCACTGCACGAACCAACACATACTCAGCCTGGGCAACATCCAGATCATCTACGATAATTTTTGTATATACTTTATCCATTCCCGCTGCGGATGCCAATACACCACATCCCACATACGGAATCTTAGCAAGCTCAAACAGACCCTGAATGGTACCGTCTTCACCGTACATACCATGCAAAACCGGGAAAATCACATCAATTTTCTTCGTTTTCACACCATCCGGTCCCGATAAAATCACTTCTTTTTTGGTCGCATCCGGAGAAATAATCGCTTCTGTATCAGAGGATTCCCATGTACCATCCTGAATCGACTCCAAATCCTTTGTGTATAACCAATGTCCTTCCTTCGTAATTCCTATATAAGTAATATCGTATTGGTCTTTGTTGATTGCTCCTGCTACAGTCACAACCGAAATACAGGAAACCTCATGCTCCGAAGACTGTCCGCCAAAAATAACCGCTATATTTTTCTTGCTCATGGATACTCCTTTCCCATCCCTTTAAGTTATGATACCCGCTGTTTTTCTATGACAGCGGGTAGAAAAATTATTGTTCAAATCCAACCAAAAATGCTTTCTGATTGATCTCAATTGTCTTAGGAGGAACGGTATTGGCAATTACCTCCAACCATTCTTCCTTTGTAAAATCCATATGCTGAGCCGCAAGACCCAGAACAATATTGTTAAATACTCTTGGATTGCCTAACTTAAGTGCTTCCTCTGCCGCATTGATGGAATATACGGTATGTTCCTTCGAAAGATTCTCTAAAATATTCTCCGGATAAGCTGCTGCGCCGGTTACAACGGTAATCGGATCCATACGATGGTCATTTACAATTAACACACCATCCGGTTTTAAAAAATGAGCGTAACGAAGTGCCTCTAAGCGCTCAAAAGCAATCAGCACATCTGCCTGACCCACTTCTACAATGGGTTCCGCAACCTTCTCACCGTAACGAACATAAGTAACTACCGAACCACCTCTCTGGCTCATTCCGTGAACCTCAGAAAGCTTTACATCGTAGCCACCTTTTATCATAATTCCGCCGAGGATACGACTTGTTAATAATGTACCCTGTCCACCTACACCGACGATCATAATATTCTTTGTCTCTTTCATTATCTTGCTACCTCCTCGATTGCATCAAATGGACACATCTGCTTACACAATCCGCAACCGTTACACATTGTCTGATCGATGGTAATGGTTCCGTCTTCATTTCTTGTAAGAGCAGGACATCCCGGCTGCAAGCATTTTCCACATTTCTTACATTTTTCAGGAAGCGGCTTACATACATTCGGGAAGCTTACTTCCTTCAATAATACACATGGGGATTTGGTAATAATAACAGAAACTGCATCCCTTGCGACCTCTTCTTTTATTACCTGTTCCAATTTCTCAATATCGAAAGCATTTACTTCCTGTACATGCTCGATTCCCATTGCCTTACACATGCCTAAAATGTTAATGGCAGGCACTACCTGACCCATTAATGTCTTACCGGTAGCTGCATGATCCTGATGACCGGTCATACCGGTTGTGGAATTATCCAAAATAATTACGGTACCGTTACCCTGATTATAAACCATATTCATCAAAGAATTAATACCAGTATGCATAAATGTAGAATCTCCGATTACGGCAACCCAGTTCTTTACATAGTCTTTTCCCTTGCCCTTTTCCATACCATGAAGAGAGGAAATAGATGCTCCCATACAAATGGTTGTATCAACAACACTTAACGGTGCTACCGCTCCAAGGGTATAGCAGCCGATATCTCCTGCTGCATGGATTTTTAATTTTTTCAATACGGAATACACACTTCTGTGAGGACATCCCGGACACAATAACGGTGGTCTTCCTGCAACCTTTGCAGGCTCCTTCAGCTTTAACTCCTGATGCAATACTGCCTGACGGATCATGTTGGCACTGTACTCACCCTGTACGGTAAAGATTTCTTTACCGATACATGAAATTCCCATTGCCTTTACCTGCTCCTCAATTACAGGCTCTAGCTCTTCAAAAATATAAAGGGTATCAACCTTAGCAGCAAATTCTTTGATTAATTTTTCAGGAATCGGATGAACCAATCCAAGCTTTAATACAGATGCTTGTGGACATGCTTCTTTAACATATGTATATGGAATACCGCTTGTAATAAATCCAACCTTTGTATCATTGATTTCCATACGATTCAATGGAATATCCTTAGCAAAGCCTTCCTTTGCAACCGTTAAAGCTGCTGCATCCTCTGCCATGCGATTCAGACGTTCTTCTACAAAGATATGACGCTTAATGGCATTACCCGGCATCATAACGTTCTTGGCAATATTTCTTTCATATGGTTTGTCCTCAGGAACAACCCGATCCTCTAATACAACAACACCCTGGGAATGTGCCAGTCTTGTAGTGGTACGAAGCACAATCGGAGTATCATATTCTTCTGATAAATCAAAGGCAAGCTTCATAAAATCCTTTGCTTCCTGAGAATCACTGGGTTCTAGCACAGGAACCTGTGCAGCCCGGCAAATCTGTCTTGTATCCTGCTCATTCTGTGAGCTGTACATACCCGGATCATCAGCAACAACGGCAACCAATCCACCATTTGCACCAATATAAGCTGCTGTGTACATCGGATCTGCTGCCACGTTAAAACCTACATGCTTCATAGAAGCCATAGCACGGACACCACTGATAGATGCACCAATGGCAACCTCCATAGCAACCTTTTCATTTGGAGACCATTCACAATAAATCTCCGGATATTTTACTAAATTCTCGCTTATCTCTGTACTTGGTGTTCCCGGATATGCAGCAGATACCTTTACTCCTGCCTCATATGCTCCACGGGCAATTGCCGCATTACCAAGCATAATCTTTTTCTCTGACATGAGAAAACCTCCTCTTTTCGTTATTGGGTGACGCTAAATCTTTATTTAAAAGGACACGAACCCACAATTGTTACTATTATATACGAAATGATAAGATTTGTCATTAATAAAAATAGGATATCACCAATCACTATCCCAATCACTTCCGCCGGAATCCCAGCTATCCCCGGAATCCCAATTACTGTCAGAATCCCAGTCACTGTCACTATCCTGTTCTGCCTCCCAGTCAGAATAATAAGTGGTATCCTCAAAATCAGAGGTTCCGTAGGACTCCGAGTAATCCGAAGACTCAAAATAATCATCCAAATTATCTACCAGTTCATCATCCACGGAGGTCTCCACCCAGGAATTTGTTACCGTATCATACAAATACCAATCATCCAGATGATAATATTGCTGCCCGTTGTAATTGTAGTACCCACGAGGCTGGGCAAAGAAATGGATACAAATAAGATAGATTGCAAGAATGACAAGATAAACACTTACCGACTTTAAATCATTCAGCAAAGAATTACCACGGGAGCGATTTTTATTTCCTCCACGGATTCTTTTATTTGCTGCCTTTTGTTCCGCAATCTCTTCCTTCAGCTTCAGATATAATTCATTAACGGCATATGCCTCATCCCCACCATCATACCGGATGGCACGGGAGCCGTCTGCTTTATTCTTATATACGATAAATCTGCCCTGATCCTCGTAAATACCGAACGCCTTTGGATTTTTGTAATCCTTGCCGATAAAAAAGCGTGTCACATCCTCCGGCGGCAGATTATGATCCGTATACCATTTTTTTAATTCTTCAATCGTCTTAGGGGTTCCGTCTGCACTACGCTTATACTGTGCATTGGCCGCACCGCAATGCGGACAATTTTCATCCAGATCAGATATGTACCCACCACAATAATCACAAACCTGTTTCATTCTTCTTCTCCTTATAATTTTCAATCCGTTCCTTTATTGTATTATAATCCCGTTCCATCAGTTCCTCACAAACCTGTTTTTTTAATCGCTCCTGAGGCAGTTTTTCTATCATTTTTCGTATCAGCTTGTCCTTGCCGAGATAATTATACTTAGGCAGTTCATTTATCTCCTGAATATGCGCAAGCTCCGGCCTCCATAAAAAGGACACCTGATTTCGAAAAAGAACCGCTTTTTCCCTCTTTGGATTACGAACAGGCTCTCTCACTACATAAAAATCAAACTGCTCCCCAATTTTTTCCACGGATAAAATCCCCCAGTATTCCGGAAGGTGCTCCGCTACATGCATGGCATGGGTCGAACCAACCACCACCATATTATAATCAAAAAAGCGGTTATAATCCTTAACCTGCCTTTCTAATCTTACGAAAGTATCCGCATCACTTTTAATCTCAATTCCCCAAAGAGCATCCTCCGTAATCATCATTACGTCCGCCCTTGACTTGCCGATCTGCTTCTCCTCAATGATACGGTTTTTCCCATACTGCTCATCCAGATATTCAAATAAGGGTTCCCTGATATCTTTATCCTTTAGCATGTCGTCTTTCATTCCTATTCCTGAATCATATTCTGTTCCCGGAGATAATCCAAAAATGCCTGACAGCCCATCACGACATCCTTGTAGGTCTCGTCAAATCTTGATGTGTACCACGGATCCCTGACATCTCTGTTTATCCCTGCGTACTCCAGCAACAGTTTCATTTTACCACTTCTTTCGTGTCCTGTCATTCTTTCCATGTTCCGTAAGTTCATGGAATCCATTCCAATCAAAAAGTCATAGTAATCATAGTCCTCTGCCTTAAGCTGCACTGCCCGTTTTCCATCACAGCTGATTCCATGTCTGGCAAGCTCCTTTCTTGCCGGAGGGTACACAGGATTTCCCATGCCGTTCCAAATTTCTTCTGTGCTTGTAGCAGCAGAGGCAATCTCGAACCTGTCAGCAATGCCTCGCCGGGACACCATATCTTTTAAAATGAATTCTGCCATTGGGGAACGACAGATATTGCCGTGGCAGATGAATAAGACTCTAATCATACGCTTTTTCCTTTATTTTCAAGTGTTTCAGCCATTTTTATACTC
>CAKRAK010000006.1 GCA_934294885.1 uncultured Lachnospiraceae bacterium | reverse complement strand
TAAAACGAATACGTTCGTCTGCAAATGATAAAATCTGCTTTGAACTGAATGTAACATATTGCATAGGGAAATGCAAGCTAAAAAAAGACGTAGTTACCCTTTTCAAATGAACAAGACAACAGGAATGACAAGCCAGAGCATCAGACTTGGGAGTATCTATCCGGAAAATAAAAATAAGAGGATGATTATGTGAAAAGACAGCTTTCGAAAGCAGATGATGGTTCCTTATAAGGACATCTGCTTCCGTCGGTACTTAATAAGTGCGAAGCACGAATTTAGTACCGCTGCGAGAAGCAGACAGTGGGAACGGTCCTTGAAAGGAACCATAACTGCATAAAAAAGCGTCCGGGTAGAAACCATGCCAACGATTACTTGACAGTAACATCCGCACCTTTATGCTATCCAATTATATACTTCTATGATACAATTACCATAATCGTTTGTACACCAATTCAACCCAGGAGGAGCTTATGGATAAAATAATCAGTATTATTATTCCCTGTTATAATGTAGAACAATATTTAGACCGTTGTTTTAACAGCTTAAAGAATCAAACATTGGGGTTTGAACGGATGGAATTCATTTTTGTTAACGATGCATCTACCGACCACACCCTAAAAAAACTTACAGAACTGGAAGCCGAATACCCTGAGAATATTATTGTTATTAATTTTGAGGAAAACAGACGTCAGGGAACCGCAAGAAATGTTGCGTTGGAATACGCTTCCGCTCCTTACATTGGTTATGTAGACTCCGATGACTGGGTAGACATTCATATGTTTGAAAAAATGGTCACAGCAATTGAAAACTATGATTGTGATTTTGTAGAATGTCGATGGGATCTGGCAAAAAATGAACAATTCGCTTCTTCCGTTAAGAAGCTGGGAAAACCGGGATTCTATGATTTAACAGATGGGAAAACAAAAGCTGATTTTATCGGAACACAAATCGGACTTACTGCCCTTTGGAATAAAGTATTTAAGAAATCCTTCTTAACGGATAATGACATTTTTTGTCCGGAGCAAATCCGATACGAAGATATTTTCTTTTGTTATCTGGCATTTATTTATGCAAAATCCTATTATCGGATGGATGATGAATTATATCATTACTTTGTGAATCCTGAAGGTACTGTACAGCGAAAGAATCAGGAATATCAATTTGACAAAATGGATATAGCAGTGGGCTTTTTGTTAGAATGTAAAAACAGAGGATTATTTGTTGAGCAGCCAACAACCTTGGAGGAGCGCACCAATCACGATGCCATTGAATGGATGTTCTTAGAAAAATACTACGTGTATATGTTATGGGAAGTGTTCCATGAGTTTCCCGAACGTTCCTATACCTGCTTTTTACAGATGCAGCAGACCATAAATGAATTATGCCCGGATTATAAGGTTAATCCATACAGGAAATGGGAAAGTAACCAGTTTGACAACGTAATGTTAAAATTATTGGATTATCCGTTAGATGAAAAGACATTTCTTACCTTAAGAAATGACTTAATGCAGAAGATGAAGGAAAAATGATACCTATTCATCTCCTGCTACAAAAAGATTATATATGCTTTGATAACGGCAGCTTTTTTTCAATTGGTAATTTTTTCGCAATATAAGCATTCATGTAATCACCTTTTTTTTTTACTTTTATATATGTTTTTTCGAGAAAAAACCATCGTTTTTTAAAAAAACGATGGTTTTTATTGCTATTTATCAAGCCTGATATACATATTTTTGTAATTTTCACTCTTCGGTGGAAAATCATTGGTATCTAATCTTGGCACCGCCAACGGATTATCCCGGTCAAAATCCACATGTCTGGCTTCCACGGAAAATCCAAGCTTACAACCAATGGATTTACAATACGCCAACACGTCCTCATTATAACCACCGTATGGATAATTCATCGCAAGATAGTCCATGTCCATTACATCCCGAAAATATTCCAGACTGTTATTAATATCCTCTTTCATCTTATCAACCGGTAAATGATTCAACCAATAATGCCGCTCTCCGTGTAATCCAAAATACATTCCTGCATTCTTCATTTCTTTAATCTGGTCTAAATTCACGTAAAGCTCATGGGAAAATTCCCGCTCCGGCACTCCAACAGCTTTCTCAAACAACCGGTTTACCATTTCCCCTCGAAGACTTTCATCCAGATAGGACTGTAGCAGTCGTTTTACAAAAATAACTTCCTTGGAATCCCACCGGTTCGCCACTGCCAATTTAGAAAACAATACATCATCCGATTCAATCTCATACCCCTTATCCCGATATTCCCGCAGCATGGCATAAACCTTTGGCAACAACTCCTCAAGCTGCATACATGCAAGAATAAAATGTATCTTATTGACATCCAAAACCTGTTCATATTTTAGTATACCGGACGGAACAAAAAATGAGCCCTGCATATTATACTGTTTTAACAATGGAAACACATGCTGATAATGATCCATGTATCCGTCATCAAAGGTTAAAAGAACCGCATTATCCGGGAGGGTACATTTTCCGGACAAAGAGTCAATTACCTCCTCCATTGTTACAACAGAAAAATTTGCCTTAAAAAAATCCAATTGCTGTTTGAATAATTCCAGTTCCAGCCCCTTGATATTGGGATATTGGCTGTTTTTAATTGGTCGGACGTAATGGTACATTACGATGGATAAGTGTTTCATGATGGGAGTCTCCTGATATCTGTAATTATCTCTACAGCTCAATCTGTATGAGCCAACTTTTCTTTTCTATGATCAGTTTATTTCCTTCTTTATATATCTTATCAATTTTGCTTATATTACCCTGCCTTGCAGAATATCCTTTTACAATATATCTCTTTCCTTTCCACTCAACCAATAACCTTGGGAAAATAGATATATTATTATAATCAAACGCCCGTAGGGTTGCATATATTTGTCTGCCATCCGATTCTAAATTAAGTACACCGGAATCCGGTATGGATTTAGACAGATAAGTTCTAACCTGCTCACCCTTATTTGCCTTCGTTTCTATCATTTTCCCATCCAGCAAATCTCCAATAAACTGTTTAAATAATTCCACACCTAATTTCATACCCCGCTTGACCACATCAAAGGCCCGATCATCTGGCAGAAGTTCAAATTTTTCCTGTCTGATTATTGATCCATCATCAATACAGGAATTTACAAAATGCCACGTCACACCGGTATAAGGTTCCTGATTATATATAACCCACGAAGGAATATTTCTTCCCCGATAATCGGGTAGATACGAATAATGAAAATTAATAATTGTATGTTTGTCAATCGTCTCCTTTTTAAAGATATAGTTATTATTGGCACTAATAATAAGCATTTGCTCCAAACTGTCTAATTTCATTAACAAATCATCCATATCCGCTTTATCTTTTGCACATTGATAGTAAATATCTTTTTTCACACAGATATACTTTAACATAGATAAATTATTATCCTCATTATTTTCTATTACAGCCAAATCTTCAATACGATATTCCTTAAATAAAATCCTTACACATTCAACAGCAATTGTATTAGAACCGATTACAACTACTTTTTTATATTTCAATTTTCATTCTCCCAAAATAAAACTTTACACACTCTCACTACATTAATTAGAATGGTTTTATAGATTACTTTCTATCATCTCACAAAAATCCATGTTTCCAAGCTGCATTACCAGGGCTCCCCATGACAACCCTCCACCAAAAGCGGATAAACAGCACTCATACAAATCATCTTCAAGCTTGGAGCCCAAATTATGAACAATATTAATTCCAATTACAGAACCACTGGAATTTCCATATTCTTCAACAATATTCATAAACATTTTTTCATATGGAACGCCTAATTTTTCTGCAAGTTTTTGAAGCATAAATTTATTAGGCTGATGGAATAAAAACCAATCCATATCTTCCTTTGACTTATTTGCAAATTTCATTAAATCATCAATTAAAGGAGGTATCTTCTGTTGTACAAAATTAAATACAGTCGAGCCATCCATATTTAATCGATTTGCATCCCTTAAAATGCCATCACCAATATCTACCTTTTCATCAGACTCGGTCCATGGCATACGAAATCCACCCGTTGGCATAATCAAACAATTTCTGTCCTTTCCATCCATTCGAATGTCAAAATAGATATCTTCAGCTGCCCCATCATTTTCGACAATTGTAACTGTAGCTGCATCCCCTCCAAATGGTGGCTCCGTAAAAACTTCTTCATCGTATATTTTGCGATTCAATACATCGGCTGTAAATACAACTATTTTTTTGTCCTTCATATGATCCAGCAACATGAATGCCTGAAGTAAGCCCAGTAAAAAACCTGTACAGGCTTGAGGAATATCTAAACATACAACTTCATCAGAAAATCCACATTCTCCGTGAACAATGTTGCTCACATGTGGAAGAAAATAATCCGGAGTCATTGTACTGACAATAATCGCACCTACATCTTCTTTCTTTATCAAATCATTCTCTAAAAGGTAATTCATACCAAAGATACACAAATCAGAGGTAGTTGTATCTTTTTTCACTCTTCTTCGCTTTCCATATCCCATTATCTTTTTCAATCGCCTTGCATGACTTGATGAAAAATTACGAGTTTCATCTTCAAACAAATACTCATTTTCTGGCAAAACCCCCAACATACCAGTTATTTTTTTTCCCTTGAACACAAACTGCATAATCAGACCTCTCCTCCACTTTTCCTCACAAGATTGATAATCGTTGCAGTGTTATAAAAATTTTCCGGCACTATTTCTAGTGCATCAATTACAATTCCATATGTTTCCTCTAATGCTGATATCAAAGTTGCTATATCAAATGAATCCAAATATCCATCTTCAATATAATTATCACTTGTTTCAAAATTAAATTCTGGTCTTATTGTCATCAATAACTCTTTAATTTGTTCCATTCTTATTCTCCTTATAAATCCGTATAATAATTTTCACAAAAATTCATATTTCCAATATCCATAACGGTGGCTCCCCATCTGGCACCAGCCCCATATCCGCATAAAACCACTTTTTGGGTTTGTTTTTTCAGCATTTTTTCTCCATAATAGTCAATAATGGAAACTGGATTAAGAGAAGCACTTATATCGCCATATTTTTCTACTATATCAGAAGATACCGCTTCTCTGCTTATCTGCAGTCGATCTGCCATTTTCAACACTGCCAATTTGTTTGCGTGAATCAGAAAATAATGATCAATATCTTCTTTCTTAATAGAACCATACTCTAACAATCGTTCTATAAGGTTTGGTACTTTTTCTTGAAAATATCGAAATGATTCCATTGGATTGTTCTGTACAGTACTAACTAATTTTTGATGATAAATATCTGCAAATGCTCCCTGTTGAAATGTAATCAAATCTTTCCCTTTTCCATCACACATCAACAAAAATGGAATTTTTTGTGATGGTGAATTTTCAACAATGGAAATACTCGCCCCATCACCACCATAATATGGTTCTTCATATTTGTAAATGGTTTCTTCCATTCGATTTATAACATCTCCAGTAAACAATAATACTTTTTTTTGAGGATTGGTTTCTAAAAACAAAAATGCCTGCAATAATCCTTCCACATACCCGCTACAACCAGCCCATATATCCAAATTAAATACATCACTTGAAAATCCAAAGCCCTGATGAATCAATGTCGATATTTGTGGCACAAAATAATCGGGGGTAAAAGTTGCCACAATAATAGCAGAAACATCCTCTTTGTCGATTAATTTTTTATCGAACAAATACTGCAATCCACTCATACATAAATCAGCAGTAGTAGTAGTCGGTTTTGCATGATATCTTTTTCCATAACCCATATTTTTTTTAATCATTTGATTTCGTTTACTAAACCCATCAATTAATTCGTCTTCGTAATATTTTACGGTTTCAGGCAAAATACCCAATACCCCACTTATCCTTTTATCATAAAAAAACGTATTCATAACACACCTCAGATTATTGTTTCTATCACTTCACAAAAATCCATACAACCAATCTCCATAATTAGCCCAGCCAGACTAAATCCAGACCCACAGCTCATTAATAAACAGTATTCCTTTTCACTCGAAAAAGATTCCTGCATCTCTTTACAAATAATTCGTGGTATTGCAGAAGCACTTATATTGTCTACCGTTTCTGTTTGCTCATATTTCACAGTTTCTTTATTAAGATTAATACAATCTAATATAAAATGTGCGTTAGATTTAAATGGTAATTGAAAAAAAATTTTTTTAATATCTTCTATACTAAATCGACTATCTTGAAGTAGAGTCTTAAACAATATAGGTTCCTGCACAAGAAAATATTTTTCGAACGCTTCCGTATCTATCTGCAATTCTAACCCATTACCAATCTGACCATTTTGCATTGCAATATAAGCATCATTGTCATGAAATACGGGATGGCGAAACCCTCCACAAGGAAGGATCATCTTTTTAGAACTTTCCATATCTGAGTCTATTTTGCAGTAAATCTTACCATAAGAATTATTGTTCTCAATGACAGAAACCGTAAACACTCTTGACGCATTCTGACTAGAACAATTCATTATATCCCCAGTAAACAAAAGAACCTTTTTATCCTTGATATGTTCCAATAACATAAATGCCTGTGTCAAACCAACAATATAACCTGTTCCACCTTGTGCAATATCGACACAAATAACGTCTTCACTCAAGTTAAGCTCATCATGCAAAATCATACTGACTTGAGGCAAATAATAATCTGGTGTTAAAGTTATAACGACAATTGCACCTATTTCGCTTTTTTGAATCATTTTCTTCGAAAGCAAGACTTTAGCTGCATAAACATGCATTTCAGAAACAGCACGTTTTTTATCTGAATCTAAAATTGATAAAATGCCAGCTATCCTCTTTCCGCTCCACTTTGCTTTCATACGCTTCCACCATTTTTAACTATAATCCGTTTGATTGCCTCCAAGTCACAAAAATATTCTGGAAGAATATCCATACCATCTATCTGTATTTCATATACTTCTTCAAGACGAGCAACTAATTCAATTACATCATAAGAATCTAGTAAAGCATCTTCAATAAAATCACTACTATTTTCATAATTAAATTCTGGATGTATTTCATTTAATATATCTAATATTTTATCCATTTTAATCCTCCTGTCATACTATAAACAAAGTCATCTATTTATTCATCTATATATTTTTTCTTTAATTCCTTACGATCTATTTTACCGTTGTCGTTATATGGCAGCTCCTCCAATAGAACATATTGAGACGGAATCATATATTTAGGTAAGATTCCACCTAAGCACTTCCGAATCGCTACTTCTGTAATCACTTGATCCGTTTTACAAAATGCTACTATTTTACTATTCTTTGTATCATAAATACAACATGCATTATATACTGCATCCATACTTAAAAGTGCTGTCTCAATCTCTCCCAATTCAATACGATATCCCATATGTTTAATCTGAAAATCTTTTCTTCCATCAAACATAATTTCACCATATTGATTATAATGTGCCAAATCTCCTGTCCTGTAAATTTTTTCTTCATAATGTGAATTTAAAGGATTTTGAACAAATTCCTCAGCCGTTTTTTCGGGATTATTGTAATATCCTGCCGATAAACTTGTCCCACGAACACACAATTCTCCCATTTCTTCCGGACTTGTAATAAGCATATTCTCATCATTTAACAACATAATTTGCGTATTTTCACATGCAAAACCTATTGGCAGAGGTTCATCATCATCAAATGTTCGATTAACTATATAATACGAACAAACATCTGTGATTTCAGTCGGTCCATAAAGATTTGCATATAGAACATCCGGTAATTCCTTTCTCCAATAATTTAAATGTCTATTCGGCATTACCTCACCACAGAATAAAACCTTTTTTATGCAGCTACAATCAATTTGCTCTAACAATTTGCTATTTGCAACATTAATTAATGCCGATGGTACCCAAAAAATGAAATTAATCTGATTGTCTCGGATAAATTCCAGCAATTTTGCAGTAAATGCAAAATACATCTCAGGAGTAACAAATAAATGTGCTCCCTTACTCATACATAAATAGATATCCAAAATTGAATTATCAAAATAAAACGGTGCCTGATTGGCAATTCTAGTATCACTATCAATCGAGAATTTTTCACCAGCCCAATCAATGTAATCCATAATACTTTTATGTCTAATAGCAACGCCCTTTGGGACGCCGGTAGAACCGGAAGTAAAGAACACATATGCCAAATCTGTGTCAATAATCTGACTATTTAACAATTGTGCATTCTTGTATGTAATAGAAAAATCCAGTTCATCTACATAAACAAACCGTTTCTCATCTATTCCATTATCGCTCAAGAATTTACCATGCTTTTTATCAGTTACGATTATTTCAGGATGGAGGCATTTTATAATGGAATTGACCTTTTCAAAGGGAAATTTCACATCTGTGGGTGTATAATAGTTACCACTATACAAAACACCCGCAAAAGAAATTAACGTCATTGCCGATTTCGGCAAGTACACCAATATCGGAATCTTATTCCCCATTTTCTTTTCAATAATAGCATTTGCAATACAAAGCGCCATGGATTTCCACTGTGTAAAAGTATAATCTCCTTGTGCATCAGTAAGTGCAATCTTTTGAGGAAATTTATCAACACTTTCCTCTAAATAGCATAAAACAGAATTTCTCAACTATATCCTCTCCTTACATTTCATATATAATCTTATCAGAGTCAATTATATATCAATTTAAATAATCACAAATATCCTGCACTGTTTTAAATTGGGCAATTTCCTCTACGGTTAATTTCTGCCCCATTTCTTTTTTCACATAGGTTACAAGATATAACTTAAAAAATGAATCGTATTCGTCAATATCTTCCAACAACATGTCCCCTGCCAAACTACCTCCATCTACTTCCATCATATCCTCTAGAAGTTCAATTTTTTGTTCGTTACTCATCTTAAACCCTCTTTTCTCTTATTCACTCTTTTTATTTATATAAATAGCATCATGTATACAGTTATTTTTTGCACATTCCGGAAAAATACCTCGCTTTATAGCCCGGGTATTTTCTTCATTATACCATGCATAAAACGTTCGAATGCCTTCATTCCACATTGTTTCAAATACCCTTCGTTCCAAATTATACATATAGTTGGCAGGTCCAAGATTCAATGACATATTACTATATAATTTTTTTCCTTCCCTCCGCCACACATAATAAGTAACTATTTTTCCATTTTCTTTTATTACAAAGCATTCTTTATTCTGTATAATATTTTTCCATTCTTCTAAAGAAAAAACATCATCAATTAGAGGATCAAAGCTTGTTCTTGTTAATTGATCTAACTCCTCCACATCTTCAAGAACGGGATATTCCCCACAATCCGGGTTATATAATTCATTTAACATATCTTGTCGTTTCGATCCTCCCCAACATGGTTTTTCCAAATAGGTTGAGGTTACTCGAATATAATTTGCGTAATGAATTAATCCGGCCATAAGGAACACATCATCCATATCATTTATGTCCTTGTAGTGATACTCCAAAACTGCTGTTCTCTGAATTTGCATTAATAATTCTTTTAATATTGAAATATCTGTCGCCGCATAAAAAATCTTATTACGATTCTCCTCAGCAACCACAAGAACCAGTCCCTTTTCATTTTCATAAATTTCAATGATTTCATGCAAGGTAAGATCAGTCCAAATAATATTAGAATAAATTTTTCCATACTTTCTTTTTAAATCGGTTATAACAATTTTTACTTCCTGAATATTCATATTTCCCCTATCTTATGTTAGCCTTCCTCCATCAACATAATAACTACGTCCGGTTACATATCTTGAAACATCGCTTATTAAAAATAAAATTGCATTTGCAATATCCGACGGCTGTGCAACCCCCAACGAAGGTTCTTCCACAACATTTGTTTCATACACCTTGGCAGAATCTGTTACCATCGGTGTTTCCACCCATCCTGGAACCACCGTATTTACACGATAATTCTTGTCCAGGAATTCATATGCCAGGGACTTTACCGCACTATCTAAAGCACCCTTTGAAGCTGCATATATACTCATGCACATATGCGGCCTATTTGCCAAATAAGAAGATACAGCAACAATACTTCCTCTTTCAGAATTCTTTCGTTTAATAAAATGTTTAACTAATTCCATAAACGCCACAAAATTTACGTCAAATGTCTCTTTTATCAATTTTTCAGAAACCATTTTTGCAGGAACAGGCTTTGCTAATCCTGCACAATGTACTAAACCATCTAATTTCCCTTGCTGAGTCGCAAGCTTAAATATCTCTGTATATCGATCAAACTCCGTTAAATCTGCAACAATCATAACATGCCCATCTCCATACAGTTGTTGATAGGTATTATTTAATTCATTTTCCCGACGTCCGATAATGATTACATTTGCGCCTTGTTCACTCAAGGCAATTGCAGTTGCTTTTCCAATCCCAGATGAAGCCCCGGTTACTAAAACCCGTTTACCGCCAAGTTTTAAAAAATTGTCCATATGCTCCTTCTCTTTCTTACTAATTATATCTACATAGCCTCTATTCAGTCATATAATTCATTAAATCCCCTACTGTTTTATAAGCTCGAATCTCAGATGCATGTGGGAAACGATTATACTGCTCGTTCATAAATGCAATTACAGATAACACTGCAACCGAATCCCATGTATCATAATCCTCTAAAATTTTATCCTCCGATAAATCACTTACCTCAATTTCTAAAATATCTGCAATCACTTCCATTTTTTCTTCTCTCGTCATATCTTATTCCTCCATATCTTTTTATTAGATTTTTTTACTACATTCGTCTAATGCATGTTGTAAAAAATTTACAGATTTGTATAAAACATTCGGTTTCCAATTTGCAATCTCATTTTTACTCTTAACTCATCCTTTATTGTTCTCCTAAATCCTTATAACAAAAATCTGTCTCCAGAAGCGGATAAATACATGTTGTATCCAAGTCAACAACCACATTTGACCATGCCAAACCAATTCCAAATCCACATAAGAATAATCTGGCATGATGCTTTTTTCTTATTTCCTCTATATTACTACATATTGTTATTGGAATCGATGCCGTTGATGTATTTCCATATTCCTCATAAGATTGCGGTATTTTTTCTGCTTCTATATTACATTCTCTTGCAATACCATCTAAAATCATTTTTTGTGCCTGATGCAGAATATAATAATCAATTGAAGTTTCCCGTACTTGAAAATACTCTCGAAACTCCCTTATACTTTCACATACTTCGTTTAAGGAAAAAAGAAGAACAGCATTTCCATCCATTTTCATAGTTCCGTCTAACGCAGTATATAACAAATTATATCTATTACCATCTGTTTTTTGAGAATACTGCATTGTATGGTTTTCCTCTAATTCTATTGCCGTTGCTGCACCTCCATCTCCAAACAGCAAAGAATCAGTAGTCGGAACTTCCGGCATTTCATGATATCTTCCATCTCCAACCAAAAGAAGACCTTTCCCACCAGTATTCTGTAGCAAAGCTGCTACAATTTGTAGTCCACTTACATACCCTGTACACCCTAAATTTACATCAAATGCAATACAATCCTGACCAATACCCAAACGTTTTTGTATAATCATAGCTGTAGAGGGCGTATACAAATCAGCAGATTGTGTTACATTCACCAAAACACGAATTTCATCTCGATTCCAATGCAATTCACTTAACAATTTCTCTGCTGAGTAGCAGCTCAAATCAGAGGCAGACTGCCCCTGTTCTACGCAATGACGATGACGAATTCCAGTATATAATACCTGTTTTTTTGCACGTCGGTTTCCTAATTTTTCTGCATATATCTCATTATCAATTGTATTCTTTGGAACTGCAGCAGCAATACCACAGATTTTAATATTATGATATTCTCCGTACATAGTACTTATTAACACCTCACCAAAATTTTCAAAGTAATCTTTTCTCAATCCGGAATATAATTACAAATATCTCCCACCGTATGAAAGTTTTTTATCTGTTCCTCTGTAAGATTCATTCCAAATCTTTTTTTCATTTCAACGGTTAATGAAAGTGTACTTAACGAATCCCATTCTTCAATCTCGTTTAGTACCATCTCTTCACTTAATTCTCCTTCTTCAACATCCATAACTTCCTCTAACATTTCGATTTTCTCTTGTAATGTCATAATCTTATCCTCCATAATAAAATATATCTTTTAACAGTCTCTCATATTTATGTTTCCTTCCGAAATATGAATAACCGACTGTGAAACTCCAGCAAACTTTGACGACACTAATCTCGCCACAACATTTGTCAAATAAAATGGGCGATCCATATTCTGTGAATCCAGCATCGCCAGTTTTCTTTCTACCCAATCCATACGATCCCCAATATCAGGATATAAATCCATACTTTCACGAATATAAAGAACTGCATTAGCCCGAATTCCATAGTCGCATTGTTCTTCTAAATTCTGTAAAAACAGCCTCAGATCAGCCTCTTCGCAAGCCTCCGAAATTAAAATAATAACCGCATTGTTCTGTAGTGTCTGATTTTGATATAAATACAAAACCTCTTTTTGGATTTTCTCCTTTTCTATGCAGTTTAAATTATAAACGACTGCATGATATTGGACTCCACGCGACACAATGGATTTTAAATCATCCCTTTCGTAGACTTCGCAATCCTTCCAAAAAAATTGCTCCGTTAAAGCAGCAGCACTCTTTGTATCTCCAAACAAACCAAGATTACAACCATCCCGATCCAATTGTCTTCCAATCAACTGTCCTATGTCTGAAGATGTATCCATCAAAAGAGCATATCTTTCGTCTAGAAAACTACAATGCTTGATATGTTCATCAAAATGCTCATCCGTTTCAATGATTGGTAAAATATTCTTAGGATTAATCTGAAATACAGAAATACCACAGGATAATCCAACGCCAAAACCGCAGCTGCAAATATTTATAGACTCTTTATTTAGGAATTTATTCCTGTTATGGCATAACGTAACCGGAATGGATGCTCCAGATGTGTTTCCATATTCCTCATAGGAATAAAGAACCTTTTCTCCATTCAAGCCACAAGTATCCACCAAACATTCCAAGATTAATTTCTGAGACTGATTAAAACAATAATAGTCAATATCCCTATCCTCAACCTGAAGTGATTCTTTTAAATTCATCACATGCTCTGCCACATCATAAATTGCAAATTCAAAAACCCGGTTTCCTTGCATTTTTGTCTTTGAACGACGATATCTTAAAATTGCATCCCAACCAGAACCATCACTAAAATTCTGAAAAACTATCTGATGCCCTGATTCCTTTTTAATAGCAACCGCCGAACCTGCCGAACCAAACATCATGGAATTAATGATATCCTCTTTCTTTAAAACATCTCCACCTTGCAGGGCGCTCGATACATCACCAGTCAATAAAATTGCCTTTGTTCCATCCGGCTGACTTTGTAACAAACTTCCTACAGTTTGAATCCCCAAATCAAAAGCTGAACAGCCTATATTTATATCAAAAGCCATGCAATCATGACCCAGTCCCAATCGTTCCGCCAAATCAATGGCAGTTGTTGGAATTTCATAATCTGCGGATTGCGTACAAAAAACCAATATTTTTATTTCATTTTTTTCCCACTCCAAATGCCTAATTAAATCTCTAGCTGCTCGTATGCATAAATCAGATGTTTTTTGATACCTTAATGACATATGATGTTTTCGAACACCTGTCATCTTGATTTGTTTTGTTACTCTCCTCTTACCAAACAAATCAACATAATCCATATTGTCCATCACATAACAAGGAACTGCCGATGCAACACCTTCGATTTTTACATTATTAAACGTACCCTTCATTGTCTAATACCCCTCTACTTTATATAACCTGCATTTATCGAAATAGACTGACCAGTAATATATTGGGCATCCCTTGATAACAAAAACTTTATAACCTTGACAACATTATCGATTGGTATAATTCCCAATGGTTGTTTACATTTTACAATCTCTAATTCTTCCTCAGTCCATGTATTTTCATCCTCTGCCATCTTTGACATAACATGTGCCGGCATTACAGTGTTTATTCTGATTTTTCTTTTTAAAAATTCCTGTGCCAAAACCTGTGTTTGGATATTCATAGATTCTTTCGTCATGGCATATGCAGACATCCCAGCTTCTTTAGAAACCGCTGCATAAGATGAAACACCAACAATACAGGCACCTTTGTTAGAAACACTAACCTGCGAAAAATACCTACACATTTCGTAAAAAGCAAATACATTAATCTGAAACATATCCTGCAATTCATTTTCTTCCATAATTTTAATTGGTTTTACAAAACATATTCCGGCACAATATACCAAACCATCAAGTTTTATTTTTTTCTTACTCAATTCATCAAAAACATTTTTTATATCCACACTCCGCCGCAAATCACAAGGTATTACAACAGAGGGTCCCATTAATTCTAATTGTAACTCCTTTAATTTATCTTCTCTTCTTGCTACTAAGACAACAGTTGTATCTTCATTTGATATTTGTTTTGCCACTTCTCTTCCAATACCGGAAGAGGCACCTGTTACTAAATAATATTTCATTTTCTCATCCTTTATAACTCTTTATATTAACACGGTCTATCCTGATCCCCATCTCCTCGAAATAAACGAAGACCAGCAATTTGGGGATCAAGCATATTCAGAAAAACATTTTTTTTCTCAAAGGGATGAAAATAATTGGGAATAATATTCTCATCATTTTCCTCCACAGAAATAAATCCCGCCTGCTCGTATATCTGTCTATCTACTCCATAAGAATAAACATCAACATACTCATATGATTTTTCCATTATCAACCGATCAAGTGCAGGGGTTATTTTGCCTAACAATTTTGCATCCCCGTAATAGTCTATAATTTTACAAATTTTACTGTTTGCGACCTGCTCCTCTCTAGTAACCAATACAGCTTCTCCTATCCGTTTTGAGTTTTGGATTTTCCAAATATCATAATTATAAATGGGATGTTCAAAATATCTTTTTTCAATATAATCATAATCCTTACTCATAATACTATTTTTTAAATTTTCCTCGGATATAATTGCTTTCATTTCACTCAGAGAAAAAATTTTTTTTAATTCATAATCTGTATTTTCTATTTGTGGAATCTTCTTGTTTTTTATTTTAGCAATTTTATACTCATTAAAGTCACCCAACCGATAAAAATGATCCATCAAAACAATTTTATGCCCCAGCATCTGATAAATTCTTTTTGCCTTTTCACTTATGCCGGCTGAACAGGCATACCTTGCTTGTAAAGTAGAACACATATAACGATCTATCTCAATACCTAATATTGGATTATCACTTTTAATCGTTTTCCATATGGTTCCTGATATATCAGGATGTTCGCTATGATTATACAGAATCACTCCTAACACACCATAAATCTTTTTTTGTTCCTCATCAATTCCTAAAAAAAAATTTACTTTTCCATTTTCAACAAACTGCCATTCAAAAAATTTCCTATCCCTTGCAAAAATATGATCCTTCTTCCAGTGCTCATCTATAAATTTCATAATACGAGGTATATCTTCATACTCTGCCTGTCTAATACGAATCATCATTTTCTCCCTGTTGTGATAATATAAAACAAAAGCCATATTCCCGCTGCAAATATGGCTTTCAAATATCTATATTAGATTTTTACATCCTTCAAACATTTCCAGCATCCTTGCACTATTAGTATCGGTAACTCTTGCAATAATCTTTATACTTATATCATCATTTATGTATTATCGGTAATACCCCCTCATAATACATCCGAAAGCTTTCTTATCTCACTGCCCTTTATCCGTGCGCCGCCTTCTGTGGCATCAATTACAGGCATCGTAACATCCTTCCTTGCAATCCGCCTTTCAATCCATTCCCGATACAACGAAAATGGTCTTGTTGTAGGTACCTCATTCCCATACACATCTTCCACCATAAGCATACCGGAATAATCCGTAATCCCCTCATCTCTGGCTCCGGACGCATGGTTTTTGTTACCGGTGTATGCCAGATCCATTCCCACAAAGATAATTTTATTTACATTAAACCGGATACACATATCAACAGCCGTGGTTGCCACAGAACCGCCGGTTTCAAATAACGGAAGATTCTTCTTCGTTGCCAGCTGCTCGGCATCCGGAAATCCCTTTTGACAGAGCAGATATTTTTTCCCATAATAATATCTTGCCACACCTTTTGTTGCAGTAGACATTAAAATCATCGGTATCTCAAGGTGTTCCAGACCGGCAATCTGTCCGTTGGATATCTCTTTCGGATCTGTAATAATAATATAATCCATAGGAATACCCAGATTATATAATTTACGGCAAGCGGCTCCCATCGCCAGAATAATGGTATTTTCCTTTTTCTCCTTCAACAGCTGCACATTCAAATCCAGGGAAGGTCCCGCTCCCACAATAATCACGTTCTTTCCTCGGAAGTCCTGTTGCAAGGCAGTGATATCCAATTCACAATGCTTTGTATTATAAAGGAAATTCCGTATCATCCGGTTACTTCTTGCCCGCACAGAGCCTTCATGAACCAGATAATTTTGAATTTGCTGCAAAAGTTCAAGATTTTTAATACGGTTCACAGACGGTCGATGGAACAAAACAACTCCATCTGCCTGTTCCTTTAAGATACTTCCCCATTTTTTCCAATCTCCGTCATAAATAATCTTTACACCCGGATGATTCAAATACCATCCCATATCCGTATAAGTCATGGCAAGCTGTATCATTCCAATATCATTTTCTATAATAGTAATATTCAAATCATAATCCAATGAAGCAAGATATGCACAGTGATACCCTAACCCCAATCCGTATATCACATAATCGCTCTTATAAGGATCATAATATCCGTCAATAAACTGCTTTGCGGAATATACCGGATTCTCACTGCTATGTAAATAGATCCTGTTTGTTCCGTCATCCACAGCCAGAGTCAGATCTCCGGAAGCTCCGGTCTCAACAGAATAAATATCCCTACTATATGGAGATTCTTCATGAATTCTGTCACAATCCAGCATCTGATTATACAAATCAATATCTTTTTCCTTTAAACCCTGCATGTTCTGTTCCCAAAAAGATTCTTCCAAATCATTACCACACCGAATCGCCTCCTGTATATGCAGAAGAACCGGTAGCAGCTGCAACTGCAAAATATCACCGTATAATATATAATCTCCTTCCTTTTGTGCGTCTAACATCTGCTTTAGAACAGAAAAGATATACTCTTCATCAATGTCTGCTCCCATAGCAGAAAAAAAAGCCTTTTTCTCAATCACCTCAGATAACAGATCTGCCATTCTTCTTGCTAATTCCATGATCAGCCATGTAGTTCCCACATCATCCTGTTTGTTAATATATTCTCTTATCTGATAAATCTGATGGATTATTATTTTATTCTTATTGTATAGTTCTTTCATACATATCTCCGAATCATAATATTTTGAAATATTATACCACAGCACCCCCTATAAATCCATTTGCTTTTGAATATCCGGCATTGTATAATCATGATAAATATGAGGAAAGGGGATTTTTTATGCAAATCGAAAATCGTAAGATCGGACCGGAATTTCCACCCCTTGTTATTGCAGAAATCGGAATTAATCATGAGGGGTCATTACAAACAGCTTTTGAGATGGTGGATGCCGCCAAGAAAGCCGGTGCAGAGATTATAAAGCATCAGACACACGTTGTAGAGGATGAAATGTCTCCTGCCGCAAAGCAGGTCATTCCCGGCAATGCTGATGTTTCCATTTATGATATTATGGCTCGCTGTGCTCTGTCTGAAGAGGATGAACGCCGGCTAAAGGACTACGTGGAATCAAAGGGGATGATCTTCTTAAGCACCCCATTTTCCAGAGCTGCTGCCGACCGACTGGAACGCATGAATGTTTCCGCCTATAAGATTGGTTCCGGCGAATGTAACAATTACCCTTTAATTGAACATATTGCACAGTTTGGCAAGCCGATGATTGTTTCTACCGGCATGAATGATATAGAAAGCATCAAAAAAACCGTTTCCATACTGGAAAAATATCACATTGACTATGCACTGATGCATTGCACAAACATTTATCCCACAAAACCGGAATATATCCGCCTTGGAGCCATGACAGATCTTATGAAGCAGTTTCCGGATGTACCCGTCGGATTATCGGATCATAGTCTGAATAACAATGCATGCCTTGCTGCCACCGCCTTAGGTGCAAGCCTTTTGGAACGGCATTTTACAGACAGCATGTATCGAGAGGGACCCGATATCATATGCTCCATGGATCCGGTTACATTGTCTTCCCTGATACATGATTCCAATGAGATTTTCTTAATGCGGGGAGGAGAAAAACGGGCATTACCGGAGGAACAGGTAACCATAGATTTTGCATTTGCAACCGTTGTTGCCATTAAAGACATCAAAGCCGGAGAGCCATTTACAAAGGATAACATCTGGGTAAAACGTCCTGGAACCGGACAGATTAAGGCAGAATATTTTAATCAGTGCCTCGGTCAGATTGCAAAGCGTAATATTCAAAACGGCGAACACCTTCAGATTAAGGATGTAACACTAAGCTAAGGAGAAAAACATGAATACAAAAGAAACTTCCGTCTGCAAAAAGAAAAAAATCGTATTTCTTACCGGAACCCGGGCAGATTATGGCAAGCTGAAATCTTTAATTCGAATATTGAACAACAACGACAATTTTGAAGTGCATATATTTGCAACCGGAATGCATATGTTAGCCCGCTACGGCTCTACATATAAAGAAATTATAAAAGATGGATTTCCCAACATCTATACCTTCGTAAACCAAAACAGTTCCACGGGCATGGATATCGCACTTAGTAATACCATCACCGGTTTTAGCAATTATATCAATGAACTGTCCCCTGATGCAATTGTGGTACATGGCGACCGATTAGAAGCATTGGCTGGCGCAATCGTCGGTGCATTTCATAATATCCGGGTATTTCATATTGAAGGCGGCGAGGTTTCCGGAACCATTGATGAATCTATCCGACATGCCATTAGCAAATTCTCGCATTTTCATTTTGTAGCAAACGAGGATGCCAAAAAAAGAATTATGCAATTGGGAGAACCTGCGGAACATATTTTTATTTTCGGTTCTCCGGATATTGATATTATGAATTCAAAAGCTCTGCCTTCTTTAGAGGAAGTCAAAAAATATTATGAATTGCCATTTGAGAGCTATAATATTGTATTATATCACCCGGTTACAACGGAAGTCGACAAGACAACCGAGAAAGCAAAATGTCTCGTTCATACGCTTTTAGAATCGAAAGAAAATTATGTTATTATATACCCGAATAATGATGCCGGAAGTGATCAGATTCTTTCGGTATACGATGAATTAAAAATGCTTCCTCAATTTCGGATTATTCCTTCTATGCGATTTGAGTATTTTTTAACTTTATTAAGATATACCGACTGTATCATCGGTAACTCCAGTTCCGGTATCCGGGAAGCCTGTATTTACGGTATTCCGACGATTGATTTAGGTTCCAGACAAACCGGAAGATACAACAGAAAAAGAAATCCCCATATCACTCATATGGAAGAAGAGGATTTCACCGTAGACAGTCTGCAAATTGCCAGAGAGAATAAAATTGAGCCAAGCTCTTCCTTTGGAAACGGAGACAGTGACAGGATATTTGAAAAAATATTAACCGATGATTACATTTGGACAACTACGATTCAGAAGAACTTTATTGATATTGATTTATAAAAGGAAGAACGAACATGTACCAAAACAAACGCATTCTTGCCATTGTACCCGCAAGGGGCGGCAGTAAGGGAATTCCCAACAAAAATATTATAGATTTATGTGGAAAACCATTACTGGCATATTCTATTGAAGCCGGTTTAAAAAGTAAATATATTGATAAGGTCTTAGTATCCACGGATTCCTCCAAAATCCGGGAAATCGCACAAGCCTATGGTGCCGATGCCCCATTTTTAAGACCTGCCGAATTATCTACCGATACGGCAAAAACCATTGATTGCATGTTGCATGCCATTCAGTATTTGAGAGAACAAAAGGATTATTATGACTATGTTGTCCTTTTACAGCCAACCCAGCCAATCCGCCATCCTCAGTGGATCGATGATGCCATTGAACATTTGGTGGAATCCAAGCAGGATTCCCTTGTAAGTGTATGTCCTGTAACACAACATCCGATTTTAATGCGAACCATAAAAAAGGACGGAGCTTTACAGTCCATCCTTCCAATGCAAAGTACCGTACGGCGCCAGGATTTTCCTGACGTATATACTGTAAACGGTTCCATCTACATCAACTGCATCAACGAAAACTTTAACCGGGAAACCAGTCTGAATGATAACTTAATTCCTTATATCATGCCAAAGGAGGTTTCCATTGACATTGATAACTTAGAAGATTTAAAGACTGCCGCAGCCTATCTTAGTCAAAATTGATCACAGTCCGTTTCCGACAATATATCTTCAATGTTTTTTGTTGCACCCAGCAAACAGGTAAAGTACCGTTCTAATAACTCATATTGTTCCGTACCTCCTGTCGAAACCGCCAGGGAACATATCTCCATATATTCTTCAAGATTTGTTGCATCAACTTCTCTCAGAACAAGAAATGCCTGCATACTATCATCAAAAAGCTGATTGGCAAGCTCAATCTCTTTTTTGGCAGACTCCCATTTCTCTTTAGAGGCATCCGGATTTTGCATATATTTTGAAGCCCGAACAGCTTCTTCAAACTGCTTTGCAAGCTCAGAAAATCCATTCTTATAGCTTCTGATTTCTTCTATTGTATCTTGAGAATTTTTAAATACAGGTATCATCCGCTTGCGGATCTGTTCCCCTATATCATCACAATCCAAAGCCCATCTTCTAATTACTTCATCAAGAGTGCACTCCTCTGCGCCATGAATACGACCGCCGCCTTCCGTTGCATTGAGATGCTCCATGTCCCGATTTATTTGAATCTGCTGTTCAAACCAGATCAAATAGCTGTAATAGTCTCTGGTTGTATAAATCTCTCCCCCACCGTACCTTTCAATTTTAATCAATTCCCTTTGGAAATGTTCTAAATCAATCTTTTCCTTACCGGCATATATTTTATCTCCGGTTAATGCCAGATCCTGACCCACAAAAGCAATTTTCTTAATACCAATATATTTACAGAATGAATACGCAAAGGTCGCAACGGAGCCTCCGCTTTCCAGCTCATCAACATGATGCTTTTTCTCCTCATACAAATGTTTGATAAAGGGATTCTTAACGCTTGCCATTACCAAGTTTTTACAATGAAGCTTTTTTAAAACCTCATAGCTCATATCGGAGGAACCGATCAGAGGAATATCCTTTATCCTTTCATCATCAAATAAAGACAATTCCTTTCTTGGGTCTACAGTCACTAAAAAATCAGGAACAATATCCTTAGCAAGCAATGTATGTGCCGCAGTGTCCACACATACGATAAGGGCTTTTCCTTTTATTTCCCTTAATTTTTCTGCATTTTTAGCCAAGGACGGTCCCGCTGAAACGATAACTGCCGGCATATCCTTTGAAAAACCATTCACAAAGGTATCAACACAATACCCCTTTAACAGATACGGAAAGTTTTTCAGATTATTCCGAACAACAATATGTCCTAATGTTTTTGCAGTATAGGAATTAATGCTCACCATCTCTAATCGATACTGTATCTGCTCCCTGAACCAATTATACGAAGCTTCATAAGCTTCCTTTGCTCCGGGAAGTGCCGAGATATATACTACATTTTTATTTGTTTCATTGATACATTTTTTTAACACCAAAGGAAGTTCATCTATCTTATATCTATGACCATCCTTTCTATCTGCCTCGGCAGAAAAATCAGCCAATAAATAGATATGATTGGAAATACCATCATCATCCCCATTCCAACCATCCGGCTGATACAAAATCACATCTTTCCCGGTACAGCAATCCTTTATTGCATCCATATATGATTTGGTAAATATACCAAATAAAATTACAACCGCATTTTCCTCAATCTCTCTGTATTGTTCCATAAAACCTTTTGCCGCTGCCTGCTCTCTTGTAAGCTCTATTGTCTCATCAAATACAAAAGGAAGGAAATCAAACTGCAGGGTCTGTGCCAATTCCATAGAACGGTTATCTGTCATTAATTGAACAATTCCCGACAGCATGGATATAACCCGGGGATATTTTTCTGCCGATAATCCCTCTAATATTCCCTCTATATCTCCTACCAACGCTGCAATAATCTCATAAGCCTCTTTTACACGATCCTGATACAATAATTCAATTGCTTTATTAATTCGTTCTTTCATATGCATATTCTTACCATTCTTATAAATTTTACAGATAAAAAAAGAGTAGGTTATTCCTACCCAATATATACATTATAATCCTGTTAACCTTCATTATCCAACGTATGAAAACCTTCTTAAACAACAAGGGGTTATCCTCCGTAAAGAATAACCCCTATCCATATCTATTACTGTAATAAGTTCAATACGCCCTGAGTTGACTGATTTGCCTGTGAAAGCATAGACTGTGCAGCCTGCTGTAAGATATTATTCTTAGAGTAGTTAACCATCTCTGTTGCCATATCTGTATCACGGATATTAGATTCAGATGATGTTAAGTTCTCTGAATAGTTCTCTAAGTTGTTGATTGTGTAATCCAAACGGTTCTGGATAGCACCAAGCTGTGAACGAGTATCAGATACAGTCTTAACTGCTGATGTTACAGTTGTCATCAAATCTCTGTACTTATCTGTTCCTGTTGATGTACCATCTGCGTAATCAGTACCAATTGCTACATCATCCTTAAGATCATCTACCTTAAGTGATTCTGTGTTAATTTTCTTTAATTGAATTGTCATTGATTCACCAGCATTTGCACCAACCTGTAATGCAATACCATTATCAATATCTGGATTCTTTTCTTCACTTAACAAATATTTACCATTGAACTGTGCCTTTGCTGAGATACTGTCAATCTCACAAGCTAACTGATGTAACTCATCAGCAATCGCTTTACGGTCATCCGTCGCATTAACTTCATTGGCACCCTTCGTAGCAAGCTCACCCATACGCTGTAAGATAGAGTGAATCTCATTCAGGTTTCCTTCAGCTGTCTGAATTAAATACTGACCATCCTCAGAGTTTGAAACTGCCTGATTGATACCACGGATCTGGTTTCTCATCTTCTCAGAAATAGAAAGTCCTGCTGCATCGTCTGCTGCACGGTTTACTTTATAACCTGAAGATAACTTTTCTGTTGATTTTGAAACTGCCTTTACATTCTGACCTAACATTCTGTTTGCATTTGCTGCCTGCATATTGTGCTGTACTACCATAATTCATTCCTCCTTGAGATATCAAATCCTTTTGATTTGAATCCATTCTTTTTATATTCTTATGTTCCGTCAGGAAACTCAAATCCTTTTGTTGTTCCTTACAATACATATATCGGAGCTTATGGTAAATACTTTATACCTGAATTTAAATTTTTTTATTTTTCCAAAAAGTGTGTTCAGATATCCTATAAAATTCAGACAAGCATAATATTGGAAAATGGCGCACACCAAAAAGAACCAACCCTTACGGATTGGTTCTGATTGTCTTCCGAATCTAGTAACTAGATTACTGAAGTAATGATAATACGCCCTGGTTAGACTGGTTAGCTTGTGCAAGCATAGACTGTGCAGCCTGCTGAAGAATGTTATTCTTAGAGTAGTTAACCATCTCTTTAGCCATATCTGTATCACGGATATTAGATTCAGATGATGTTAAGTTCTCCGAATAGTTCTCCAAGTTGTTGATTGTGTAATCCAAACGGTTCTGGATAGCACCAAGCTGTGAACGAGTATCAGATACAGTCTTAACTGCTGATGTTACAGTTGTCATCAAATCTCTGTACTTATCTGTTCCTGTTGATGTACCATTTGCGTAATCAGTACCAGCTGTCACATCATCCTTAAGATCATCTACCTTAAGTGCTTCTGTGTTGATTTTCTGCAACTTAATGTTCATAGTCTCTCCTGAATTAGCACCAACCTGTAAGTCTAATCCTTTTGCAAGATCCGGATTTTTATCCTCGCTTAATAAGTACTTACCGTTGAACTGAGCCTTAGCTGAGATACTATCAATCTCACAAGCTAACTGATGTAACTCATCAGCGATAGCCTTACGGTCATCAGTTGCATTAACTTCGTTGGCACCCTTTGTAGCAAGCTCACCCATACGCTGTAAGATAGAATGGATCTCATTCAAGTTTCCTTCAGCTGTCTGGATTAAATACTGACCATCCTCAGAGTTTGAAACTGCCTGGTTGATACCACGGATCTGGTTTCTCATCTTCTCAGAAATAGAAAGTCCTGCTGCATCATCTGCTGCACGGTTTACTTTGTATCCTGAAGATAACTTCTCTGTAGACTTAGCTACTGCCTTAACGTTCATTCCCAGCATTCTGTTTGCATTTGCTGCCTGCATGTTGTGTTGTACTACCATAATAATTCCTCCTTGAATATAATGCTGCATCCTTGCAACATGTACTAGTGGCAAAGCCACCGTTGATAGTTTTATAATATCTCTTACGAGCTATTATCACAAGTTATATAATTGTAATAAGGTTGTATTATCCTTACACCATATATATCGGTGTATCTCGGTGATACTTTATAGTTTTTTATAAATTTCTAAAAAAATTCTTATCATTTTCGTCCATAACCATATATAGATTAGACAAGCTTCTTTTCTCTATATGTCGTATAGCATTGTTTATAATTTGTAATTAGAGCCGCCAATCTGTCCGGAGTTCATAGTCTGGTGATATTTGGAAGCTACCGTTGCGGCTGTAAGACGTGCCCCGTACATTTTATGCTTTTCGGAAAAACACTTTGTCAGCTTATCCCGGTTACGTTCTTCCAATACTTTAATCTCTACCCCCAAATCCGTACAGCTCTTAATAAGCTCCTGCATCCTCCTTATCTCATCCCGGTAATTATCTTTTTCCTGCATAATTACATTACGGACTCTTCCGTATACGGAAGCAAATCCATCATCCAGACTGTTCAACCGGGAAATCAGAATCTCCTTCTGATTCAATGTATCCTGAAAACGATCCTCATCAAAGCTGTCGGAATCTGCAAGCTTACTCTGAGCCTTGGTAACTGTTAAGACCTCCCGAAGTGTCTCCTCCTGCTTTTGCAAGGTTTGTAACAACATTCCAACATAACTGTCTTTTTCCTTTTTTTCCATTTTCTTTCCTCTCAGACCACTATCTCGCCGCTTTCATAACCTGCTTCCATGTATCTCTAAGGTCTCTTAACTGAACTAGAATTTCTTCTAATGTTTCCATATCATGATTCTTATTACAATCCTTCATAAGCTGTAATACATAGGTGTATATAGTATCAAAATCCTTTGCAACCGGATATTTAAAATCAAGTGTTGACTGTAATTCCGCAATAATCGCTCTTGCCCGCTGCACATGGTGCATGGCATCCCCATATTCATTTTTTTCCAAGTCAATTTTTGCAAGATTGCAGAACTTAATAGCCCCCTCGTAAAGCATCAGCGTTAATTCTGCCGGTGATGCTGTCAGGACTCTGTTATTCGCATATTTTGTGTATGGATTTCCCTGTGCCATATCCTATCTCCTTTGAGTAATAACACCGGAGTTTTGATTCCTCCGGTGTTTGTTTTTTATTATGACATTCCACTAAACAACTGTGCTATGTATGTCTGCTGGGACTGTAGCTTTGACAATGCAGTCTCCATTGACGAAAACTGTTTGTAGTATTTGTCCTCTTCTGCTGTAAGCTTTTCCTGAATGGATGTTACATCTTCCTTTTTCTGCTTAATATCTTTATCTAAAGTAACATCATTATAGAACGTCATAGCACTGCTGGTCTCCGTCTTTTTCATTGCTTTAAAAAGATGATTATAAACCTCGGTGCCAAGAGAAGTTAAAGTCTTAGTTACAGCATCCGGATTCGCAGCAAGAGCTGCTTTTAATTTGTCATCCTTATCCATAAAGTCGGAATCCTCCGAGTCACCCTGAATATGCAACTGTCCTTTCTCTGTATAATTACTGGTTACAATTCCAAAGGATGCCAGTGAATATTTTGAAGTGGTTCCATCCGGATTTGTTACATCCACTGCTTTATTGAATATGGTTCGCATATTGGTAAGCAGTGAGCTGATGGTACTGTCTCGACGAAGTAAAGAACCTTTTATCTTATTCTCCCAGTTCTTAATATCCTCATCATTCATGGATTCCTTCTCATCAGAGGTCAATGGCTCATATCCTCTGGTACTGTCCGCATTATAGAGTTTATTCATCTCTGTAATCAGCTCATTATATTCTTTTACAAAGCTCTTTACCTTATCATAAATACCATCTATATCATTATCTACCGTAAAGGTCTGCTCCTCACCGGTACCGCTTGCTTCGATAGTAAGACCATTAATGTTAAAGGTGTTGGTTGACTGGGTATACTCTACACCGTTATAAGTAATGGATGCATCTCTGGCATCAATTTTTCCTTTATAATCATCAGCAAATTTTAACCCTAACTTATCTAATGTATCATCATCTGTTTCTACCGTAAATGCATTCTCTGTTCCTGTATTCTTTGCACTTAGATAAAATCTTCCCTGAGCTGCATCATAGCTTGCATTCATACCGGTATTACCCATTGCGGTTGCAAGTCCTGATAAGGTCATATTCCGGTCAACATTAATCTCGGTTCCATTAACCTTAATAACCGTATTCTCTGCAATACCAAGATCTGTAAGCTTTGTAGCGCCGGTTACGGCAGAATCCGGTGTTTTCTTCTCCCCATAAGCAAAAGTACCTGCCGTATATGTATTCTCTGTATTGCCTTCTCCTAATGGTTTGATGGTCGTTGCATCCTTCGATATTCCCAAAGCTGTAGCACTTGTTTCATTTAATGCCTCAATAGAAATATCATAACCGGCATTACCGTCTGCACCAACAGAAGTATTAGCAAACTTAAGCGCCCCTTTCTCAAAGCTGGCTGTCAATCCGGTTCCTGATAACTGATTGTTAATATCTGCAACCATATCGTCGACGGTTGTATTCTCATCAATATGAATCTTAACCTCTGTATCTGCACCATTGGCACTTACCTTAAAACCGGAACCGTTTAATGCATTCTGGATACTGTAGCCCTGTGCATTCTTAAGCTCTGATATCTTCTTACTTCCCTCTGTGGCTGCTTCGTAAGTCGTTGCGTCAACGGTCTTTCCTTTACCTCCGATACGGTATCCGGTCCACATCTGGGCACTTGCCGTACTGTTAACCTTCACCGTGTGATTACCGCTGACTGCCTTTGCATTGGCTGTAACCTTCATACCTGTTAAATTACCTTTAACAGACTTTGTGTTATAAGTACTGGTACTTTTAAAGGTGGAAAGAGCGCCTTTGTAGAAATTTAATAATTTTGTATTCAAAGAAGACCATGCTTCCTTTTTCCACTCTGCCTTTGTCTGAGCCTTCTTGGCATTATCCACTTTTGTCTGATACGCCTTGGATAATTCCCCAACCAGACTTTCCGTATCTAGCCCAGAAGCAAGTCCTGTCATTCTGACTCCTGCCATTGTTTTCCCTCCTTATCGTTTTTCATCCACAAGAATACCTTCTAATTCCAAATTTCTGGCAATCATATCCAATGTTTTCTCCGGTGGAATCTCTTTAATAATCTTATCTGTATCCTTATCTCTCACGGTAATAGAGATTCTGTTTGTTTTTTCATGATACTTAAACTCACAGGTTGTTCTGGTCGGTGCAATTCTTTTATTGATATCTGCGATTGCACTTTTTACCTTCTCAGGGCTGACGTCCTTCAGATTCTTACCCTCTTCCTTTTTATTCTGAGGATATCCCTGTCCCTGCTGACTATCAGAACCATAATCGTCTCTTCTTGCCTGAACCGGAGCGGTCTCAGACGGTGTTACTGTGATGGAACCGGATGTATAACTACCCTCCGTGGTAACCGGCTCTACTCTTTGTACCTGCTGTGCAGGAACAACTGTTGTTTGAATTGCTTCAATTCCCATAATCATTCACCTCCATGTGTGCTGTCCGTCATCCTCTTGCAATCAGGATGACCTTTATTTCATAGTTATCAAAAGAAAATCGTCATTTTCTTTTAGCCTATAATAAGGTTCATTACTTATTTCGGATTCATGCCACAGATAATTTATAGAAAATCCCATATTTTTTTATTTTTTTCGGAATTTTTTCAGACCCTCCCATATATGGTAGCAACATTTTCAAAAACCCACAACATTTGCGAAACGAATTTTTGCCTGTCACTACACAAATGACATATGTATACCATCACAGGCCCGCTTTCGCTTCATTCCGCACATAGCGGTACTAAACTCGGTCAATGCAACAGCATGACCTCGTTAAGTGCCGATGTGCTACCAGAGCCTGTTCCTGGTATACATATGCATTTTGTTCTGCGACAGGTAAAAATTCGTTCCACCACTACAGTTCGAAGCCTGCAAATATATCTTCGTCCCCAAAATGCTCCTGCTTATACCGGATCAGGTATGCCTTTGCTTCTGCCTGCTGTTCGGTGAGATCTTCGATCATGGCATCTACAGTATCCTTTGTGATACCTCCGATATCCGCAAATAAATCAAAAAATACCATGCGGTCACTGAATCGTTCTGCCAGAGCCTTCCATGCAGCCTCAGAAGGACAACCCTTTCCATGGGATAATATATAATGGATGTAAAAATCCCGGTATTCCATATCCAGATTTTCGTGATATAACAAACGAATCAGACAAAGACTGCTTTTATCCATCTGCTTTTCCAATATAAATTCCGGCACATTTTTGCGGATATCCTCTTCTCCGCAAAGCACCATATGCCGATAACCTTCCTTATCTTCTTCCTTTAAAAAGGTAACCAGACGCTGATCCCACCTTCTAAACCAATGCTCACTTCCAACCTCCGAATCTCTTAACAAATCCTCGGAGGGAAGGCGCCGGACACAGACTGCCAGCAATATGGACAAATCAAGAGAAAAATCTTCTTTTGCAGCTTCCACACAAATCTGCAAAAGACTTGGACAATCCTCAAACACACCAACACCCAAGCTCACACCTTGGGGAATCCGAATATTGGTAAGCTGGGGACACTGTGCAAACGCCCAGTCACCCGTTGCCACAACCGTATCCGGAACAAATATTTCTCTTACCGTTCTGCAGCCAAGCGCTGCTTTTTTTCCAATTTCCAGTACCGGATACTCCTTATCCTGATATATGATTTCTTCCGGAATGGTCAGGTTACTTCCGTTCCCTCTGATTCCGGTAACAATGATTCCGTTTTCCTTCGTCTCACATGCCAGTTTATAATCACCTGCGGCATATTCAAATGCTGCCATAGTTATCCTCCCATCTATTATGTTCCAACCGAATTTTGTTATTTAAAATGCACCTGCAATGGTATATGACTGTTATAAAAAGCAACCAAATTCGGTTCTTGCAATCTACAACATCAGATCCTTAATTTCTTCCTTCAGATCCTGACTTCTTTCCGAAACCATCAGCAGCCCGTTATACTTCTGATAATCCTCACATCCGTACATACTGATATATCTTGCACTGTATTTGTTAACCGTTAACTCTGTTACCAATACAAGCATTTCATTCCCTTGGGAAAACGCCTGATTTGCAAATTCAAACAGATAATGAAGTCGGTCTCCTGTATGGGCAACAGCAGTCTTCATGTCTGCTACCTGCCCGTCAAACCTTTCTTTTACAAACGTAAATACACTGTCATTATCATCCATTAAAATACCGAATTCCAATAATTCTTTTTTCACAGTGTTTAAGAAAAGCTGAATCCTCTTATGCTTTCTCTTATCCTCAGAAGATAAGGAATTCGCAGATGCCAGATTATGAAGAAGCTTTTCCCGCGCCTTTTCCTGAGTCTCTATCATTTTATAGGCAGAGTCCGCCGTCTTTACCGCCTTCAAAGGTGGCATCAGCTCCGTCAGGTATGCCGAGGTTTCCATGACATCCTTCATTTCGCTCTGCAGCTTATCAATTAACATGCCAAGTAAGGATAAGCGTTCATCAAAGGACGCATTTTTTGCCTTTGAAATCATTCCTTCCGAGATGTTTCCTGCAAGCAGCTCCTCCACCTCATAATCCTTTTTGTACTTATTATACAAATCATAATATGCACCAAATTCTTTAACAATGGTTTCATTTTGCAAATACTGACCGAATAATGTTTCATCAACCTTCAATCCGTCCTCTTCATATAAAAGCATAACCTGGGATAAATCCTCCCAGCCTCTTGCTGTTACATAAGAACGTCCCGCTCCCGTTGTTTCCATATGGTAAAAATATTCCTTCTTTATATCAAGGAAATTCAGAATTGCACCATGAATCCCCCGCTCTCTGGCATATATTTTCCATGTATTATAGTCTGCTTCCACAGATAATACCTTCAAACGGTCCATGGTAACCACGTCAAATTCCCGTACGGATTTGTTGTACTCCGGCGGATTTCCGGCAGTTACGATTACCCAGCCCTCCGGCACCTTATGCTTGCCAAATACCTTATACTGTAAAAACTGTAACATGGAAGGAGCCAATGTCTCCGATACACAGTTAATCTCGTCTAAAAACAACACGCCCTCCTTCACACCGCTTTCTTCCATTGTCTCATATACAGACGCAATAATCTCACTCATGGTATATTCCGAAACATCATAGGTTTTTCCCCCATATTCCTTCTGCTTGATAAAAGGAAGTCCAAGGGCTGATTGTCTTGTATGATGGGTCATGGAATAAGAAACCAGAGCAATTCCCATTTCCTGTGCAATCTGTTCCATAATCGCTGTCTTTCCAATACCCGGTGCCCCAAGCAAAAAAATGGGACGTTGTCGTACAACCGGAATCTTATAATCCCCAAACTCATCTTTTTTCAAATATACCTGTATGGAATGTTTAATGTAATCCTTTGCTTCATTTATATTCATTTTATTATCCTTTCTCTTTGATATCCTCTAATTCTTCTTCCTCTAACACAACCTCTAATGCCCAGCCCGGAACCTTTTCCCTGTTCTCATCCTCATTTAAAAATGCAAAAACCACATCATAGGCAGGCATACGCTCCGGATAAATACCATATCCGTCCGTAAAATAAATCAATCCCTTCAGATTTTCAAAGGCTCCATCCTCCAGCATCTCATCCACATAGGTAAATACCGGTCGAAAGTCAGTTGCTCCAAATCCGTTCAGCTTACCGTTTTTAATAAAATCATCAAAATCCGAATCATTTGTAATAACCGTATCCGACTGAATACTGGCATCGCATTGAATGATATGAATATTTATCTTATGAAAGAAATTTTCCGATTTTTTCAGAATCTGATAAGTTTCCTGCAAAAAGGCTTTTACAATATTCCCCCTGCAGGAGGCGGAAGTATCAATGGCGATAACGAATTCCCGAACCTTTTTTACTTCCTTATATTCCAACGGCTCAATCAAAGGAAGATTCCCATAAGTCCTTAATCCATAGGTATAATAAATGTAATCAAACTCATCATCATTAATTGTAAGCTCCTCTCCCATCACCGAAAACCGTTCCAAAATCTCTCCGTAATTATAACGTTTTTTTGTCGCTTCTTCCAGATTATCGGAAAGACTGTCCGTTCCTTCCGTATTCTTCGCAAATGCCTTGATCTCCGTCTTAATCCTTTCTGAGATTTTTCTCCACTGCTCTTCGGTCATAAGAAGCTCTTCCTGCCTTTGCCCGACATCCTTTCTCCATATGTCATGCATATCCACCGCAAATAACTTTTTGTATCTCGACTCCGCATCCCTTGATAATCCATTGGTTAAAAATTCCCGGTAGATTTTCTCTGCGGTAAGCTCCGGCACCCATTTTTTTATCTTATGAAGCTGATCTTTTATCTCTCCGTCCTTAGATAACGCGGCGGATGGAAGATTTAACTCCAATATAATATTTTCCACCGCAATATCTACTGCCATATCCCAATATTCCATATTCCTTTTTTCATATTGAAATGAATGGAAAAATATACAGTGCAACAGCATGTGAAGGTACCCGCGAACCGCAACATTCGGCTCCTCCAAATACGTAAGGAGCAGTGCCGCCGGATCATAATATAAATGTGTCCCATCCGTTGCAAAGCCTCCGATTCTATCCTTCGGTTCCAATTGGAGCATCGTCAATGCCCGGTCAAAAAAACGAAACCGGATTGTAATCGTATCTCTTGCAAGCTTCATAATCTGTTCCGCATATTGATTTATCTTTTCCTGTTTTATGGTTTTCTCTGCCATATTTGTCCTCTTTTCAGCCATTTCTGTATCTGTCAAAAATACCGGATTCCCATGTCATCCTCTATAATTCAAACCGGTTCCACACCCGGTCACTGCCCACTGCAAAATCCTTTACCCAAAGCAGATATGCCCTTGTTTCCGTAAATAAGCTTCCCTCTAAAGCTCCAAGATATACATCCGTATTCTCTCCGGTTAACAAGCCATATTGATGAAGACATCTGACACCATTTATACTATCTTCTCTCAGGCTTTGCAATACCGGCACAACTCCATCCCGGTGCTCTCTTATATAGGAAGTAAGTATTTCCTCCCCCTGTACCTCTTTCTTCACTGACAACCGGTACAAAATACCAAGAATCTTCTCCTGCTGCTTTTGAAAGCAAAAGGCATCTATGCTGTTAGAAGGATCCTCATAGTCTTCCTCCCCACCTGCCAAAAAGGGGTGAAAATCCTTTCCGTCATCTTCATTAACATAGGTAACCAACCATTTATCATATCTTGCATACCAGTTTTCGGTTCCCATATCCGAAAAATCAAACAGGGAATGCTGCCGCAAATCCCCAAAATGTCCAACTCCAAAGGCAAGTAATCTTCCCTCCGTAGGGTATGTCCTTATACACTCCATGGAAAATCCATCTGTCCTTCCATCCTGTTCGTATACGATTATTTCCTCTAATGCATCACATCCGTCAAAGGCAGTTTCTTCTATATAAGAAATGGTTTTTGGGATATAAACGGTTCGAAGCTTCTTGCAATGAGCAAATCCCCATGCCTGTATCTGCTCTGTATGAGGGGGAATGATAATCTGTTCCAGCCCTCGATTTCCCAAATATTCTTTTTTCTCTATGACGGTTCCCCGGACATCCAGTACTGTAGCTGCTTCCATTTCCGATATCATTATACTCTATCCTTTTCGCAAAATACTTTCCACATTTTCAATTTATTTATTCTATCCTATTCGTAAAATTCTTTCCACATTTTCGATTTATTTATTCTATCATATTTTCTTATAATCGCAAAACCCCACATGTTGTGTATACAATTTTTCATTTTCTCAAAATACTGATTTTTCTTGCTTTTAATCGATATTTGTCGTTTTTATACCATGTTTTTGTACATGAAAAAATACATAAATTAGAGTCTTTTCCCGTTGACGTGTATACAATAAAAAACTATAATAAGGCTATGAGAAATCATCGGGAATTTGTAATTATTTTCCTTAAACATTTTTACATTGGGGGGGACGATTACTTACATATGATGAATTTCACAAATATTCTATTTTAAAGGAGGAATTTAATAATGAAATCAGAAGCATGGAATGGTTTCAATGGCGGTAACTGGGAGAAGTTTATCGACGTACGTGACTTTATTCAGAAGAACTATACTCCATATGAAGGTGATGATAGTTTCTTAGAGGGACCTACTCAGAATACAAAGGATTTGTGGGCTGAGGTTATGGACTTAACAAAGAAAGAAAGAGAAGCCGGCGGTGTTCTTGATATGGATACTAAGGTTGTTTCTACTTTAACATCACATGGTGCAGGTTACCTTGATAAGGAAAAAGAAACTATTGTTGGTTTCCAGACAGATGCTCCATTTAAGAGAGGTATGAACGTATACGGTGGTCTTCGTATGGCTATGAAAGCTTGTGAAGATAACGGATATACAGTAGATCCTGAAATTGTTGACTTCTTCTCTAAGCATAGAAAAACTCATAACGAAGGTGTATTCGATGTTTACGATTCAGAAATCAGAAAATGTCGTACAAACCACATCGTTACAGGTCTTCCTGATGCATATGGACGTGGACGTATCATTGGTGACTACAGAAGAGTTGCTCTTTATGGTACAGATAGATTAATTGAGGATAAGGTTGCACAGAAGGAATCTTTCGGTAAGGTTTATACTGATGACGTTATTCGTGGTAAGGAAGAGATCGCAGAGCAGATTAAAGCTCTTAAAGAGTTAACAAAGATGGCTTCATTCTACGGATTTGATATTTCTAAGCCAGCTACAAACGTTCAGGAAGCTATTCAGTGGACATACTTCGGATACCTTGGAGCTGTTAAAGAGCAGAATGGTGCTGCTATGTCACTTGGTCGTACATCTACATTCTTCGATGTATATGCTGAGAGAGATTTAGCTGCAGGTAAATTTACAGAGTCTCAGATTCAGGAGTTCATCGATCATTTCGTTATGAAGTTACGTTGCGTTAAGTTTGCACGTACACCAGAGTACAACCAGATCTTCGCTGGTGACCCAGTTTGGGTAACAGAGTCTCTTGGTGGTATGGGTGTTGATGGACGTACATTAGTAACAAAGATGTCATTCCGTTTCGTTAATACTCTTAACAACTTAGGTGCTGCTCCAGAGCCTAACATGACAGTTCTTTGGGCAAAGAAACTTCCACTTGGTTGGAAGCAGTTCTGTGCTAAGATGTCTATCAAGTCTTCTTCTATCCAGTATGAGAATGATGACTTAATGAGACCTCTTCACGGTGATGATTACGGTATCGCTTGTTGTGTATCTTCAATGGTTATCGGTAAAGAGATGCAGTTCTTCGGAGCTCGTGCTAACTTAGCTAAATGTTTACTTTACGCTATCAACGGTGGTGTTGATGAGTGTACAGGTGTTCAGGTTGGACCTAAGTATCGTCCGGTTGAAGGTGACTACCTTGACTATGATGATGTAATGGATAAGTTCAACGATATGATGGATTGGTTAGCTAAGGTTTATGTTAGCGCACTTAACATCATTCACTACATGCATGACAAATATGCATACGAGAGAATTCAGATGGCATTACATGACAGAGACGTTAAGAGATACTTCGCAACAGGTGTTGCTGGTCTTTCAATCGTAGCTGACTCATTATCAGCTATCAAGTATGCTAAGGTTAAAGTTATCCGTAACGAGCAGGGTATCGTAACAAGCTACGAGACAGAGGGTGACTTCCCTAAATACGGTAACAATGATGACCGTGTAGATGAGATTGCTACAAGCATCGTTACAACATTTATGGATAAGCTTCGTCAGCAGCATGTATATCGTAATGGTATTCCTACACAGTCTATCCTTACAATTACATCAAACGTAACATATGGTAAGAACACAGGTGATACACCTTGTGGACGTAAGAAAGGTAAACCATTCGCTCCAGGTGCTAACCCACTTCATAAGAGAGATACTCACGGTGCAGTAGCTTCCCTTTCTTCTGTAGCTAAGATTCCATTTAGAGATGCTCAGGATGGTATTTCAAATACATTCTCAATCATCCCAGGTGCTCTTGGTAAGGAAGATCAGGTATTCGCTGGTGATATCGAGGTTGACTTAAACAAGTAATTCAAATATCTATAAAACATGATACATGTTTGAATACTTGAGGAGGTTTATTATGACAGATCAAAATCAGGTAGATGACATTGTTGCAATGTTAGATGATATGGTAACAAATGGACACGGACACATTAATGTGTCCGTGGACGATACAATACCGATGGGTGAAAAGACCGAAGAAACTCTTGGTTGTTTGGATTGTGCAAAGGGAGACCTTGCATGCAGCGTTCCAACCTTAATGGAAGGAATGGACGAAGAGTTACATCAGGATTAACCCAAATAAAATATATAAGGAGGATAATGCAATGGCAAGTGCACAGCAGGTAGATAACTTAGTAAATATGTTAGATGGTTATGTAGAAAAAGGTGGATATCATCTTAATGTTAACGTATTAAATCGTGAAACATTAGTTGATGCTCAGAAGCATCCGGAGAACTACCCACAGTTAACAATTCGTGTATCTGGATATGCAGTTAACTTCGTTAAGTTAACAGAGGAGCAGCAGAACGATGTTATCTCTAGAACATTCCATGAATCTATGTAATATAATTGGTTGTGAATAACGGCAATTATGTGAATTGTATAGGCAAGGACATAATGTCCTTGCCTTTCTTTTCAAAATTAATAATAGAAATCAATATTCATTGGTACAATAAATATTGATTCGTATTATTAATAGAAAGGAAAAAGATTATGATTGGACATATTCATTCAATAGAAACCTGTGGTACAGTAGACGGTCCTGGCATGAGGTATGTAGTATTTTTTAAAGGCTGCCCGATGCGTTGTAAATACTGTCACAACCCGGATACATGGAAACCGGATGGTGGTGAAGACCATACTGTAGAAGATTTACTTCAACAATTTGAATCCATGAAATCCTTCTATGCCAACGGTGGACTTACAGCAACCGGTGGAGAACCTTTGATGCAGATTGATTTCTTAATTGAACTGTTTGAAGCATGTAAGAAAAAGGGAATCCATACCTGCTTAGATACATCCGGTGTTATTTTTCATCGTGACAATCCTGCACTTTTGGAAAAATTTGACCGATTGATTAAGGTTACGGATTTGGTTATGCTTGACATCAAGCATATTGATCCGGAGGAACATATGAAGCTTTGCCAGCAGCCAAATGACAATATATTAGATTTTCTGGCATATTTGGATGAGAATCATATAGAAACATGGATTCGTCATGTTATTGTAGAAGGCATTACCCTTAATGACGTATATTTGGACCGACTGGGTTATTTTATCGGTCAGTTCCACTGCATAAAGGCATTAGATTGTCTTCCATATCATGGTATGGGTGAGGTCAAATACGAAAAGCTTGGAATAGATTATCCACTAAAAGGTATGAAGAATTTACCACAGGAAAAAGCGATTCATGCAAGAGAAGTAATTCTTGCGGCTATGAAGCGCAGAAGAAATGATGAAGCGTAAAAAACTCTTGCTATCTATGGATAGTTGAGATAAAATATCATTAGTGAGGGTTTTTTAACCTAATTTACATTAAAGGAGGACGCAATTATGGCATTTGTAATTAACGATGGTTGTGTATCATGTGGAGCTTGTGCTGGAGCTTGTCCGGTAGGCGCTATTGCTGAAGGTGATGGCAAGTTTGAAATCGATGCAGACGCATGCATCTCATGTGGATCATGTGCTGGAACATGCCCTACAGGTGTTATTTCTGAAGAGTAATTTCATGATTACTATAAAAAACCGACAACATAATGTTGTCGGTTTTTTATTTGCATTTTGATGAACAGGAGATTTCTTACAAAACCATTTCCTCTATCTTACATAGCTGATAAATACATTTCCGCTGTCCTTAACCTTAGCCTCAAATTCCTCTCTCGGTTCTACAATATCCGTTGACTCTAAAGGATTGATATATCTTACCTTCTCACCATTATAACTGGTTACCAATACATAAGTGCCATCTGCAAACCGGGTAATAACAGGTGCATCCTTACAAAGATAGTATAATCCGTTCTCAAAGTCACAGCCTGTAATATCGGTACCCTGCCTGTCTGTAAATTCTAAAATAATATCTTCAACCGACATTTCTCCCTGAGAAATATCCTTTTGCAATACAGAATAATCCGGGGTCTTGCCCTCATATTCCGCCATCATATAAATACATGCCCCCAACGTATCCTCTATGCTTCCCACAGTATGAATCTTAATTTTATCTGCTACAGTGTGATAATCCTTTACCGCTATCTTACGCCATACAATTACACCATTCTCATCCAATACTACACCCGCATTTTCATATGCGGAACGAACTGCTGCATTCAGATTCAGATAAGACTTCATATATTTTCCCTGTCCAAATGCATAGAATTTTTTATTGGTATGGTCAAATTTAATTTTTACGGTGGTGTCCTCATCATTCACCGTCGATTTTGTAATTAACAGCTGGGGATTTGCCGACACATAAATATTGCCGGGGAAGGTCATATATAATTGATTATAGCCCATATCCGTTCCTTTATATGTGATAGACAGACTTGTCTTCTCCTCTTTTTCCTTATAGGTAATAAAGTCCTGAGTGGCAGCCTCAAATTCACCATTAATCTTTCTGACACGATTCAAATAAACCACATTATCCTTTGCCACCGCGTCTGTTACATAAACTCCGGTTGTGCCATATGTCTTCAAAACATTACCCTTTCCGTCTATAATATCAATGGTTGATGCAGGACAAATGACTGTCTTATCCAAAGCAACCTCAATATCTCCATCACGGATTCTTCCTAATACAAGATCGTTCTCTACAAATCCAATTGCCGATAATTTTTCTCCGGCTCCCGCCTTTATCTCCTGACTCTTCTTCGTTTCCAAATCAAATACGGTAATCATGGTTGTATTCTCCGTAAGTAATTCATTCGGATATCCAATCAAATGATTATCCTGGGATACTGCCAGATTCTCGCTTAGTATATCTTCAATGAATAATTCGGATTTCAACGTCTTTGTATCAATACAAACCACACTGTCATTATCAAAATAATAGAATTCATCATCTGAATTCAGATACAACAGAGTTTCCATATCATCCTTTAGAATGTTATATGGTTTATCATTTTCCACAAATAAGATTTCCTGTATCTTATCCTTTTCCGCATTAAATTCATATACCGCTATTCCTACTTTTCCTTCATGTATACCACGATTCATATATCCGTATACCGCAAAGGTAATATTTCCCTTCTCTGTCATACGTAGGATTTTTATGTTATTTTCATCATAAGTAACTCTGACATCCGTATAATTATCATCCTGACAAAAACCATATACATTGGTAATGGTTCCGGAAGAATAGTCATAATACCACAGCTGTCTTGCCTGGGTAAATGCAACCTTATTCAAGTCAGAGCTTGCCATATACTGAAAATTATCGTCCTCCAAAACGCCCAGTTTAAAGGAATTAGATGATGCATCAATATTGTTTGTAGTAAACATCGCCTCCTGGGAACGATTATAATCTAACAAATACACATTCTCCTGATCCACATATCGGACACGATATTCCTCTGTTACATAATAATTTTCAACAACCTTATTCTCAACAGCGGAAATCAGATACTTTAACTGAATAATAGCATAGCTGTCATCAATTTCTTTTATACTTGGAATTGGGGTGGTAATTCTTGTAGGATTCAAGTCAGCAAAAGTAATGGTATCAAAGCTGGAATGAATATCAACCTGAGATAAATATTCGTTATTTCCCTCATCATTAGGCTCAATACTTTTTGAAATAACACTCTCTGCCTTATCCTTATCAAACAGTGCGTCGCTGAAGGTTTTAACAAAATCCAACAGCTCCGGTGCATGGAAGTTATTTTCCACAACAACACGGGTGTAATACCGTACCTCAACATCATCCGCTCCGATTGCCTTTACAACAAGGACATACTCCTGCAATTCCTCTAACTCCGTACGGAAAGATATCTTCATCTTATCATAACCGTCAGCATGCTCCATATTCTCAACAGTTCCGTTTTCGATCAGATCACCCTGATATAAGCTCCTTAGCTCATACTCATAAGATGTAAAATCCACTTTTCCCTGATCCATCCATAATTCAATTGCTCTGCCATAATCCATGGGAGTTATGGTATCTCTGAAAAATGTAGTATCTACTTTACCTGCATATCCATGTAATACATTTATAAATTCATTATTATAACGAACATATACAATGGGCAGGGTTGCCTGTTCCATTTCGATGGAAACCTCCTCAACCCCTGCATTTTCAAATTTATTTACAAGAAAAATTGTTGCAAAAAAACATAGGATCAACACAACAATTCTCCATATTACTCTTCCGTCCATATTCTGTCTCCTATTAAAGCCGCTGTACTAGATAACAAATCGTTTTGTATATCGTTCCTTTCTGCGTCTTCTCATATACATTTCCTGACAAACCATAATGTAAATGACATCCTTCATTTGCATTTTTTTGTCTTCCTCTTCCAAATTCTCATTACTGCTTTTCCAATATAAATTATAAATATGTGTTACCATTCGATATATGGTTACCTGATCCGGATATTCTACATATATAGGACTGGCCTCATATTCAAACTGATCCATGTACTGTTCAATAATACCGGCGACCAGTCTAAGCTTTGCCGGATACATTCTTCTAAAATAGTCAAAATCATTCATACAGCGTTGTTCATCTTTTATACAGTCCGGAATCTCCGGAAACATTTTTTCAAAATCAACATTTTGTATATACATAAGAATCTCCTGATTTACATTCCTATATACAAAGTATGCAAAATTCTGAAAAATGTCATAACGCGGACGAATATTACAATCCGCCCGCGATAGATTTTTTGTTACTTTATTAGATTATTCATCTCCAAAGGAAATTCCCAAAGCTCTTGCATTCTTTACAATGCTATCCTCAGGAGATACATATTTTAACTTTCCTGCAGACTCTTCTAATCCAATATCTGTGACATCATTCTCCTTCAAAACGACGAGACGTCCGTACTTCTGCTCCTTAATTAACTGTGCTGCATATGCACCAAAGCGAGATGATAATACACGATCATATGCATCCGGACTGCCACCTCTTTGTGTATGTCCCGGAACAGTGACACGAACCTCACACCCGCAAGTCTCCTTAATCTGATCGGCAATTTCATATGCCACAGAAGGATATGCCCGATTTGCAATTTTCTCTTTTCTCTTTTTCTTAGGAAGTGCTGCGTCCTCTTTTGAAATCGCTCCTTCCGCAACGGCAATAATAGAAAATCCCTTACCCTGCTGTGTGCGCTTTTGTAACGCTGCACATACACTATTAATATCATATGGTATTTCCGGTAATAAAATAACATCTGCACCACCGGCAATACCTGCATGCAATGTAATATGTCCTACCTTGTGACCCATGATTTCAACAATAAATACACGATTATGAGAAGCGGCTGTTGTATGAATACAGTCAATCGCCTGTGTAGCAATGTCTACAGCAGACTGGAATCCGAAGGTCATATCCGTTCCCCATAAGTCATTATCAATTGTCTTTGGCAGACCAATTACATTCAAACCTTCTTCACGAAGACGGTTTGCTGTTTTCTGCGAACCATTACCACCTAATACAACCAGACAGTCTAACTTCAGATTCTTATAGGTTTCTTTCATTGCCTTAACTTTATCAATACCATCCTCTGTAGGCTCATCAATTAACTTAAAAGGTGTTCTGGAGCTTCCAAGAATTGTTCCACCCTTCGTCAGAATCCCTGAAAAATCAGATGCTTTTAACAGTTTGTAATTATTACGGATCAAACCTTTATAACCCTCAAGAAATCCGTATATTTCAACCTCTTTCTTATATATGTTCGTTAATCCCTTAACTACACCCCTCATTGTTGCATTCAGTGCCTGACAATCGCCACCACTTGTTAACATACCAATTCTTTTCATACTGATACCTTCCTTTCATTTGTGTTCATCACCACATTATTCCGGATAATAATCTCCTCATAATCTATATGCAGATACATAAGTGTATCCACTTATGCCGGTAACCATATTATAAACTGGTTCTTCCATCCAAGGCTCGAAGCAACGTTACCTCATCGATACATTCCAAATCCCCTCCAACAGGAATACCGGATGCAATTCTGGTCACTTTAATTCCTGTCGGTTTTACCAGCTTGCTGATATACATCGCTGTAATCTCCCCCTCTACTCCTGAATTCGTAGCAATGATCAACTCTTCTACATCGCCTCTTAATCGTTGGATTAATTCCTTTAACTTAATATCATCCTGTCCAATTCCCAGCTTTGGGGATATTGCACCATGTAATACATGATATACACCATTATATTTTCCGATCCGCTCATATGCGGCCAGATCCCTCGGTGTCTCTACAACCATAATGGTTTTTTTATCACGATTGTTTGATGCACAGATTGGACAGATTTCTTTGTCTGTAAGAGTATAACACTCTTTACAATATCTTACGTTTTTTCTGGCAGAAATAATGGAATCGGAAAGAGACTTTACCTGATCCATGGGCATATTGATAATATGATATGCCAGACGCTGAGCCGACTTACTTCCAATTCCGGGTAATCTTCCCAACTCTTCTACCAAAAGGTTTACCTGTTCACTATATAAATCCATTAGAATGGAAGACCTCCCAGTCCGCCCATGTTGCCTGTAATCTTTGACATGGATGTATTCTGGTCTTCATCCTGCATGCGAATTGCCTCATTCACAGCCGCCATAACCAGATCCTCTAACATCTCAATATCATCAGGATCTACAACCTCAGGGTCCAGATGTACCTGTGTAATTTCTTTCTTACCACTGATCACAACCTTAACAACTCCACCGCCTGCGCTGGCTTCATATGTTTTTTCCTCTAATGCTTTTGCCTGTTCCTCCATCTGCTTTTGCATTTTCTGTGCCTGCTTCATTAAATTATTCATGTTTCCCGGCATTCCCATTCCTCCGGGAAATCCACCTCTCTTTGCCATTTTGAGTCCTCCTTATATTTACATTTATTTATTCATATCTAATACCGTCAAAATTAACCATAGATAAATTAACACTATTAAAATCCACTTCCTGAATATTATTCTTTAGTACCATATGAATCTCTACTGTCTTTCCTGTCTGCTGTGCAATTAACTGCTTCAGTCCCTCTATGACAGTATCCTTGTTACACTTATCATAATCCATGCCGCCATATCCATCACCTTCAAAGGCAATTACGATGGATGACCTGTCATTTCCCGGATTAATGACTGCACTTTGCAGGATTTTAATGGTTCCCATTCCCAGTAAATCCAGTGCTGTTTCATTTTGATGCAGATTTTTCAGAATAGAAATAATATTTCCCAAATCCTCAAACTCTGCAGGGGTCAGTTCCTGCTTTACAAGCTCATCCCGATTACCAATCATGGTTGTACTTTCTTCCTGAGCAGGCTCCTCCTCTTTTGAAGATGATATCAGCTTAGTCATATCCATATTCCGGAATGCTTCCACCTGTTCTTCTAAGGAACGAATTCTTTCTAACAAAGATTCCATATCCTGTTCCATTTGAGGCGTTGTCATCTTAATAATTGCAATTTCTAATGTAACTCTTTTCTGGGTTGCATAACGAATCTGATTGGATAATTCCGAAAATATCCGGATACTCCGTAACAGGAAATTCATGTCCGTACCGTCGGCAATGACTTTCATTTCCTCAATATTTTCTTTGGATAAATCCAACTGGTCATTCATACCATCCGATGCCTTCAGTAAAAGCAGATTCCTCATGTACCACGTAAAATCCACAACAAACTGGGAAAGCTCCCGTCCCTGCCAGATTACTTCATCTATAATATCCAGAGCTTTCATTGTTTCATTCCTGCTGACACAGATCATCAACCGGTTGAAAACATCCACGTCTACAGCGCCTAAAACCTCCAGCACCTTATCGTAGGTCAAAGTCTGTCCAAGATAAAAGGATATGCATTGATCCAACAGGCTTAAAGCATCACGCATGGAACCGTCCGCAGCCTTTGCAACATATCTGACTGCCTTTTCCTCTGCCTCAATTCCTTCCCGGTGTAACAAATCCATCAATCTGTCATATATCGTTTCAATACTGATTCTTCTAAAATCATATCTCTGGCAGCGGGATACAACCGTGATCGGTACCTTATGAAATTCCGTTGTAGCCAGAATAAAAATAACGTAAGATGGTGGTTCCTCCAAGGTTTTCAACAGGGCATTAAATGCACTTGTGGATAACATATGAACCTCATCTATAATATAGACCTTATATTTTCCACTGGTTGGAGAGTATTGCACCTCTTCCTTTATCTCTCGTATATTATCTACACCATTGTTGGATGCAGCATCTATTTCTATTACATTCAGTGAGCTGCCAGAGCTGATGGCTTTACAGGTTTCACATTCTCCGCAAGGACTTCCGTCTTCCTTTGGATGCTCACAGTTAACCGCCTTTGCCAATAATTTTGCTACCGTTGTCTTACCGGTACCTCTTGTTCCGCAAAACAAATATGCATGTCCGATACGATTATGGGTAATCTGGTTTTTCAGAGTCGTTACAATATGCTCCTGTCCCTTAACCTCATCAAAGGCATCCGGCCTCCATTTTCTGTATAATGCCATATAAGACATAAAATCTCTCCTTAACTATCCTCTACTCTGCTTTTGAAAAGGAAAAAATCTCATCCAACATCCGTAATGTTTTGAAGTTTCCTTTCGCAGAAATCTCACCTGCCATAAATCCTCTACGGAAGGTATTGTGACCATCTAAAATATGGAACAAAACCGCAGTTGTTGTCCGCAGGATCACATCTGCTTCATCCGTTGCCGCATAGAAGCATTTTACATGGTTCGGTGTTGCCTCAATATGCAGGATCAAATCCTTGTCTGATATGATAATGGCATAAGAAGCCGTGAAATCAGGCTGGGGATTGTAATGTTTAATAAAATTCATAACCAGACGATCTGCAGAAGCATCAATTCGTTTTTCCTCCGCCTCTTTCGATTCCGGTATCTCTTCCTTTGCTTCCTCCGAAACATCCTCTATGTGGGAAACTCTGGCAGCAGCCTTGGTATTCCCAGCTTTCTCCTGCTCCTTTTCTTCCTTGGAATCAGAGGTGTCATGAAGCATTTTCTTAAACATAGCGGACAATTCTTCTATATCTTCTTTTTGCTGTCTCACATATGTTTCATCACTGACGAACTTTGATAATTGTTCGCTTTCCTGAGGCGTCAGTTCTATGGTTCTTGTTTTTAAAAGACTGGTCTTTACTGCCAGATTGCTGGTAGGCAGACTCTGGGTCTTCTGATTAATAGAACGATATAACGTCTCTGTCTTTTTTTCTATAATCTGACGATAGGTTTCATTCTCCTCAAACTCGTCCAAATTTTCTACATAGGCAACCAGACCGGTAATAGGAATTCCACCTAACGTTTCCCATGCCTTTACAAGGCTAAGCTCTGCGTCCCGCTCCCCATAGGTTGTTGCCATCGCAACCGGAAGCATATACTTATCCCGTAATGCCTCTTTATCTGCATAGAGCCAGCACATATCCAAAAACTGCTGCATATAGCCGCCGATTCCAAACCATTCCACAGTGGTTGCAAGAATCACTCCATCTGCGTCCTTTAATGTAGCCGGCAATGTAGCAATTGCATTTTTATCTTCAAAAATGTTATAACGATTCACCTCCACCCGGAGTTCATTCAACACTTCTGTCATTTTATTTAATACATAGATGGTCGGGTCTTCCATTACCCCTCTTCCACCATAATAAATATTGATTTTCGTGGAAATCACCTCTTTTCGCATACCTAGTATAAGTATAGCTGAAAATGCTGAATTTTACAAATAAAAAAGGAAATTATATCTTTCAATACATTTCCTTTTTCTCCGTTTTTTCATCTACAAGAAACTCAATATGGGAAAATGCTACAAGATCTCCTTTTTTCAACAGATAATCTTTCCCACCTTCCAATCTTTCACCATTTAAGTAAGTCCCGTTTGTAGAATTCAAATCTAATATATATAACATATTTTCTACTTTTATCAGCTTGGCATGAATCCTGCTGATACCCCGTTTTGAAAGAACATAATCACAGTTTTCCTTCATACATCCAACGATAATACTATGAGAATTGATTTCCATATCCGGATATTGATGTTCGGTTTTTGGATAAAGCATCAATTCCCTTGGATAATCCTCTATGAAAATCCTACTGTTTTCCGGCGGTTCCTCCTGCAGGATTGTCGTTTCTCCGTAAAGGGCTTCGTCAGGTTGAAAGAGGGGACGCCTGTTCCTTTTCTCCTCTTCTTCCTGCACTGCTTCTGCGTCTTCCTTTGAGTCTGCAAAATAATCCTGCAGCGTCGGAGTGCCTCTATCCTTTTCTTTCTTTTGTTCCGGAATGCCCATAATTAAAAATCCCATTATCAAAACAAATAAAATTATAATAATGGAAGTATATTTGCTGTCCAATATTCCAAAACAAATACCTGCCGCAAACAAAATAAACAACACTGCCGATACACTTAATATGCACCAAAAAATTAATTTTTTTCTATGACAGCCCTCCTTTTTGTTTTTCTCTTTATGCTCCTCTTTTTCTTCACTGTTTTCATCCTTATCCCCTGTATTCTTACAATCCGCTTCAACGTCCTCCTCCACTTGGAACACATCCGCAGACCTCCTTTGCGGCATCAGCAGATTTTCTTTATCCCATGATTCCGGCTCTGTCACATAATCATATAACTGCATAAGTGTCAGCATGGCTGCTTCATTCTTTTTTCCAATAATCTGCATAAGTTCCGACAAAAATACACATACATTATTATCCTCAAGCTCTATTGGACAGTAACAAAATTCCAGCTTCCCGGTTTCCATATCAATGAATATATATTCCGTTGACCATATAATATTCTGACAGGATAACAAATAATCCTTGCATGTCTTCATAATCTCCAAAACCGAATGTACCATTCCATCCATCATTCTTTCATGAAAGGATAAATGCTCCTTTAAAAAACCAATGGATGACTTATGCTTTAACCGATAATAAATATAATATTGTTCATTCATATTTCTAATCTCATAATTTAAAAATCCCGGAATTTTGTGATACTGAAACAATTGATTCACATACCCCTCCTTCGGCTTTTTCTCCAAAGGAAAAAATACATATTGCTGCAAACCATCCTTATGAATCTGTGCGGGCTGCAAGCTGCCACCTCCTTATATACGCAACAGGATCTTCTATATCCCTCTTTAATTTTAATGTAATCTCATAATTCTTTACATGAAACAAATTATAGGTAAGCTGATTTTCAGATAAAGAAACCTCCTTTTGATCTGTCAACTCCTGATGATATAATTTTTCTGTCTCTTCATACATCTGCTTCGACAAACCAAAGGAAAATAACAAATACATAATATACAAATATACAATCCCTAAAATGAGGGGAATTAACAAAGTCATTTCAATGGTAATCGTGCCCTTATTGTTTGAAACCATAACTACCTCCCACATCTTCCGCAAGGCGGCAGCCCTGCTACCATACTTTTCTTAACTCTGGTAACACTTCTTTTTAAGCCGCTGCATCCCTTGCTTTCATGATACAAGTCCGATGTTCTTGTTACATAAATTGTTCCACTGTTGTTTTCTGCGTATCGGCAAAACCGACAGGGCTTATATAGACTGCGATTGGCATCAGACACCTCCCTTACGGACAAAGACAAATGGGTACAGATTCTGCTGCAATGATACACTGCCTGATTAGGAGTAACATATACATAGGGATCTATTTCCTCTTCCCCCTTTGTATAACCTACAAACCCCTTCTGCTTAACGGTTGCCTGTCCTTTTCTTTTAAGTGTTCCCAATATGGGAACATGAACCTTTATAACGTAATCTGCCTTCAGATAAAATATTTTTGGATTCTTATTATCCTCTGTTAAAGACAGGGTGATTCCATGTCTGCCACCCAAAACAACCCGTTCCACAAAAAAATCATTTCCCAAAAACTTTGAAAATTGCGTATTTAATACAATTCTATCACTGATATTGGATATGCTCTCATTTGCAATTATCTGATTTTTGTAGCATTGTCTTGAAATAACCTGTCCGGTATCACTTAAACTTTGATGAATATGTGCATCACAGAAAAATATCATGATAATAGATGCCATAGACAGGAAAAAGAATAAAAATAAGGGAATAACCAGACATGCTTCTACTGTTACTGCTCCTGTATGTTTTTGTCCTTTGTTCCTATCTATCATTCTCTGTCTCCTTATCTTCTTTTAAAAACTCTTATAGGTGCTTGTTCATACTTGGATATTTTTTTCAGAAGTGCTATTGGAAAAATGAAATGCATTTACTCTGATTACGGTAACTCCTATAAGAGCTTTTAGAAAAAGAACTCCTATCCCAATCATTTAATCCTCTTCTTTACAATAAGAGATTGTCTCGTTTAAATAATATGTATAATCCTCTGTATTTCCACCTGTTGCAAACAAAGGCTCTAAAATGATTCTTCCCTGTATAGTCATCTTCCCCATACAATTTTTTATGAAAAATTCCGGATTTTCCTGTTGTATATTAATCTCCATAATGTCTAACATTCTACTGTAATAATCATTCATTTTAAGCATATGGTCTTTTGCAAACAAAAGCATCAGATAATCTTCATAATAAAGCCCATTGGTTTCCTGAACCCGTCCACTGCAGGATAATGTTCTTAAATCGGTTTTCCATGTTTCCCCTGTTTTTAAAAATGCCACCTTATATCCTGCCAAAAGATCCTTCACATCATACAAGGCCTCCGCATAGGACCAGCAGCCTAATAATAAGTACTGTACAACCTTCTCCAGACCCAATGTACCTGTTGCTGCACAAATACCCATTGCCACTGCCTCCGCTTCCTTCTTTTTCACCGGATCCCTTACCAGATATCCATAATTAATTGGCATTCTCATCCAAACCAGTTCATTTGCAACTCCTTCCATATTCTTTAAATCACTGTTTTTTCCCTCTAACAAATATTCCAGTTCACATTCCATAACGGTGTCGTCATATACATGTACTCCATTGGAAAAATGATTCCTTATGTAATTTAAAAAAGCAGCCTCCTGTTTTAAACCGGAAAATTTTGTATCATTTACGGATGCTCTTAAAAAACGATTCAGATATCCAATATCATCAAAAGCAGTGCTTCGAGAATTTCCGAAGGACGCATATGTTCTTTGAAGGGGCAAAGCTTCATCGGATAAATGATGCTCCGGCATAACAATATTCAAAATCCCTCCCTTTAACATATTGGCTAAAATGTCTCTTGGGTCTTCCTGTTCCGACACCCCTTCCGACGATATCGCTTCCTGACCTTCTCTTGCATTTTCCTCTGTCTGCCTTGCGGCACTTTCCACAGTAGAAGAAGTATCCCCTACTCTGTCAATCAAATTAGCAACCCAGTCAGCAGCGCCTACCGCTTCCTCATATTCCATAATTTGTTTTTTCAACAATTTCATATCATCATCCAAAATACTGATTGCATCATTCACACTGATATCTTCTACGCTATATTCATAAACAGAAGGATGATCTGTTTCTCCATTTAAAAATACATCCATATAATCTGTAATTTTTTCTTCCAGATATCCATTACTTCCTGTTCCATATGTACTGTCAATAAACAATAGCTGATACCGTTTGAATAATTCTTCATTGTAATCTGCTAAAATTCCGGTACGCATACTATGAACACAGGCTATCCCTTTTACTTTTCCTGTATATAATCGAACCCCTTCAAATGCCGTTAAAGTAAGCGCTAATAATACACAAATTAATAATGATATGAATACAGTTGTCTGGCCCTTGTTGTTCATAGTATACCTCCTGTGACATTTTGATTACATAAGTAGCCTACACAGATATTCCATCACTTAACTGACAGATATTCTGTAACTAATAAATCCGACTTGCACTCTTATTAATAGAGTCCCAGATATTATTTACCAGATTCGTAATTTGATCCTTAAAAATAATTACCATTGCAATTAATACAACAATAATCAGAATGATCTCAACAACACCCATGCCTGATTCATCCTTTAAGAAATCATGTCCAATACTTCTCATCCACTTCATATTGCCACCTCCTTTGTTCATATTTATATAATCTGACTACCGATTCCCCATTTTTGTTCCGATTCCCCTATGCTTGAAAACTCATAAATGCAGGAAACATAATAATCAGCATTATAACCAGTAATAATAAAACCATAGGTCCCAACAGCTTTGTTCCGGCTTCTTCTCCACGTTTTTTTGCCAGGTTCTTTCTTGCTTCTAATGCAGCATGCTCCTCCTGTTCCATCATTGCCGTCATACCCTTAGCACCCTTTTTTGCATTTTGTTCTAACAATGTCATTAATTTTATATAACAGGGGAGCTTTAGCCTTCTCCCTAATTGGTAATAAACCATGGTTTCGGACATCCCCATATGAAAATGATTTCTTGAAATCTCCAATTCATCCATTAAAACCTTTTGCTCACGATTCTCTCCCTTTTGTTCCTTGTAATCAGAAATCAAAAGTGCAAATATATTTTTTACCTGCATCCCGGAACCCAATAATAAAACCAGTTCATTTACAAACCATGGATAGCATTGTAATAGTTCTTCCTCCCGTTTCTTTTCCAGTGCCTTTTTTTGTTCTGCTTCCCGCAAGCAGAACAGTCCCACTAACAAGAATCCAAACAACCAGATATAAACGGTCTTGATTCCTCTTTGATCCAATCTGGTAACAGATACACCATCCACTGTAATTGGAATTTCTACTTTCTTTTTTCCGGAAGCTTTCTTTTCTATGGTCTCTAATTTTTGAATCACCCCGGAAAATATCTTTTCCTCATTTGTCTTTTCCTTTTTATAAACTACAAAGGAATACTCCTTTTCCCGGTGATATTCCTGATAATACAGTGTAATTTTAGCTGTAACGGGAATTCCCTCTTCTATATTGGAAAATCCGTTTTTCCTCAAAATCTTTTCATCATTGTGTATCACTCCTTCATTATCAATTACAAAGTACTGATCCGATACACATTCCAGCTCAAAGGGAAACTTGGATTCATCTAAAGTAAGATTCAGATCAGAAGTAATATGGTGATAAGATTCATTTTCTCCGATTATATTTTCATCCAGATATAAAAATGCTTCCTCCATTTTTTTAATTGCTTCCTGTTGGGAATAAATTCTTGGAGAAATTTTTAATGTTATGTCCTTTTTTTCTTCTCCTTTTTCTAACCGGATAGGAATATCCTGACTCTCTCCTCCATAGGTATCCTTTTCGATTACAATTGACGAGTCATTATTTGAAAAAATTGCAGATGCAAAGCAAACAGAGTTAACTACAGTTAATATTATTAAAATATATACATGCGTTTTTAAAAACAGTTCCCACTTTTTTAGCAGTGAACTGTCTTTCTTTTTGACAGCTCCATATAGCAGGAATCCTCCTATCAGAGGAATAAATGCAATTCCGTAAAATATTCTCATACACAAATCTCCATTATTTTCTTTGCCCAGAAATTAGACAGGTAAATTAACATTAGAAATACGGTCATTAGAAATATGCCGACTATATTGTGATATAACGGGTCCAGATAACCCCTGTTTGCAAAACGTAAATATAAAAGTATTCCATATGGCATAACCATCATAATCCGTTGTTCTAATTTTTTGGCAGCAATCATCGTTTGAATTTCCTCTTCTACACTGATTTTGTCAGAAATACAATTGACTGTTTTCTGAATAATGTGAATCAAATTTCCACCATTTCTTTTTGCTGCCGCAACTACATTGGCAAAGTTACGAACATCCTCATTACCGCTTCTTCTTCCAAAATCCGTAAGCAGACGTTCCACCGGTATATTCATTTTTATTCCCTTTAAAATAATATCCATCTCCTTTAGAATAAAGGAATCCTTTTCATAGATGAGAGACAAATCCCTTTTCACATCGCCAAAAGAAGTTTCCAAAGAATATCCTGCATTCAATGACGTAACCAGTGCTTCCATCATAGATTTAAACTGCGCAGTCAACCTTTGTTTTTGCCGGATTAATTTTTTCTTTTGCATTTCCTTATATTCGTAATAGGAAAACAGCACAAGAAAGAAGAAACCAAGATAAGAATCATAAAATAAAAAACTGAGTAACAACCCTTTTGCCACGAATACTCCAATCAGCTCCAACCAGTCCTTTTTGCCAAATTGATATGTACGATAATCCGGTAACACTACCACGATACCTCCAATCCGTTTTGTTTTAGTTTCATTGTGTTAGACAGGGAATTACACTTTTTCAAGGTACCCTTGATTTTTCCGTCAACCTCCTCGGTTTCTTCGAAAAGATATAAGGGTTTTGTTATAATCTCTCCTGCTTCCACGCCTAATACCTCTACAATTTCCAACACCTTTCTGCTGTTATCCCGAAGCCGGCCCAAGTGAACAATAACATCGATAGCGGCTGCGATCTGCTGACGAATTGCAAGAATCGGCATATCATATCCCATTAGGATCATGGTTTCCAATCGAAGAAGAATCTCGGAAGCAGAATTGCCATGGCCGGTACTGATGCTTCCATCATGGCCGGTCAGCATACTGTTTACCATATCCATAGCCGCATGATCCCGGACCTCTCCAACAATAATACGATCCGGCCTCATTCTTAGTGCGGATTTGATCAACGCTGACATGAATATTGCATTTTCTCCTTCCACATTTGCATTTCTCGTCTCCAGGCGGACAATATTTTTTACAGAGGATATTTGCAATTCTGCTGAATCTTCAATGGTAATAATCCTTTCGTCATGGGATATGAAGTTACTTAAAACATTTAAGAATGTGGTCTTTCCACAGCCTGTGCCCCCACTTATAAACAAATTGTATTTTGCAGTTACCAGCTGATGTAAAAAATGTGCAACCTCTCTTGTTATAGAACCATTTTGAATCAGCATTTCCATTGTGAAAAAATTCTTTGGAAATTTCCGGATTGTCATAGTGGCTCCGTCTAACGCAACCGGCGGCAGTACAACATTTACTCTGGAGCCATCGGATAATCTGGCATCCACAATAGGAACCGTTTCATTTACAATACGATTGCAGCTTCCGACAATCTGTTGAATCACGGTACGCAATCGTTCCTCACTGCAAAATGCTTTTCCAACGGGATATAGCTTTCCCTTTCGTTCTATAAAAATATTTTCAGGCCCGTTTATCATAATTTCCGATATGCTTTCATCCTCCAGTAAATCCGATAACACGTCTAATTTCCGAAAGGAATTGAACAACTCTTTTTTCAACTGCTTTTTTTCTTCAAAGGTAAGTGGTATCTCTTTACTTCTTTCCATAATAGAAGCCTCGATACATGCTTTTATCTCATCATCCGTCAATTCCTGATTCAAACTGAAATGTTCCTCTAACACATTATGAAGTTTCCATTTTTCCTGCTCCAAATTTTTCAAACCCGATTCCACCATTTATTATTTTCTCGATTTTATTCATTAATATCTCTTGATTTTCCATATCCAAAAAGGTTATCTTTTCCCACAAATCCCCGGCATCATATAATTTGATTACCTGCTTAAAATGTTCCACCTTGGCATCATGATAAGCTCCCTGTAATATAGGCACAAAAATGTAATCAAAATAATAAAGCACTCCCACATCCTTAACAGATCCGGTTCCAATATCAAAAACAGCCCCATCATATATACTTTCCTTCAAATTCTCCCGAAACCATGCAATATCCTCCTTTTCCAAAAAGCGATTTTCAAATGCACCCTGACCAAGAATTATTTTGCCATCACAGTCATGAATGATATCTTGTACCCGGTCTTCATTTCTTTCCTTTATGTAATACAGAACTTCTCCCGTATCAGAAAATGTTTCAAAGGAACTGAAATCTTCCATTCCAAAATATAAGTACTTACCCACTCTGCCTCGCTCCACAATATCTACCGCCAATTTTGTTTTTCCGCAGCCTCCAATAGGAGAATAAATTCCGATAAATTCCTTTTCTCCTGACCTTCTGCTTTTGCTGAAAATCCGGCTGATCTGTTCTGCAATCTCTCTTCCGCTTTGAAACCGATAAACCTGACTGATTGTTCCCGTGGTCAGATTTTTTTCTTCCCCATTGGTCAGAAACAGTAAACCGATTTCCTTTTCCTCTTTTTGTATTTCATTCAGAAGCTCCTCCTCTGTAGAAATACATAAATCCATTCGTCCTGACGAAACCGCCTTTTTTACCATATCTTTTTGTGTATAACCGGAAAGAATCCACGCTCCTCTTCCCCATTCCTTCAAAAAACTACATAACATCTCAACATATTCCGGCTCCTCATCATATACGCCTATCTTTACCGTTTTCATGTAACCTCCTTTAACACGTCACCAATTATCTGAATCCACGTTCCGATTGCAATTGGTATCGAAAAATGTATACTTTCATTCTTTTTATAAACCGGAACCTTTTTAAACCACCGAATCATCATCATAACAAGGATAATGAAGCCCCCAACCAAAAATGAAAATGCGATAATACCAATTATCTTTTCCCGAAAAAACGCAGCAATCAATGAAAACAGCTTTATATCTCCTGCCCCAAGCCCCTTTATCATAAACAATGGAAAGAGACAAAGAATTACCATTCCCGCTGCAGCTGTACTTTTTAACATACCGGATACGCCGGATTGTATATAAGCAAATATCATCGCTGTCACATACCCCGACAAAATAAGCCGGTTCTCAATCCTATCCTCCTTTAAATCCGTATAAGCAGACCGAATAAGAAATGCAAATAAAGTTATTGTTTTAAATATCACTGTGTTTCTCCTTTTCAGATTCGTAAGTGTTTCCCTTTACTTTTCGTCATTATAGGAATTGCATCCTACTTCGTCCACGATTATGAACAAAACTGCATAAACAAAATAAAAAGTTCATAAACCACCCTGTTTATGAACCTCCTGTTATTTTTATTTCATTATTGTTTCATAAAAAAGACCAAAATAAGGGCCGGACACGCTCTGTATCCGACCCTTATTTTGGTCTATATCACTACTTTTATTATCCCTCTACATATTTGTTTAATGTTTCCACAACATCATTGAGATTATACGGCTTTGCAATATAATCATCTAACTGTGCTTCCAGAATTCGTTCCTTATCTCCGAACATTGCTCTTGCAGTTACTGCAATAATCGGAAGACGTGTTCTCTTCTCCGCTCTTTCAATCTTACGGATTTCTCTTGTTGCAGCCAGACCATCCATAACCGGCATCTGTACATCAAACAATGCTGCCTGATATTCCTTCTGCTTGAATAACTCAACTGCCTTTTCTCCGTTTTCTGCAATATCATAAGAGTAACCTGCCATACCAAGCAGCTTACCGATTACCTGCTGGTTCACCGGTTCATCCTCAGCTACCAAAATTCTTGCCTTGGCATGTCCTACTAATGAGAATACCGCAGGGTCCTCTGTTACTGCACTTTCAACAACCTCTTCTTCAGAAGCTGCCTTTATAATATGAAGCGGAACCTCTACAATAAAGGTAGAACCGATTCCCTCTTTACTTTGAACTGTAATGGTACCACCCATCAATTCCACAATCTGTTTTGTAATAACAAGTCCTAAACCGGAACCACCGTATTTACGGGTATCGGAAGCATCTACCTGTGAAAACCGAATGAATAATTTATTTCTGTCTTCATCCGCAATACCGATTCCGGAATCCGCAACCGCAATACGAAGCTTCATGGTTTCAAAGGTGTCATCTAAGCATGCAACCTTAACTCTGACTCCACCTTCACTTGTAAATTTAATGGCATTAGATAACAGACAATTTAATACCTGCTGGATACGCTGTCCGTCACCCCGAACAAGCTGCGGCATATTGCTGTCAAAGTTACAATCCAATGTCAGACCCTTGTCCTTCGCAATCGGAACCTGAGCAGCAACCATTTCCTCAATGGCAGCCTTTACATCAAAGTTTTCTTCTCTTAAATTGTATTTTCCTGCCTCTAGCTTGGAAATATCCAAAATATCATTGATAAGACGTAATAATGTATCGGCACAGTTTTTAGCTGTAGTCAAATTATCACGATGATCCGCCTGCAGGTCCTCACTCATTAATGTAAGCTGCAGCATACCTAAAATACCGTTAATCGGTGTTCTGATCTCATGAGACATATTTGCCAGAAATTCAGACTGGGTCTTATATGCCGCATTTGCATCTGTAATTGCTTTTGATAACTTGTTCTCTGTTTCCTTCTGTTCTGTAATATCAATGATTACCATATTAATGTAATCACTTTCTGATTTGTACATTACAGTATTAAATACCTTTTCCAGTTTTTCCATGGTTATCTCTACATCCAACAACTCACCTAATTTTGTACCGGAATTATTGTATGCCTCAAACCATGCGTTAATATCCTGTAATACATCCAAACGACTGTCAGATAACACTTTACTGTAGTAGTCGGATTTTGCCAGACCAAAATAATTTTCAAATCGTTCATTGGCATCCACAATCTTATAACCAATATTCCTTCCTGATTGTGCATCCTTTAAGATTTGAGCCTGGGCAAATCCTACCGGCAGATTTAAGAATAATTTCTTATACTTATCACTCTTTACCGTAGAATCCTTTTCCGCATCCGCTACAAACTTAAACATAACCGCTCCGATTACAATTGCAAGTAGAATAATTACCACTGATATGCCAATAATGGATCCCTTTAATTCTCCTTCTCCTGAATCCAGCTTGCCCATCAGAATAAAATCTCCAATAATTGCAACCACAATCAACACCGCAATCAACAAAAAGTAAATTACCTTTGTCCTGCTTACCCCATCATTTTTAACCATTTCTTTACCTCCTTCATACATTTTGCTTCTTCAGATCTTTTTTCTTACGCATTTTCCTTTCCACTACGCAGATCAATCCAAAGCATAAAACCCCTATCATCGTAGTTACAAAACCGGTCAACAGACCCGAACAATGATATACCAGCCGGATATCATATTCTCCCTTTGGAAGCTTTGCACCTACAAAACTGTCTAAAATTCGACAGGTTTCTACCTTCTTACCATTGGCATATAATGTCCATCCCTCATCATATGGAATAGATGTCATAAATACACCATCCTGATTCACAGTCAATGTGCCCTCTATCTTGGTATCTGTACATTTTGTTACATCCATCGACTGATTCCGTAATATATTATAAAACCCTTCGAACTGACTTTCAACAAATTCCATCGGATAACAGTATAATTCTCCCGATAAATCCTTACCGTCATTTAATTCAAACTGTATATCTACCTGCTGGCCTTCCTTCAGATTACCGATATGAAAAATCTGTCCCTGATATCTGTCGTATGCAACCTCAGTTCCGTCTATCAATAATGCAATCTTATGAACATTACTGCCCCTGCAGTTCATATACAAATCCATATCCCTCGGTATTGTATATAACATATCCACTCTTGCACTTCCATTGGCATCAGAATAAGAAACCATATTGTCGCTTACCTGGGTAAACTTAATATTGGTTCCGTAGGAGGATGCATCCATGTCCTCATAAATGGTAGCAAATATCGGTTCTACACCGGTTAATGCACCGGATAATTCATTCTGAACGGTAAACGGCCCGTTGGTACCCGGTTCAAATTTTAATATGTCATCCTTTACCATGTATCCCACAGGAAGAGTTCTTTGATTCTGATATACAGAAACATCCTCATCTGTTGCAAACAAATCCATGGAAAGATTATTAAAATCATTTTCTCTTGTATATACGTATTTTACACCAAATAATGCATTTGTCACAGGGGTTGCACCATAATACAGATATTCATTTGCTCCGGTGTAAAAACCAAGCTGTCCCATTGTGGTTACCAGTTCTCCCCGAACTGTTGAACCAAAGATACCAACACTTTTCAAATTATGCCATGTCGCTTCATCCACTAATTTGGGAATCAGAATATCTGAACGATAAAATCCATTCTCTCCTTCTTCCTCTTTTACCTTTTCCTTCAATGCATCGAATTTGTATGTATCCCCATAATAATAATCCGGCTCTGAAGAACCTACCTGTGAAAAACCGAATAATGCATTGGTGACTACCTCTAATACGGCAATTGCCAGCATCATATATCTTGGTATATATTTTCCTTCCGGCATACGGATATACATAGCAAACAAAACAAGATACACCGTAAGCAAAAAGACACTGCATACATATGTTTTAATCTCATAGGTTATCTCAGCATTAAAATAACAATATATCACAAACAGCATACTGGCCAGATACGACAGCACAACCATATAAATCCTGATATGCTTTCTTTCCAGATATACCTTATATGCCATTATGATCAACACAAAAATATAAAGAAATACAAAACGGTTTGGAATTCCATACTGGTTATGGAAACCATGCCATATATAATTTAACAGCTGATTGTTACAGCTTACAATCAGGAATGCAAGAATACAAAAATATTTGATTTTACGCTCAAGGGATACATTTTTAATAAACAAAAACATAATTGCCAGCATTACCGTAAAAATACCGCAATATAAATTGGTTCCCGCATCATTGATCTGATTTGTTGTAACCTCCGAACAAAACAATGCGGAACGAAGGGTATCTGCAAACTTACCGTAGAATTTCCAATCCGGCAGGGCAAACTTTGCGGAAGCTGTCGTCATAATTCCCTTATATGCCGGCAGCAAAACCACTGCACTCATTGCCGCCGTTGTTAAGGATGCAATGGCAAACCGCAATCCTCTGGCAAAAAAATCAGTAAAGCTTTTGAAATGAAAGGTAAAAAACCATAACACCAAAAACAAACAGATCATAAAGCTTATGTAGTAATTACAAATAAAACTATATAATAAGGTAAGAACATAAAGCCGGCTGTCCTTTTGATTCATCATTTTTTGCATTCCCAATATAATAAGAGGGAATACATAAATACAGTCCAGCCACATCAGGTTCCAGTAATATCCCACAACGTAACTGCTAAAAGCATAAAACAAAGAAAAAACTACAATTCCCGGATTCTTTTCCGGTTTTTTACCTGCATGCCGCAAAAAATAAGCAAATGTAAGGGCTGCTAAAATTACCTTTAAGGAAATGATTATATTCAATATCATAGGAAGCTGTGACTTTCCAAAAAGAATAATAATCAGATTAAAAGGACTGGATAAATAATAAGACCATAGGGATAAAAAATTGTTGCCAAGTCCTACATCATAGGTATATTGCAGACTCCCGAAAGTTTTTAATTTCTCCTGATATTCCGAGAAAAAGGGCAAATACTGATGTACCCCATCCACAACTACCAGACATTTTCCTCCAAAGGGACCGACCCTTCCGATAATCCAGGCACCTAACATAATCAAAAATGCAATACCAAAGGTTACAACATAAACATAATTGTCTTTACAGAATTTCCATATTTTGTCCGTTTTTTTAGATTCCATATCACACATCCATCATTTTTATTATTCTATCATATTCCAATGAACCTCCAAATAGGTCAAGGGCACTGCCGATTGTTACATTTAACTTTCCCCCTGAAAGCTCACGTAACAATTCTATGTCATCATAAGAACCTACCCCTCCGGCATATGTAATGGGAATATCCCCGTATTCAGATAACAAAGAAACCAATTCCTTTTCTATTCCATTAGCCTTTCCCTCTACATCAACAGCATGAATCAAAAATTCATCTGCATACTCCTGCAGCTTTTCTATTGTCTCTTTTGATATAACCTCATCCGTGAACTTCTGCCACCGGTCGGTTACGATATAATACTGATTCTCCTTTTTTCTACAGCTTAAATCCAACACTAAATGTTCTTTTCCGACAATGGAAACCAATTCCTTTAATCTGTCATAATTAATCCTTCCATCCGAAAAAACATAAGATGTAACAATTACATGACTGGCACCATATTGAAGAAACTCTTTGGCATTATCCCCACAAATACCGCCACCAATCTGCAGACCACCGGGATACGCTTCCAATGCAAGCTTTGCCTGTTGTACGTCTTCCTCATAATATTTGGTACCTGCTTTATTCAATAAAATAATATGTCCACCTGTTATCTTGCTTTTTTTATACATATTGGCATAAAAGGAAGCATCCTGAACAGAGACAAAATTTTCTTTGGCCTGATTTTCTGTATCCTTTAAGGAACCACCAACAATTTGTTTAACTTTTCCGTTATGAATATCAATACATGGTCGAAACTGCATTTATCCTTCCTCCGGAATTATGATTCTACCGCAGATAATTCAGAGGCAAGATTGCTTAATACCTCTATAATCTCCTCTACCTCTCCTGCAATACTGCTATTTCTTTCTGTTGACTCTAATGTCTCACCGGAATGAGCCGTAACCTCCTCTGTAGCAGAAGAAATGGTTTCAATTCCCCTGATTACCTGCTCATTTGCCTCACTTAGATTGGTTACCATCTCTCTTAATTTATCAGATTCCCGGTAAACCAGATTGGTCATGGAAGCGATTTCCTCAAAGCTGTGGGCTGTTTTATTTGCAAATACATTCTGTTCCTCTGCGTTGTGAAGCATAGTTCCAATGACATGTACCATATTGGTTAATTCAGAAGATACATTATCTATCAACTCTGTAATATTAATGGTTGCCTCGCTTGTCTGAGTTGCAAGATTGGAAATCTCGGATGCAACAACAGCAAAGCCTCTTCCCGCTTCTCCCGCTCTTGCAGCCTCAATACTGGCATTTAATGCAAGCAGGCTTGTCTGCGAAGTAATCCCATTGATCAGTCCAATGATAGACTGCATTTTTTCTGCATAATCATTTAACTTTTCAATTTCCTCTGAAACATTTTTATTTGACTGATTTGACAGTTCTACATGATGAATCAGTTCATCGATGTTATATTTTGATTCCTGAATCTCTTTTTTCGTTGCTTCTATATTATCTGAAATACTGTTTGTGGAATCACTAACCTTATCAATTGCCTGATGAATTTCTTCTGTCATCTTCATCTGCATCTGAATGGAATCTACGGTATCCCCGGTTCCCTGATTTACTTCCTCCATGGATACTCTTGTTTTATTTGCCGTCTCACTTAAAATATCCATTTTTTCGGAAACAGTTCCGATATTTGCTGTTATTTCATTGGAAACACGAAGAATCTGTTCCATCAACCGGGAAACTCTCTCTTTTTCCCGTTCAACCTCTTCCACCCGATTACGGTTCGTCAATTCCAAGGTCCTTGCGCTCTTTGACAAAAACAAGGTAAATAAAATTAAAGATGCAATTCTGATTTCCAAATCCGGCAGCACATCAGAAGTAATCTGATGGGTTACTCCAAGATAGAGCACATGTGCAATATTTCCAATGGTCACTCCGACCATGTAAGAAACCAATACTTTGTTGTCATTATAACAGATTAAAACAACTGCAATCATAATTGCATATACATACGCGATTACGGATACAGTGGTAAATATAACATACAAATAAAAGATAAAAAATCCACCTGCCATAACATAACGCACCGAATCAGATTCTCTGTCCTTTACAACCATTACCTTACATATCACATAAGGAACCAGCAACAAGATCAAAAATATTAAATAATAGAAAACCGTTCTGCTTCCTTTTATCACTTCCAATAAATAACATGCTGCCAGTATAACAACCAATACCGTATAACAAAACATTGCCGATGCATTCTCACGACTCTTATCCGACATGTTTTTCAAATCCATATATAAACCCTCCTGTGTACACCCTCAAATCAAAATTATGTATTTCCTTCTTCCTATAAAAGAATATAATATGTGTCTTATTTTACCATAATTTACATAAAAAACAATGTTTAATCAGTATATAAAATATGCCTTATCTATTGCAGCATCTACTATTTTTTCTATTATTTCTTTTATTTTTACAACAATCCTTATTTAATTCCCGGCAGACAACACACAAACTTTCACACATACAGTTAATGACAGAATATTGTTTTTTTAATTCATAACTTTTTACACAAATAAATTTATTAAAATTTCCCATATCTTTTATTTTCTATTATATGAAAAAAAGGAGCTTGTGTTACAAAGCTCCTTCTATATTATTATATATTTAATTCCAATTCCATTCTGCAGATTGCATTCCCCTTTGCAACAAACCGGGACTCATACTCTGTCATAACATTTCCCTCCACATAGGGAGAATGATGTAGGTCATAAGTGTAGTTTAACAAATTCCATTTTGGTGCCAGCTTTTCCTGTTCTAAAGAAAAATCAAACAATTCCCGGTTATCGGTTTTAAAAATCACATGTCCTTTTGGGACCAATATCTGTTCATACCTTTCCAAAAACTGAACCGAAGTGAGTCTTCTTTTTGCATGCCGGTCCTTTGGCCATGGGTCAGAGAAGTTAAGATAAATCCGTTCCACCTCTCCCTTTTCAAATACATCGGCTATATTTTCCGCTTCCATACGAATGAAGAACAGATTCGTTAATTCTTTTTCCTCCTGTTTTTCGATTGCCCGTACCAAAACAGAAGAATATTTTTCTATTCCGACATAATTAATATCCGGATGATTCTCTGCCAGCTTCATAATAAACTGACCCTTTCCCATTCCTACCTCTATGTGAATCGGATTATCATTTTTAAATATTTCGTGCCATTTTCCCTTACATTCGGTTTCATTTTTTATTGTGAATCTGCTTTCAGCAATTGTATCCCTTGCCCCGGGTACATTTCTTAATCTCATAATCATTCCTCTCTTTCCTTTCGTATTTTAACATACCGCATATCTTGTTTCAATTACATTTTCCCACTACAAAATGTATGTAAATGTGTTAGTTTGAATAGTTGACACTGCACATTAGATATAATAAAATAATGATAATTGTGTTTATTCTTAATATAATTGTAACATTTATAAAAGGAGTTTGCAGATAATGAAAAAAATCATTACCATATTTACAGCATGGATTATGATATTGACCTTCGCCATTCCGGTATGTGCGACTGAAGTTACAACGGAACATATTGAAACAACAGAATACACAAATGATTCTACAAGAGAACCGGATCTGGTTTCCACTGCTGCTATTGTTATGGATGCGAATTCCGGACAAATTTTATACGAAAAAAATGCCTACGAAAAACGTTATCCGGCAAGTATTACAAAAATTATGACAACACTTCTTGCCATAGAAAACAAAGTGGATTTTAACGAAACCGTAACAATGTCCGAAAACGCCATCTGGGGCATTGACCGTGACAGTACCAATATCGGTTTGGATGTAGGAGAAAAGGTTACAATCGGTGATTTACTTTACGCTACTATGGTAAAGTCTGCCAATGAATGTGCATATCAGATTGCAGAAGTCGTAGGTGGAGATGTGGAACACTTTGCCGATATGATGAACGAAAAAGCAGAAGAAATCGGATGCCAGAACACACATTTTGTAACACCAAACGGTTTACATGATGACAACCATTACACCTGTGCTTATGATATGGCTCTTATTATGAAGGAAGCCCTGCAATATGAGGAGTTCAGAGAAATTGCCGGAACACAATCCTATACCATTCCTCCAACCAACATGTCTGAGGATTCTACAGAACTTTGGAACGGTAATAAAATGATTCATCCTACTTCCGAATATTATTATAAATATTGTGAGGGTGGTAAAACCGGTTATACAACAATGGCAAATAATACTCTGGTCACCTATGCAAAAAAGGATGACCTGGAACTGATTTGCGTTGTATTAGATGCAGATGGTGCAAAATACGCCTACACAGATACAAGAGCATTATACAATTACTGCTATAACAATTATTCTTATTATTATCCTCTCTCTAATTTTTCATTTGAATCAGATGAGGATTCAGAAGAGACACCTAACATCCTGCTTTCAAATTATTACTCAAATTTGGACCATGATTTAATTGATTTAGAGGTAGACAAATCCTTTCGTATTCTTGTAAATAATTCTTTGGATACAACAACCATTGAACAAAAAGTTACTTTATATGACAAAGCAAAGGATAACAAGTTAGGAGAAATTACTTTTACAAACGGAGACACAACATTAGGTACCACATACATTACTACCTCCTCTCCTTCCTTATCATCAGCAATCCATACCCAGGAAACAGAGCAGGAAAAATCCAAAGTATGGACTGTAATGAAAAAGATATTAAAAATAATCGGAATTATAATACTTAGTCTCATCATTATATTGATTATTTATATCATCATAATATCGATTTTAAAAAACAAAAGAAGAAATAACAGAAGAAGAAATTATTCATACAAAAGAAAAAAAAGTAATAGAGACGACTATTATTTCTAATTAATGATGGAGGCCATACATGGCAAATAAAGAAAGCAATCCTCTTTCTATTATAGAGGAAGCAAACACAAAAACATTGGACTATTTTAACAAGACGTATGTATCGAATCTTGAATTGGTTCAATCCCTAAAAACAGAATTATTCGAATTGGAAGTACAAATTGATACCTTAGAAAAGACAAGAGAGCTTTATACTTATCAGGTGGACGACCGCAAGAATGTCTTTTCCCCTTTGTCAAACATTTCTGATTCTTCTAATACAAAGGGTCAACAGCTTGCATTGCAGATAAAGGATTTGGAGGATGCAAAGGACAGGCTTGTCAAAAAAATCGATGATTTGGAAAAGGATATTGAATTTTATAAAGAACAGGTATCCATGCTTTCACAGGCAGAAAAATGCATTCATACCGTATTAATCGGTAACAGCAAAAATGATGACGAATCCGATAATTCAGAAGATTTGATTGAATTTATTGAAACCGAGAAAACCGAAGAAAAAGTAACCCATCCTTATACTATGATGATGTTAGAGGATGATGAAAATAACAAGCTTGCTTCTTCCATTAATCAGAACGTCAAACAGGAACTGATATCAAACCTTAATAAGCTGGATGTGTTAAAATGGCTGCTACACTCTGATATTGGAAGAGCTCAGGTAACCCTTAACGAGCTGAATAATTCCCAACAGACAATTCTTCACTCTGTTGACAGAATATTAAATCAATTAAATTACAATATAGATCCAAAACAACCGATATGGGATCAGTTAAATAAATTGATTGAAGCCTACAAAAAAGAACATCCTGAATGTATGATTGATTACGCCTGCGATTGTACAGAGCATGACATTAATCTGCCATCCGTAATTATCATTCGTTTGGTGAAGATGCTCCGGGAAATATTTGATAATATTTTCAAACATTCCAATGCAAATCATATCACTGCCAAAATATTTATCAGCCGCCGTTTGATTGATGTTTATGTAAATGATAACGGTGTCGGTATTCCGGAGGATTATTTGGAACGTGCCGGATATAATTCAGGATTACATAAGCTGCATGAGATTATTTATCAGTTAGATGGTAATATACAAATTCAGGGAGATTTAATTTCAGGAACAAATGTAAGATTTTCATTTCCCATTAAAAAATAAAGGAGAATTTTTATGAAACAGAAAATTATTGATTTACTTGTAAAAGCATCTTCACTGGATGAAGAGACTGTAGAAAATATTTTGGAAATTCCTCCAAAAGCAGACATGGGTGATTACGCATTTCCATGCTTTCAATTAGCAAAAACATTAAGAAAAGCACCTCCTGTTATTGCTTCCGAAATTGCAGAAAAGATTGATGATACTGATATCATTGAAAAATTGGAAGTAAAGGGTGCCTACCTTAATTTCTTTATAAAAAAAGAATTATTTGTTCAATCTATGATAGAAGCCGCTGACAAAGAAGGCTTTGGTTCTTCTACGGAAGGTAATGGCAAAACAATCTGTATTGACTACTCTTCTCCTAATGTAGCAAAGAATTTCCACGTTGGTCATCTTCGTACCACAATTATCGGAAACTCTTTATACAAAATATTTTCTAAATTAGGTTACCGGGTTGAGCGAATCAATCATTTAGGAGACTGGGGAACACAATTTGGTAAATTAATCGTAGCCTATAAAAAATGGGGTTCAAAGGAAGCCGTTGAAGAAAAGGGTGTTGAAGAATTAATGCGTTTATACGTAAAATTCCATGATGAAGCTGCCAATGACGATTCATTAAACGATCAGGCAAGAGAATGGTTTTCTCAAATGGAGCATGGCAACGAAGAGGCTCTTTCCATCTGGCAGTGGTTTGTTGATATCAGCTTAAAGGAATACAAAGGAACCTATGACTTATTGGGAATGGAATTTGACCATTATCTTGGAGAAAGCTTTTATAGAGATAAAACCGCTGATGTTGTGAAACGATTAGAGGATGCAGGTTTATTAGAAGAAAGTGAAGGGGCAAAAATCGTTAACTTAGATGAATATAACATGGCACCATGTCTTATTATGAAAAAAGATGGAAGCTCCATTTACGCAACAAGAGATTTAGCTGCTATTTTCTATCGTAAAGCAACCTGGAATTTTGACAAATGCTTATATGTAACCGGTCAGGAACAAAAATTACATTTTGCCCAGGTATTCAAGGTTGTGGAATTACTTGGAAACGAATGGGCAAAGGACAGTCTGGTTCACATTCCATACGGATTAGTCAGCTTAGAAGGTGCTAAGTTATCTACAAGAAGCGGTAACATCATCTATGCTGAAGATATTCTTTTACAGGCAATCCAAAAAGTAAAAGAAACCATTAATGAAAAGAATCCGGATGCAGAAAATAAAGATGAAATAGCAAGAATCGTTGGTGTAGGTGCTATTATCTTCCATGATCTTTATAATCAGAGAATTAAAGATGTATCCTTTAAGTGGGATAAGGTACTGAACTTTGATGGTGAAACAGGACCTTATGTTCAATACACATATGTTCGTTGTGCCAGCATTTTAAGAAATGTTTCCTATGATGAAAATGCTGTAATTGACTACAGTCAATTATTAGATGAGGAAGCAATTTCTCTTTTAAAGGAAATTAATCGTTTTCCACAGGTTGTAAAAGATGCTGCTGAAAAATACGAGCCATGCGTTATTGCCCGTTTTGCAATGGATGTTGCACAGTCATTTTCACGTTTCTATAATGCATGCAGAGTAAATGTGGAAGATGATTCCTTAAGAAATGCCAGAGTTAAATTGGTTTCCATGACAAGAAGAACCTTAAAGGATGCTTTAGCATTGTTAGGTGTTGATTGTCCGGAACAGATGTAATAAAATCATATATAATTTAGAAGGAGAATACATTGTTATTCTCCTTTCGTTTATCATTTAACCTAGACAATTGTGAAACACTCAACAACCGATATTGCTTGTACAAAATTAAATATGATATATAATTTTGTGACACTCTTATAATTCAGAGGAATCCTACATAGTGTTCAACTAATTTTATCTATAGTTAAATTTTATAAAGGAGACAAATATGCTATTAATTAAAAACGGTTATCTATTAGATTCAAAATCCGGAAAAAAAGGAATTCATGACATATTAATAGATGGAGATAAAATCAAAAAAATTGATACCTTTATCACATCATCTGATTTAACAGAGGAAGAAAAAAAAGATTTACAGATTATTTACGCAGATAATATGATGGTCGCTCCAGGTCTGGTTGATGTTCATGTTCATTTTCGTGATCCGGGATTTACCTATAAAGAAGATATCTACACCGGTGCAAAGGCTGCTGCAAAGGGAGGATTTACAACTGTTGTCATGATGGCGAACACAAAGCCTGCAATTGATAATCTTGATACGTTAGCTTATGTTTTGGAAAAAGGAAAAGAAACCGATATACACGTTCTTACCTGTGGTACCATTACAAAAGACCTTAAGGGTGAGGAATTAACAGATATGGAAACAATGAAGGCTCATGGAGCTGTAGGTTTTACAGACGATGGAATTCCTATTTTGGATGAGCACATTATAAAACAGGCTATGATTACTGCAAAAAAACTGAATGTTCCGCTTAGCTTTCATGAGGAAAATCCTGATTTGATCACCAATAACGGTATTAATCATGGTAAAGCTTCTAACCATTACCATATACAAGGTTCTCCAAGAAGTGCTGAGATTGATATGATATATCGTGATTTGGAATTAGCAAAAAAATCAGATGCTCCAATTGAAATCCAGCATATCAGTACAAAAGAAGGTGTAGAGCTTGTACATCAGGCAAAAATAGAAATGATGAAAAAACATAACCTTACTTTATCCGGATTTAAAACCAGAGAGGAATTGACGGAATTATCCTCCGGCAATGAACAAATTCAGGAAATACCAATGGAAATATGTCACAAATTGAATATTCATGCAGAAGCGACACCTCATCATTTTTCTTTAACAGAGGATGCTGTCATTAAACACGGTACATTAGCAAAGATGAACCCTCCCCTAAGGACGGAATCTGACCGAATGGCAATTATCAACGGACTAAAGAACAATACAATTGATATCATTGCTACCGATCATGCTCCCCACAGCAAGGAAGAAAAAGAAAAAGAGATTACACAAGCACCTAGTGGAATTATAGGATTGGAAACATCCCTTTCACTTGGTATTACAAATCTTGTAAAACCGGGTTATCTTTCTTACATGGAGTTAATTGAAAAAATGACGATTAATCCTGCTATGATGTATCATTTAGATTGTGGTTACATTGCAGAAAATGGTCCTGCTGATTTTGTTATCTTTAATGATAATGATTTTGTACCTGAAAATTATGCTTCCAAATCCCAAAATACTCCTTTTACCGGTATGAAACTAAAAGGTGAAATTCAATATACGATTTGCGATGGTAAAATTGTATATCAAAAAGAATAAATATTGTATAAATAAGAATTAATGCTGCATAAGAAAGAATAAATGCTGCATAAAAAAAGAATTAATACTGCATAAGAAGAATAAATACTGCATAAAAAAAGAATTAATACTGTATAAAAAAAGAATGTTTCACGTGAAACATTCTTTTTTATTTACGTAAAGCAAAGAACAAAAATGTCATGCATTACATATATTAATAATTGTTTTCATAATTAAAATACTAACAAAATATATGTTTCATCGTGATTCTAATGCAAATTCCATATTACAATAGCTTTTTCCACTATCATTCTGCAATGATATTCCGATACAATTATCATATTCATATCTTTTTGGATATAAGGTATCCCCCAAAAAAGCCTGCAGCTTATATTCTGCTCTTAACTGACGAATATGTTCTCTCTCCTCTAAATTAAGATAATCCAAACCAATTTGAATATACTGACTATTATTTACATGTAAGTTTGTATCAATATTATGTGGTTTAATAACTAATTCCGTCATATCAGATGGATTATTTTTCATCTTGATATGACGATCTGCATAATCCATATCCATTTTTTCTGATATTTGATATTTTTTTATAATATCCTCTGTAAGGGATACCGGCTTATATGTATTGGTGTGAATCAGACTCCATATTGAATTTGCACAGGCAAGAATATCACCCTTTTCATTTTTCATCCAAAAATTACGATAACCGATAAATCCTTTAAAATCATAAGGAGCAGTTCCGACTGTTACTATCTCTCCCATTTTTGGATATTCATGAACGATGATCTGCCATGAATTAAGTGCCCAGAATATATTTTGCTTTTTATAATATTCCAATCCGGCATCAATATCTTCAGAATGAAAAATAGAACAATCCTGAAAATAATTAACCAGAGCGGATAAACTTAACTTTCCCAATGAATTGATTTCACTATATCGGATTCTTGATTTATATTCATACATATATTTTTCTCCTTTTTGATTTTAAAGTATTTTTAGGCTTTGCGAAACGCTTTTTTTGTTAAGTACCGGTGTGCTACAAGAGTCTGCTTATATATATTATTAAATTGTCACAAACTAATACAGGTTACGGTGTGTTTCGCAATCAACTTTTTAAAGTATTTTAGGTCTTTATGAAAAACTTTTTCGTTAAGTACCGGTATGCCACAAGAGCCTGCTTATACATATTATTAAATTTTAATTTATTCCAGTGCATCTATCTTAATTCATGTAATTATAAATTTCAACATATTCATCTTATTTTCTATTTTGTTAATAGAATGTTTCACGTGAAACATTTTCAAAATCAATAAATAGTGTTTTTCAAAGTTCATTTTACTATATATCGTCTTTAGATTTTTTCCGATTTATGATAAAATAAATTTCGTGCGTAAGTTATTATAATAAATCATATTTTTACATATTTAATTTTTTACAGGAAAAGGAAGTAATTTAGAATGGGAAGAATCATTGCAATCGCAAATCAAAAAGGGGGAGTTGGAAAAACAACAACTTCCATTAATCTTGCAGCCTGTCTGGCAGAAAAAGGATTTAAAACCTTAGCTGTAGATATGGATCCTCAAGGTCACCTAACAACCGGTTACGGTATTAATAAGGATGATTTGGATTATACCATCTACGATGTGATGTGTGATAATTGCAATATTGGTGAAGCAATGCTCATCAATGTTGTACCCGGTTTAAATATTCTTCCTTCAAATAGGTATTTAGCCGGTGCCGAAGTGGAATTTATCGGTGAGAAGGATATGCAGTATGTATTAAAGAAACAATTAAAAAAGATAAAAAGTAAATTTGACTACATCATTATAGACTGCCCTCCGGCTCTTGGAATGTTAACCATTAATTCTATGACTGCAGCAGACACCGTATTAGTACCAATTCAATGTGAATTTTTTGCTTTGGATGGTTTAACACAGTTAATTTATACGATTGAATTAATACAACAGAAATTGAACAAAAGTCTTAAAATTGAAGGTGTTGTTTTTACAATGTACGATTCCAGAACAAATTTATCCTTGCAGGTAGTAGAAAATGTAAAAGAAAATCTGAATCAGAACGTATATAAAACAATTATACCCCGTAATGTCAGACTTGCGGAAGCACCGAGTCATGGATTACCAATTACATCCTATGATTCAAGAAGTACCGGTGCAGAAGCTTATAGAATGTTAGCAGATGAAGTTATTACGAATATATATGTATAAATGTTTCACGTGAAACATTTTGCGATATTTTACACATATCAATATTTGCATTTTATATATCTTATAATTACCTGTACAAAATAATATAGAAACAGATAATTCACTGTTAAGTCTACAAAGCACAATAAAATTATCTGTATTACTACCCTTATATAAGAAAAGAGGCTTAAAATGACGAAAAAAGGATTAGGAAACGGATTAGATACCATGCTTGGAGTAAATACAACCCAAGGCAGAAAAAGAAAAACAACGGATGGTGAAATCAAAGAATTAATAAAAGAAGTTAAAATTCCCGTTGACACAACATTAAAGATTAAAGATATTGAAATTAATAAGAACCAACCAAGAAAATATTTTAATGAGGACGGTTTGGAAGAGCTTGCAGCTTCCATTAAACAGCATGGTGTTATTGAACCTCTGGTTGTTACAAAAAGAGAAAATTATTATTTGCTGGTTTCCGGTGAGCGCCGTTGGCGTGCATCCATGAAAGCAGGATTAAAAGAAGTTCCTGTTGTAATAAAGGATTATACCGACCAGGAAGTTTTAGAAATCGGATTAATTGAAAATATACAAAGAGAAAACTTAAATCCAATTGAGGAAGCCAAAGCTTACAAACAGTTGATTCGTGACTTTGGATTAAAACAGGACGAGGTTGCAAAAAGAGTTTCCAAAAACAGAAGTACCATTACAAACATTATGAGACTTCTAAATTTATCCGAACCTGTTCAAACAATGGTAATAGAAGAAAAATTATCCAATGGTCATGCCAGAGCACTGTTGGCCATTGAAGATGAAGAATTACAGGAAGAAGCTGCCAATAAAATCATTAACGAACAATTATCAGTAAGAGAAACGGAAAAACTGGTTAAAAAATTATTGAATCAAAAACCGAAAAAAGAAGCAAATAACACAGAAGAAAAAGACTTATCCTTCCTTTACAAGGATATAGAAGAAAAACTGAAATATAAATTAGGATCTAAAACAACAATCAAAGCAAAAAATAATGAAAAAGGAAAGATTGAAATAGAATATTTTTCACAGGAAGAATTAGAACATATTATGGAATTAATATATTCTATTGAAAACTAATTTAACTACAGTTAATTTTTATTTTAGAGGATAATACAATGACGAACAGTATTTTTGAATCAATTGGAATCAGCACAGATTTAATAATCATCATATTATTTATTTTGATTATCGTTCAGTTTATATGGATTGTTACAATTATTTCCAAATTTAACAAGCTTAACAAAAGATTATCAAAATTTACAACCGGTCGTGACGGAAGAAATTTGGAAGAGGTCATTGGTAAAAGATTTTCCGAAATCAGGCAAATTGTAAAAAACGAAAAACAGCAAAATAAGGAAATTGATATTATTAATGACAAATTTCTAACAACCTTCTGTAAAATAGGATTGGTAAAATACGATGCCTTTAAAGATACATCCGGAAAACTCAGCTTTTCTCTGGCATTACTAACCGAGAATCATGATGGAATTATCATCACATCCATGCACAGCAGGGAAGGCTGCTACACATACTGTAAAGAAATATCCAACGAAGAATCTTATTATGTTCTTTCCGAAGAAGAACGCATTGCATTGGATGTTGCAATAGAAAAACCGGGAGCAAAGGAAGAAGCAAAAAAAAGAGAAGAAAAAATACCTGAAATCGGTTATTAAAAAAGGGAATGATATATGCACAGTTATTTAAGAGCGATTGGCTTTAGTAAAATCAAAAATAAAGGTGAACAGAATAAACTAATCACGAATATATTAAATCAGTCCACAAATAAAACAGAACTTGAAATCGGTTCCGATACAAAGCTGGTTCAGATTAATTATAGTTACGGAAAAAATATCGGATTATCTATTATCGGAGAATGTGATAAAGAAGGATTATTTAATATTGATCACTCTTTTCCTTACTGCAACGGTATTTTTGATACCATTCAATCTGATATTCAGATTGAACCCCATTCCGATAAGGAAGCATATTCTGCTGTTTCCGATGACTATAATCTTGGCATCACATTAATTTACAATGTTCAAAATATTATTGATTATGTCAAACGAAAATGGCTTAACAATTATTACAGCAATCCGAAAAGAGTAAAATTCGGAGCTTTGTCTATATCAGGTAAAATCATATATGGTGTTCGTATTGATCATATAATCTACCCTTACGACAAACAGCCAATCAGCAGTAAGGAAAGAAGAAAGCTGTTATCCAAAGCAAAAATGGGTGACATGGAAGCTTATGAAAATCTGACAATAGATGATATGGATACCTACTCTCTCATTCATAAAAGAATAAAGGATGAGGATATCCTTACCGTAGTTGAAACATATTTTATACCATACGGAATTGATAATGAGCAATATTCTATTTTAGGAATTATTACAAATATAGATAAAATAACTAATGAATTTTCCAACGAAATAGTGTATAATCTTTCTATATTGTGTAATGATGTAATGTTAAACGTAGCAATTAATTCCTTTGATCTCCAAGGAGAGCCAAAAGTAGGCAGAAGATTTAAAGGAATCATTTGGTTACAGGGACAAGTTGATTTTTCAATATAGTATTATGTAATCATATGTATCCGTAGTTAAATGGATATAACAATTCTCTCCTAAAGAATAATTGTGGGTTCGATTCCCGCCGGGTACATTTTTACCAAAGTTAATTTTGAAGAAAGGATATGTTAATTATGAATATTAAGAAATCAAATCTGACATTTAGTGCTGTTGGTTTAATTGCATCTTTAATCGTAATTTTTTATCTCATTTTAAATGTTCCGAATAACATTACACTGATTATTGTATTTAGTGTATTAGCCTTAGCAGATACTTATTTTTTTGTGGAAAGCATTGTCAAAAAAATAGATGAAAACAATTCAGCATTAATTGATAAACAAACCGAGATTGTAAAGGTGGAAAAGGGAATTTATTCCGTTGCAAAACGTGAAGAAACAACCAATATCAAACAGCATGACAGTTTATTGGAACAGATTGAAGAATTAAAGAAAGAAAACCAAAAGTTAAATGAAGAATTAATTGAACAGCAAAAATTATGTACTAAGATATTAATTAAGAAAACTCAGGAAAACAGTAATAAGAACATAAACAGCTCTGACAGAATTTCAAAATTACTGGTTCAGTTAAACGGAAATACCACAAGTGCTTCTAAGGAAACTTTGGAGATTTTGGATGAAATCAATAAAACCTTAGATACATATTATAATGACAGTGGTAAAGACAATATCAGACATATGCGTGCAAATTAATCAGAACAGAAGGTGTTCTATGAATTATATAGTTATTGATTTAGAGTGGAATCAAAGCTATGCAGGTCATGGTTATGAAAATCCACGAATGCCTTTCGAAATTATCGAAATAGGGGCAACAAAGCTGGATTCAAAATTTAATATCATTGATGAATACGGAAGTATTATCAAACCAAGATTATACAAAAAACTCCATTCAAAAATAAAAGAAATTCTCAATTACGATGAAAACTTTTTAAAAACAGGACGTCCCTTTGATATTGTTTTTAGAGAATTTAAAAAATGGTGTGGTGAAGAAGAATTTATATTTTGTACATGGGGTCCTTTGGATTTGACATATCTTCAACAGAATATGGATTATTATTATTTAAAAAGCTTTTCTTATCCTCTGAAGTTTTATAATCTTCAAGAGATATATGCTGCAAATCATTATAATGACAAATACCAGACACCGAGTCTGGAAAAAGCAGTAACCGAGCTTAACATTCCAATCAACGAACCATTTCATTGTGCTAAAAACGATTCTTATTATACAGCTTTAGTTTTTCAGAAAATGAATCGAAAAAAACTAACAGATATGTATAGCATTGACTACTACCATTACCCCACATGCAGTGAAGAAGAGATACTTTCAAGACATAGTAATTATACAGAATTTATTTCCAGTACTTATATTGATAAGAAAGATGCTATGGATGACAAACGATTGAATACATTAAGATGCTACAAATGTAATCGCAAGCTTCCTAAGAAAATCCGATGGTTTGTAAATAATTCCAATACCCAGATATGTGTAGGAAGATGCTGGAGTCATGGTTTAGTTTGTGGAAAAATCCGATTTAAAAATACAAAAGATGGTGAAATATTCGTAATCAAAACAGAAGAAAAAATCGATAAAAAGGAATTTGAAAAGATTTCCAAAAGACAGTCTATATTAAGGGAAAAAAGAAAAGAAAAGAGAAAAACAAAAAAAGCAGTTTAATACTGCTTTTTTTGTTATTTAATAGGCTCCTTTGCAGCTGTTCCCGGCTTTCTTGGATAAGTCTTTGAAGTTTTTTCTATCTTGTCAATTATAACAAAAGATCTTTGAATATCAGATTCCGGTAAAGTAATTTTATTAACTGTAGATAATTTTCCACCTAATAACTTAATTGCTTTTCTGCTGCTTTCCAACTCCTCGTCTATTTCCGATGCTTTATACGAGATAAATTTACCATCTATTCTGACAAAAGGTAAACAATACTCACTTAAGGTAGACAGATTTGATACTGCACGACTTACACACAAATCATATTTTTCCCGGAATTCTTTTTTCTTAGCCATTTCCTCTGCTCTTCCATGAATTGCTTCAATACCTGATAACTGTAATTTTTCAATTACGGATTGCAGAAAAACAATTCGTTTATTCAGAGAATCCATTAACGTTATCTTTAATTGGGGAAAAGCAATTTTTAATGGAATTCCGGGAAAACCGGCACCGGTTCCCAAATCAATTATTTTTAATTCATCCTCTTTTATGTTCTGATATACACTTGCCAATGCGATAGAATCCAAAAAATGCTTTGTAATTACTTCATCTAATTGAGTAATTGCTGTAAGATTCATTACTTTATTCTTTTCAATTAACATATCGTAATAAATCTGAAACTGTTCTAATTGTTCGTCACTTAATTGAATATCCAATTGCCCGGCTAAAATTTTTAAACGATTCATTTTTAACTCCATATAAATTTCAAATAGTTATTAACAGTAGTTTATATATTGAATTACATATTCAAATATATGAATAATACGGATATATCAGCAGGAGAAACACCTGATATTCTGGAAGCCTGACCTATATTTTCCGGTCTGATTTCATTTAACTTCTGTCTGGCTTCCTTTCTTAAATTATGAATATCTTCATAATTTATCGTACTTGGAATTTTTTTATTTTCCAGCTTTTTAAAATGCTCAACCTGAGACAGCTGCCGTTTGATATATCCATCATATTTGATTTCAATATTAATCTGCTCCATAACTTCTCTTGTTAAATTATCCTGATAGAATTGTGTTGCATATAATTCATTTCGTTCTTCATCTAAAGGAGCAATCTTTTCATAGCTTAATTCAGGTCGTTTTATCAGTTCTGCCAATGTAGCAGCTGTCCTTAACGGTGTACTTTCATTCTCCTCCAAAAAAGCTGCAACCTTTTTATTTGCTCCAACACTGATATCTGATAATCGATCAATTTCTTTTTGAATTAATTCTCTCTTCTGACAGAATTTCTGATATCTTTCTTCATCAATCAAACCAATCTCATAACCTATATCCGTTAATCTTAAATCTGCATTATCCTGTCTTAACAACAATCGATATTCTGCCCTTGAAGTCATCATCCGGTAAGGCTCTTTTGTTTCCTTTGTAACCAGATCATCAATTAATACTCCGATATAACCCTGGGAACGGTCCAAAACAACTGCTTCTTTATTCTGTAATTTTCTGGCTGCATTGATTCCTGCCATCAAACCCTGAGCTGCTGCCTCTTCGTATCCGGAGCTTCCATTCATCTGACCTGCAGAAAATAATCCGTTTACATCCTTAAATTCCAAAGATGGTTTTAATAATAATCCACTAATACAATCATACTCAATTGCATAAGCGTTTCTTACTATTTTTGCATTTTCCAGTCCTGGAACACTTCGATACATGGCATATTGTACATCCTCCGGAAGAGATGAACTCATTCCTCCAATATACATTTCATTTGTAAATTCTCCCTCCGGTTCTATAAAAACCTGATGCCGGTTTTTATCTGCAAATTTCATTACCTTATCTTCTATGGATGGACAATATCTCGGTCCGGTTCCTTCAATGGCACCGGAAAATAAAGGAGAACGGTCTATATTACTTCTGATAATATTGTGAGTTGTTTCATTTGTATAAGTTAACCAGCAACTGATTTGTTCCCTTTTAATATCCTCTTCTTTATTTGTAAAGGAAAAAGGAACAATCCGTTCATCTCCCTTTTGCTCTTCCATCTTACTGAAATCGATACTGCGCTTATCAATTCTGGCTGGGGTTCCCGTCTTAAATCTTCTGATTGGAATACCACTGTCTACCAATGAATCGGATAAATGGGTTGCCGCACACAAACCGTTTGGACCTGTATAATTCACAACATCACCAAAAATACATCTTGCATTCAAATAAACTCCTGTACACAAAACCACAACCTTTGCATAATAGCATGCACCGGACTTTGTTTTTACACCGCATATTTTCTTTTGAAATGGATTCTGATATACATTTACATTATCCTTAGAATCAACATTAGAAGATCGATTCTTCGTATCCTCTACTATTAATTCCGTAACCTCTCCCTGTCTTAACGTTAAATTATCTGTCTGTTCCATTGTCATTCTCATTTGCCTCGTATATTCGGCTTTGTCGGCCTGCGCACGAAGAGAATGAACAGCAGGTCCCTTTGATTGATTTAACATTTTTGACTGTAGATAAGTTTTATCAATATTCTTACCCATCTCTCCACCTAAGGCATCAATTTCCCGTACAAGATGTCCTTTTGAAGAACCTCCTATATTCGGATTACATGGCATCATAGCAACACTATCCATACTGACAGTAAATATAATCGTATTTTGTCCCATTCTGGCTAAAGCCAAAGCAGCTTCACAGCCTGCATGTCCTGCACCTACCACTATTGCATCATATTTTTCTTTTATTTGATTTACAGTGTAATCCATTTTATCCTCCAAAGGTTATTTTCCCATACAAAATTCTCTAAAAATCGTATCTACTAAATCATCTTCAACCGATTCACCTATAATATAACCCAGTCTCTCATAGGCAGCCATCATATCAATAGATAAAAAATCTTCCGGCATATCATCTTCTATGCTTTGTCTTACCATTTTTATAGAAGAAAGTGCATCATAAAGAGCGTCCTTATGTCTCATATTCGTAATATATATCTCATCATTATAATTGATATTACCATGGAAAAATTCCTGATTTAATAAATCATAAAATTCATCAAATCCATCTTTATTTTTGGCACTTATGGAAATAATCGGTTTATCTAATCTATTTTTGATATCATCCTCAGTAATTATATTTTCAAGATCTGATTTATTCCGTAAAATAATTACTTTTTTATCTTTGATCATTTGAATTATTTTTTCATCATTTTCATCTAACTTTATAGAAGAATCGATAATATATAAAATTAAATCAGCATCTTCGATTTCCTTTAATGATTTGTCTACACCAATTTTTTCCACAATATCATCTGTTTTTCTGATACCTGCCGTATCTATGATATTAAGAGGAATTCCTCTGATTGATATAAACTCTTCTAATGTATCTCTTGTCGTACCGGCAACATCCGTGACAATTGCCCGGTCTTTTCCCATCATAACATTCAAAACAGATGATTTTCCTGCATTTGGTTTTCCTAGAATAACCGTTTTAATTCCTTCTTTTAACATCTTACCATCATCTGCCGTCCGGATTAAATGATTGATTTCCTTTTCCATATCAAGAAGTAAATTATCTAATTTTTCAGAAAAACCATCTAAGCTGTAATGCTCCGGATCATCTAAAGCAGATTCAATAAATGCAACTTCATGTATTAATTGATTTCTTAAATCCATTATTTTGTTTTTCAGGCTTCCCTTTAATTGGGACAAAGCCGTTTTTGCCGCAAGTTCATTTTTTGCGGATATTAAATCCATTACAGATTCTGCCTGAGACAAATCAATTCTTCCATTTAAAAAAGCTCGTTTGGTAAATTCTCCCGGTTCTGCAATTCTTCCACCTTTTTTTATGATAAGATACAGAATCTTTTTCATGATTTCCATTCCACCATGACAATCTATTTCCACCACATCTTCCTTTGTATAGGAAGCAGGAGCCTTCATAACCAAAACGATTACTTCATCTATAACAGAATCTTTTTTTTCTTTATCCTCTACAATATTACCGTATGCAGCAGTATAAGTGGAAAGATTACTAACTTCCTTTCCCTTCTTTTTTGGTACAAAGATAGAATCCACAATAGAAATTGCTTTTTCTCCACTCACACGGATTACTCCAATTCCACCCTGATTCATTCCGGTTGCAATTGCAGCAATTGTATCATTTAACTTAATCATCTATAACCTCTTTTTTCTTTTCAAACATTAAAATACAATCAATTATACATCATATTAAATTCAGTGTACACACCTAAAAAAATAAAACCCCTTTCATCAGATTTTATAATTTCTGACAAAAGGGGTTACATTTATAAATACGGATTTTTATTTTGATTGATTATTTTTTTAAATAAACAACAACCTTACGATAAGGTTCTTCACCTTCGCTTCTTGTTGCTACATATTTATCATTCTGTAATGCAGAATGAATAATTCTTCTTTCATAAGGATTCATTGGCTCTAAAGTAAAGCTTCTTCTACTTCTCTTTACCTTAAATGCAATATTTTTTGCAAGATTTTCAAGTGTATCTTTTCTTCTTGCTCTGTAATTTTCGGTATCCAGTTTAACATGAATATAACGATCCTTCTTTTCATCTTCTAAATCGTCATCATTTCCATTCATTAATTTGTATTCTTTTCTGACATACAAGCCGATCAAATACTGTAAAGCATCTAAAGTCTGACCTCTCATACCAATTAAAATTCCCATTTCAGGTCCTTCTAAATTAATATTCATGTTATTATTTTCTTCATCATAATCAATGGTGAAGGTTGTTTCAATTTTCATTGCATTGAATAATGATGTTAAATAATCAGAAGTTTTTTCTACTAAATCTTTTTCACTTTCAGGCTTATCAGCAACCTTTGCCTGAATAACAGCCTGCTTTGCGCCAATACCTAAAAACCCATTTGACCCTTTATCAATTACATTATATACTAATTCATCGCTTGTTACTCCAAATTCAATGGATGCTGCAGTAACAGCTTCTTCAACTGTTTTTGCCTTAAATTCTTTAAAATCCATTTTAATTCTCCTTATCATCCTTATTTTCATAATTCAACAGCATATTCGCTTTTGCTCCAATACTGCCTTTTTTATAAGTTTTTCCTGCATTATTAGCAGCTTTACTACTATCTTCAGAGGAAACATAGCTCTTTAGAGACCGGGTAGAATTATCTCTCATAGCCTGCATTTTTTCCATCTCTTCCTGCATTTGTTCAGAATTTTCCATCATACGCTGCATGAAGGATTTTTTACCCTTTTTCTTATTCTTAGCAGCCTTTTCCATTTGCTTTTGTAATAATTCATCCATATCAATGTGATCATAATATGCATTTACCAAAAGCTGAGTTATCATAGCTACTGCAGCACTGGTTGCCCAATAAATACCAATAAATGATGGTAATGTAATACACATAACAAATGACATAACCGGCATTGTTACAGACATACTCTTCATCATTGTCTGTGAAGAATCATTACCGCTGCCTGAATTTCTACTCATAGAAACCCGCATTGAAAGATACTGGAATAATGCTGACAATACAGGAATTAATAAAGGTAAACCTAAGTGAAAGCCCGGTGCATCAGAAATATTAATACCTAAAAAGTTATAAATACTTTGAATATCACCTATACTTTCAACTACTTGCTTATCTGCACCGAAATTCAATGCATCTGCCAGTTTTGTTAAATTGGATACTCCAAAATTTGAAATCGTATCTACGATATGATTGATATTTAATTCGGTACCCTTTTCTAATAATTTATTTACCTGGGAAATAGAATAACTGGCTCCGGATACACCGTTATCCGTTACAAATTTTTGTAAATAATCAAATGATTTTTCTAATCCCTTACTTTCTACAACCTTGTCAGCAATCGGACGATACATATCATATACATGAGAAACATATGCCGGTATCTTCTGGATTACACGATAAAGAGCATATATAATAGGTAACTGAACCAATGTACCAAGGCATCCACCGGTCATGGATGTTCCGTACTTATCATATAATTCCTGAATCTCCTGCTGCTGCTTCATCATGGATTCCTGATCTTTTTTATCCTTATATTTTTTTTGGATTTTCTGCATTTCAGGCTGTATCATCATATTGATTTTAGATGATTTTTGCTGCTTAAAGGAAAGTGGAAATAATATCACCTTAACAACAATTGTAAAAATAATAATACAGATACCTAAGTTTGCAATTCCATTACTGTCAGCTAACAGATTATAGATTATTTCAAATAATTTTCCTAAAACGTAAGCAAACGGTCCCAAAAAACCGGTTTGCTGAGTTAAAAACATCAATATTTTTTCCTCCTAAAAACAGCTCCACCCTTTTGTGGAACCGGATCATATCCTCCCTTTGAAAATGGATTACACCTTAATATTCTCCATACCGTTAACAAACTTCCCTTAATCGGTCCGTGAATTTCTAATGCTTCTATTGCATAATTGGAACAGGTTGGATAATATTTACAGCATCCGTATCTCTTCAAGGGGGATAAGAATTTCTGATAAATTTTAATTAATTTGATTAGAATATTTTTTAAAATATTCATTCATACACCATTCCTTATATATATTGCATGGGATGTTTTCTTTCTTAAATTACTTATAATTTATTTACAATATATATACTTTTCATACATAAAATATTGAAAAAAAATAATAGATACTATGGAAATAATATCTATTATTGTACATGTTCCTTAAAAACCACGATATGATGCAGTTTAGCTAAATGGATAAATGCACTTTCAATATCCCAATAGTTATGATTTTTAGAATTAACTCTTGCTACCACTACAATATCTTTTCCGGATGCTAACTCATTCCGATGTAAGCGGTAGGACTCTCTAATTAATCTGGTGATACGATGACGAACAACACTGTTGCCGACTTTCTTACTAACAGATATCCCAAGTCTGTTTATCCCCAGATTATTATCTGCTATATACATAACAAGGTATTTGTTAGCATAGGATTTACCCTGTTTATATACATTTCCAAATTCTAAACTGTTCTTTAAAGAAATAAATTGTCTCATTATAATTATGATCCTCTATAATAGAAAAAGGTCACAAACCTGTGACCTAAGCTGATAAACGCTTTCTTCCTTTAGCACGTCTAGCGGCCAAAACTTTTCTACCATTTGCTGTGCTCATTCTTTTTCTAAAACCATGAACCTTAGATCTCTGTCTCTTCTTAGGCTGAAATGTCATCTTCATTCAAATACACCTCCTTTTTCACGAAAACATCTAGCACATTATATTAAAAAAATCCTTGTAAGTCAAGCAATTCTTTACTTTTTTCCTTTTATTTTTCTTCTTTATTTATAAAACACAATATATGGTATAACCTATAATTTGTCATCCCAATTAACTTAAATTGTTTACATAACTTATCCACAAATTGTTTATAACTTGTGGATAACTATGTTTTTTTTCTGTTTATAAACACTCTTCATCTACAAATTCATTGATTTTTTTTATTATCAACATATCCACATTTTTTTCATTTACATTTACATAATTAAAATTTTTATATATTTCTCCATTTATTTTTGTACTTATAATACACCTATAAAACTTGATAATTAAAGGGTTTTATAGTATTATAAATAGGTATGTTTATGCTTACATTATGGATTATTACTTATCTAATATTTCCTTTAAATCATATAAAAAGGATGTTTGAATATGAAAGAAAAATTACTGAAACAATGGGATAATATTCTTTATCTTTTAGAAACTGAATATGATGTATCACATATGATGATTAATACATGGATAAAGCCATTGTCTATCAAAGATGCCAATGATACAACAATTGTACTTTCTATAGAGGCTAAGCTTGGAGAAAGAGGATTAACCTTCATTAAGAAAAAAATGTATGATATTTATCTCCAGTCGGCAATCGAGGCAACAATGAATCAAAGCTTTGATATCATTTATTGTGTAGAAGGTGAAGAGATTAAAGACGAAGGTACTTCTATCAAAGATGAAGATCTGAACGGTCATATAAAGATGTCCTTAGAAAAAAGTAATTTAAATATGAAATATACCTTTGATACATTTGTTATCGGCGATAATAACAGACATGCTCATGCAGCCTGTGTAGCTGTAGCAGAAGAACCGGCATCAACCTATAATCCATTATTTTTATATGGGGGTGCAGGTCTTGGTAAAACTCATCTGATGCAGGCAATTGCACATCACATTATTACCCATAACCCTGATATGAAGGTTTTATATGTTACAAGTGAGACCTTTACCCATGAGGTTATTGAAGCAATCCAGCATAACAAGTCAAAGGAATTAAGAGCAAAGTACCGTAATCTGGATGTTTTATTAATTGATGATATCCAATTTGTTATGGGTAAGGATGCAACTCAGACAGAATTTTTTAATACATTTAATGATTTATATAATTCTAACAAACAGATTATTATTTCTTCCGACCTTCCTCCAAAAGAGATTAAAACATTAGAGGAACGTATGAGAACCAGATTAGAATGGGGAGTTCCCGTTGATATCCATGCACCTGATTATGAAACCAGAATGGCTATCTTAAAACAAAAAGCAGAAGAAAACAAAATTATAATCGATGAAAGCATCTTACAGTATATTGCTGAAAATGTAGTTTCCAATATCAGAGAATTAGAAGGAGCTCTAAATAAAATAAGCATATACTCTAAGTTAAATAAAGATTTCTCTGTAGAGGATGCAGAAAGCATTCTTGCAGATATTATCACAAAGGATAAGCAGGAAATTACACCTGACTACATTATTAATATTGTTGCGGATCATATGAATGTGCCTTATTCTGATATCATTTCATCTAAGAGAACCCAGAATATAGCAACAGCCAGACAGATTGCAATGTATTTATGCAGAAAATACTTATCCCAGATGTCTTTAAAGCAGGTTGGTAACTGTTTAGGAGGCAGAGATCATTCCACTGTTTTAAACGGTGTTGAAAAAATCGAAGCCTTGATCAGTAAAGATGCCAATATGAGACAGACAATAGAGACCATTGAAAAGAAGATAGGATATGAATCCTAACAATTTATCAACATGTTTATGAAAAATCCTTTAAATATGTGTGGAAAATTTTTTTATAACTGTTGATAACTTATTATTTTTAATTCATAAAATCTTTCTTCATATGGAATCTAAAAGGTGTTAACATGTTTCACAAATATTTCACAGTGAGATTAAAACATTTTATGAACGTCTTTTTCACCAGTGTTTTACTTATCATTTTATACTTTTGAACATTACAAAAACTACTACTACTATTACTACTAAAAATATTTAATTATATTATTAAGGGATTTCATCCCCTCTTACCAGAAAGGAGTTTTACACAATGAAAATCAATTGTCCAAAACAATCGTTAATGAACGGTATTAATATTGTATCAAAAGCTGTATCTACAAAAAGTACAATGTCAAATTTACAATGTATATTAATAGAGGCATCTTTAAATGATGTTAAACTGATTGCAAATGATATTGATTTAGGAATAGAAACCATTATAGAAGGTGAAGTTAAGGAACCGGGTCGAGTTGCACTGGATGCTAAGTTATTCAGTGAAATTATCAGAAAGCTTCCGGACAGTGATGTATTGATTGAGACTAATGCCAATTCACAGGCAAGTATTCGTTGTGAACGTTCTAACTTTAATATACCGGGAACTTCAGGAGAAGATTTTAATTATTTACCTGAGGTTCAAAAAGAAAAGCATATTACATTATCTCAGTTTTCATTAAAGGAAATTATCCGTCAGACAATTTTTAGTATTTCAGATCAGGAAAACACAAAAATTATGACCGGAGAATTGTTTGAGGTAAATGGAGACCAGTTAAAGGTTATATCCTTAGACGGTCATAGAATCTCAATTCGCAGGATTACATTAAAAGAAAGCTTTGACAGCTTTAAGGTTATTATTCCGGGCAAGACTTTAATTGAGGTTAGTAAAATATTAAATGGTGGTACGGAAGATGATGTGGATGTTTATGTAACAGATAAGCATATCTTATTTGAATATGATAATACAAAGGTTGTTTCCCGTTTATTGGAAGGAGAATTTTATAAGATTGATCAGATGCTTTCCAATGATTACGAAACAAAATTTATAGTAAATAAAAAGGAATTTACAAATTGTATTGACCGTGCATCTTTATTTATTAAAGAATCTGATAAAAAACCAATTATACTGAATATTGAAAATTCAAGTATCTATATGAGAATCAATACAGCAATGGGTTCTATGAATGAAGAATTGGAGATTAAAAAAGAAGGAAAGGATTTGAAGATTGGATTCAATCCGAAGTTTCTGATGGATGCACTCAGAGTTATTGATGATGAGGAGATAAGTATTTATATGATGAATGCCAAGTCACCTTGTTTCATAAGAAATGAAGACAACAGTTATATTTATTTGATTCTGCCGGTTAGTATTGCAGCTTAGTGAGGTAATGTCATAATTATGGAAGAAAATAAAGATATAGAGAAAAACGAAGAATTAGAATCAACCGCTTGTGAAGAAAAAAAAGAAACTGCTGTTGAAATAGATGAGGATTTGGAATTTTTAAAAAATCAGATTCGTCACAAAAAAATGATACAGGAAAAAAGAAAACAGGAAGAGGAAGAAGATTACAGTTATATCAAGAGATTCAAAATCAACGGATTAATCGAAACAATATTAGGTATTATTGCTTTAATATTCGGTATCGTTACGAAAAACTATATAACAGATTGTTTGGGTATCGCTTTGATTTGCTTCGGATATCTGTTCCGTAATGTTGCAAAGCGAGGAGAATATAAAAGAGATAAGGAAAAAAAATAATGCAAAGCTTACAAATAAGAGAAAAAGATGATTATATTAATCTGACCCAGCTGTTGAAGGCTCTTAATCTGGTATCTTCCGGAGCGGAAGCAAAGGAAGTAATTGATGAAGGACTTGTAAAGGTAGATGGAGTTGTAGAGTCAAGATACAGAAGAAAATTATATGATGGTATGATAGTTGAATTTGAAGGGGAAGACATATTGGTAGTGAAGTAATTTATGTATATTTATTCATTAGAGCTTAAAAATTATCGTAATTACATAGATTTGGATATTTCTTTTCATCGGGGAATAACTATTTTATATGGAGATAATGCACAGGGAAAAACAAACATACTAGAAGCAATATACTTATCCGGTACAACAAAATCCCACAGAGGAAGTAAAGATAGGGATATTATTAAGTTTGGCGAGGAAGAATCCCATATCAGATTAAAGCTTTCCAAACATGATGTAAATCATAAGATAGATGTGCATCTTCGAAAAAATAAAAATAAAGGTGTAGCCATTGATGGACAGAGTATAAAAAAAAGTGGTGATTTATTTGGATTCATACATATGATATTTTTCTCTCCGGAGGATTTAAGTATTATAAAAAACGGTCCTTCAGAACGTAGAAGATTTATGAATTTGGAGCTTTGTCAGTTAAGTAAAATTTATCATTACAATTATACCAATTATAACAAAGCTCTTAACCAAAGAAATACTTTACTAAAACAGATACATTTTCAACCTGATTTGATTGATACATTGGATATGTGGGATATGTATTTAATGGATTATGGAAAACATCTGATTGAAGAAAGAGAAAAATTCATAAAAGATCTCAATGAAATACTAAAAAACATCCATTATCATTTGACCGGTGGAAAAGAAAGTATTGTAATCGGGTATGAAAAGAATGTTTCGATAGAAGATTATGAAGCTGTTATGTCAAGAAAAAGGGATACAGATTTGAAATATCAGTCAACTCAGGCAGGACCTCACAGGGATGATATCTGTTTTTACGTGAATGGAATAGATGTCAGAAAGTACGGCTCTCAGGGACAACAAAGAACAGCTGCTTTATCTTTAAAATTAGCAGAAATACAATTAGTAAAAAATATAATTCATGATACACCTATTCTTTTATTGGATGATGTAATGAGTGAATTAGATCATAACAGAAAAAATTATTTATTGGACAGTATTAAAGATATTCAAACAATTGTAACTTGTACGGGATATGATGATTTTATACGGTCAAGATTAAATATTGATCAGATATACAAAGTAAATGCCGGAACCATTGAATTGTTGGATATATAATATATTGATTATATTATAATTCATCGTGTACTTGATTTAGGAGGATAAAATGAGTAATAAAGTAGAACAGGAATATGGTGCAAATCAAATTCAAATATTGGAAGGATTGGAAGCAGTACGTAAAAGACCCGGAATGTACATAGGAACAACATCAGAAAAGGGTTTACATCATTTAGTATACGAAATAGTAGATAATGCTGTAGATGAGGCATTAGCTGGATTTTGTAATCATATTACTGTTACCCTGAATAATGATAATTCTGTAACCGTTACAGACAATGGACGAGGAATTCCAACGGGAATTCAGGAAAAAGCAGGAATTCCGGCAGTTGATGTTGTATTTACAATTTTACATGCAGGAGGAAAATTCGGCGGTGGAGGATACAAGGTTGCCGGTGGTCTTCATGGAGTAGGAGCTTCTGTTGTTAATGCATTATCAACCTGGTTAGAAGTAGAAATTTGTCGTGAAGGAAAAATTCACAAGCAAAGATATGAAAGAGGAAATATTATTCATCCTTTGAAGGTAATCGGAGAAACAGAAAAAACAGGTACAAAGGTTACTTTTATGCCGGATGATTCTATTTTTGAAACAACTGTATTTGATTTTGATACTCTTCGTATCAGATTACAGGAAATGGCATTTTTAACAAAGGGATTGAGGATTCAGTTAACAGATAAAAGAGAAGGTCAGGAAAAGGAAAAGGAATTTTTCTATGAGGGAGGAATCAAAGAATTTGTCAGCCACATTAATGAACATAAAGAATCATTGTATGAAGAGATTATTTATTGTGAAGGTGAAAAGGATGGTGTAGTGGTTGAGGTTGCCATGCAGCATAATAATTCTTACACGGAATCCATTTATACTTTCGTAAATAATATCGGAACAGTGGAAGGCGGAACCCATTTAACCGGATTTCGTACTGCTTTAACAAAGGTATTTAATGAATATGCCCGCAATAATAAAATGTTAAAGGATAACGAAGATAATTTAACCGGAGAAGATTTAAGAGAGGGATTGGCTGCAATTGTCAGTATCAAAATCGGTGATCCACAGTTTGAAAGTCAGACAAAAATTAAATTAGGTAATTCAGAAGCCCGTACAGCAGTGGATTCTGTTGTTTCTGAACAGCTTGAAATTTTCCTTGAAATGAATCCAAGAGTTGCAAAAATTATTGTAAATAAAGCAATTTCCGCAGCAAGAGCCAGAATAGCGGCAAGAAAAGCAAGAGATGTTGCCAGAAAAAATACATTAAGCGAATCTATGGCATTGCCGGGAAAATTAGCAGATTGTACTGACAAAAATCCTGAAAATTGCGAGATATATATCGTAGAGGGAGATTCGGCGGGAGGATCTGCAAAAACAGCAAGAAGCCGTGCCACACAGGCAATTCTTCCTCTTAGAGGTAAGATTTTAAATGTTGAAAAAGCCAGAATTGATAAAATATTGGAAAATAAAGAAATTCAGGCAATGATTACGGCATTTGGTACAGGTGTACATGAAAATTTTGATATATCAAAATTAAGATATCATAAAATTATTATTATGACAGATGCCGATGTGGATGGTGCTCATATTGCTACATTAATGTTAACGTTTTTCTATCGATTTATGCCTGATTTAATTCGTCAGGGACATGTATATCTGGCACAGCCACCTCTATACAAATTAGAAAAAAATAAGAAAATATGGTATGCCTACAGTGATGAGGAATTAAATAATATTTTACAGGAGGTTGGTCGAGACCAGAATAATAAAATCCAGCGATACAAAGGATTGGGTGAGATGGATGCAGACCAGCTTTGGGATACCACAATGGATCCGGAACATCGTATTTTACTTAGGGTAGGTATTGATGATGATAATGAATCTGAAGTGGACTTAACCTTCAGTACATTAATGGGTGATGATGTAGAACCGAGAAGAGAGTTTATTGAGACAAATGCCAAATTTGTTAAAAACCTTGATATATAAAATGAATCCTTTTACAGATTCTGCAAACAATAGAGGAGATAAATATGGAAGATAATATTTTTGATAAGGTAAATCATGTAGATTTGAAAAAGACCATGGAAAATTATTATATTGATTATGCCATGAGTGTAATTACTTCCCGTGCTTTACCGGATGTCAGAGATGGTTTAAAACCTGTACAAAGAAGAATTTTATATTCAATGATAGAATTGAATAACGGACCTGATAAGCCACACCGTAAATGTGCCCGTATTGTGGGTGATACAATGGGTAAGTATCATCCTCATGGAGACAGTTCAATTTATGAGGCTTTGGTAAAGCTTGCTCAAAGCTGGAATACAAGATATCCTTTAGTTGACGGTCATGGAAATTTTGGTTCCGTGGATGGAGACGGAGCAGCAGCCATGCGATATACAGAGGCAAGATTGTCTAAGATTTCCATGGAAATGTTAGCAGACATCAAAATGGATACCGTTGATTTTATTCCAAACTTTGATGAAACCGAAAAAGAACCGGTTGTAATGCCTTCCAGATATCCTAATCTTTTAGTAAACGGTACCGGTGGAATTGCTGTAGGTATGGCAACCAATATTCCTCCTCATAATCTGAAGGAAGTAATTGATGCTGTAGTAAAGATTATTGATAATAAGGTAGAAGAAGACAGAGATACAGATATTGATGAATTAATGGAAATCATTAAGGGACCGGATTTTCCAACAGGTGCCGTTATTTTAGGAAGACGTGGCATTGAAGATGCGTATCGTAACGGTCGCGGTAAAATAAAAATCCGTTCCGTTACGGATATTGAACCGATGTCTAACGGTAAACAGAGAATTGTAGTTACAGAATTACCATACATGGTTAACAAAGCAAGATTAATTCAGAATATTGCTCAGCTGGTAAAGGATAAAAAAATTGACGGTATTACCGATTTGCGTGATGAATCCTCAAGAGAAGGTATGAGAATTGCAATTGAACTTCGTAAGGATGCCAATGCCAATGTAATACTGAATCAGTTATATAAGCATACACAATTGCAGGACAGTTTTGGTGTCATTATGCTGGCTTTAGTAGATGGACAGCCTAAGGTATTAAATCTTTTGGAAATGTTAGAACATTATCTGGATCATCAAAAGGATGTTGTAACAAGAAGAACCAGATATGAATTAGATAAGGCAGAAAAAAGAGCACACATTTTAGAAGGTTTATTAATTGCCTTAGACCATATTGATCGTGTAATTGAAATTATCCGTTCTTCAAAGAGTGTTGCGGAAGCAAAAGAAAAATTAGTAGAAGAATTTAAGCTTACGGAAGTTCAGGCTGAAGAAATCGTAAACATGCGTTTACGGGCTCTTACAGGATTGGAAAGAGAAAAGCTTGAAAATGAATACAAAGAATTAATGGCGAAGATTGAAGAGTTGAAAGCAATCTTAGCTGATGAAAAGAAGCTTCTTACAGTAATCAAAGAAGAAATTTTGGTTATTTCAGCAAAATACGGTGATGAAAGAAGAACCCAGATTGGATTTGATGATGATGACATTACCATCGAAGATATGATTCCGAAGGAAAATGTTGTTATTACGATGTCAAATCTTGGATTTATAAAGAGAATGACAGTTGATAATTTTAATGTTCAGCACAGAGGTGGTAAAGGAATTAAAGGTATGTCCAATATTGAAGATGACTTTACGACTGAGTTATTTATGACAACAACACATCATTATCTTATGTTCTTTACAAATTTGGGACGTGCATACAGAATTAAAGCATACGAAATACCGGAAGCAAGCAGAACTGCAAGAGGAACAGCAATTGTTAATCTTTTACAGTTACAGGCAAATGAATATGTTACTGCCGGATTAGCACTTCGTAATTATGACCGTGGACAATATTTGTTCTTTGCAACGAAGAATGGTATTGTAAAGAAAACTCCTGTTGAAGATTATTCTAATGTGAGAAAAACCGGTATCAATGCTATCACACTTCGAGAGGGTGACGAATTAATCGAAGTAAAGGCTACGGATAATACAAAGGATATTCTCATGGTTACCAAAAAAGGAATGTGTATCCGTTTTAATGAAAAGGACGTAAGATGTACAGGAAGAAATTCTCAGGGTGTTATTGGTATGGATCTGAATAAAGATGATGAAGTAATCGGTGTACAGATGGATACCCAGGGTACTGATTTACTGATTGTTTCCGAAAACGGACTTGGAAAGAGAACATCCATTGATGAATTTACAACTCAAAGACGTGGCGGTAAAGGTGTAAAATGCTATAAGGTTACCGATAAAACAGGTAATATTGTAGGAATGAAAAATGTAAATGATGATAATGAAATCATGTTAATTTCTACTCAGGGAATTGTCATTCGTATGGAATGTGAAGCCATTTCCAGATTAGGAAGAAATACTTCAGGAGTAAAATTAATGAGAATGGATGAATCAGGAGATATAAAGGTTGCATCTATTACAAAGGTTAGAGAAAAACCTGCTGATTTTACTTTAGAAGAAAAAGAAAATGAATCAGATGATTCTGAACCAACAGGTGAAGAATTAACAAATGATTCCAAAACAGAATCATAATTATTTATTTGGGAATGAGGCTCTCCCGTGGAGAAATCCAAAACTGCTTTTAAGCTGATGGCTTCTGCGTTAACGCAGAAGCTGTCTTTTTTTATGTCACTGACATGATCGGTGTGGATAAGTTAAATAAAATTAACAGCTTTTGTGGAAATTTTTAAACTAGGAGGAAAAAATATGTTATTGAGTTTGTCATTAATCTTTCCGGTAGGTATGTTTTTGGGGTGGTTATGTAAAAAAATACATTTACCGTCTTTACTTGGAATGTTATTAACAGGAATTATATTAGGTCCTTACGTCCTTAACCTGATTGATTCCTCTTTATTAACAATATCAGCGGATATCAGAAAAATTGCATTGATCGTTATATTAACGAGAGCGGGGTTATCTTTAAATATAGATGATTTAAAAAAGGTAGGAAGACCTGCAATATTAATGTGTTTTGTACCGGCCTGCTTTGAATTAATGGGTACAATTATTTTAGCACCTAAAATTTTAAATATCTCAATATTGGATGCTGCTATTTTAGGTTCCGTGATCGCTGCTGTATCTCCGGCGGTAATTGTACCTAAAATGGTAAAATTAATAGAAGAAGGTTATGGAACAAAAAAGAGTATACCACAGTTAATATTGGCAGGAGCGTCTGTGGATGATGTATTTGTAATTGTTATGTTTTCCGCTTTTACAGGTCTGGCAACAGGTAATAAAGTAGATATTATGGAATTTGTAAAAATACCAATATCCATTATAACCGGTATTATAATCGGATTATTTGTCGGATATTGTTTTGTCATTTATTTTAAAAAATTTCATGTACGGGATACCGTAAAAATTATTTTGTTATTAAGTATATCCTTTTTACTTGTAACAGCAGAGGATAAATTTTCCGATATGATTCCCTTTGCATCTTTAATATCTATTATGTGTATGGGGATTATGATTCATCAAAAAAGAAAGGAACAGTCTGCCCGATTATCAACAAAATTTAATAAACTATGGGTAGGTGCTGAAGTATTATTATTTGTTTTTGTGGGAGCTACTGTAGATATCGGTTATATAAAATCCGCAGGTCTTATGTCTGTTCTTTTAATATTTGGTGTATTATTATTCAGAATGACTGGCGTATTTGTATGTTTGATCAAGACAAAGCTGAATAAAAAGGAAAGATTATTTTGTATGATTGCTTACACACCAAAGGCAACGGTTCAGGCGGCAATCGGTGGTATCCCTCTTGCAATGGGTCTTTCCTGTGGAAATATTGTGTTGACAGTAGCTGTTATTTCTATATTACTGACTGCACCGTTAGGAGCTTTTATAATAGAAAATACTTACAAACGGTTATTGGAAAAAAATAATGAATGATAGGGAAGTTAAAAACAATAAAGGCTTAATTATTGACTTTCAAAAATACTGTATTTATACTATATTGAGAAAAAGAGTAAGAAGGAAACGAGTATGATAAAATTAATTGTATCGGATATGGATGGAACATTATTTAATTCCAATCAGGAAATATCACCTTTAAATATTGCAGCATTGAAGGAGGCCAATAAAAAAGGGGTCAAATTTATGATTGCCACAGGAAGAAGTATGGATACGATTCTTCCAACGATTAAAAAATATGAGTTGGATTGTGGATTAATTCTTCTAAATGGTGCAGAGGTGAGGGATGAAAATCACAATATTATTGATACAATCAATATTGAGTATGATATTGTCAGGCGTCTTTCAAAAAGATTGAATGAAATGGGATATATTCCGGAATATATGACAAATCAAAGTGCACAAATATGTGATACAGAGGAAAATATGTACTTAAATATGGGATACCGTATTCTCTGTCTTGACAGAGAAAGAAAACTATCATTAGATCAGGCAATCGAAATCGGTAAGACAAGTATGTTTATGAAAACTCTTTACAGAAATGATTCTATTGAAGATATGTACCGGAAAAATGTTGAAGTCAGAAAAATAATTGTTTTTAATCCCGATGGTCAGTTCAATGAAAAAAACAGAAACATGTTAATAGAAGAATTTCCGGAATTAACAATTTTATCATCTTACCCGGAAAATATTGAGATAAATGCAAAAAAGGCTCAAAAGGGATATGGACTTGAAAATGCAATCAAAAAGTTAAATATAGACAAATCAGAGGTTGCGGTATTTGGTGATGGATTAAACGACCTTTCATTGATTTTACAATTTCCGAATTCTTATGTTCCATCAAATGGAAATGAGGAATTGAAAAAAAATGCTTTGGAAGTCATCCCATCTAATGATGAGGATGGAGTGGGAAAAAAAATTTTTGAAATTTTATTTCAAAATAAATCAGAACTTATATAGAGTGATTGTATTATCATTTCTATACAGATAAAATCAAAATGAAACATATGGGAGGATAAAATGCGGAGTATTCATACAGATGAAATAATAAAAAATGTTAAAGAAATGTGCATTGAAGCAAATCTTCATCTTTCAGAGGATATGGAAAAGGCAATTCATGATGCACAGGAAAAGGAAGAAGGAGAGCTTGGAAAACAGATTCTTGGCCAGTTATGTGAAAATATGGATATTGCGGCAAAGGATGAAATTCCAATTTGTCAGGATACAGGCATGGCTGTCTTTTTTGTAAATATTGGGCAGGATTTACATATTGAAGGAATGAATCTGACAGATGCTATTAACGAAGGTGTCAGACAGGGATATACAGAAGGATATCTTCGTAAATCAGTGGTTAAGGATCCATTAATAAGAGAGAATACAAAGGATAATACTCCTGCAATTATTCATTATGATATTGTTCCCGGTAATCAATTGGAAATACTGATTGCACCAAAGGGATTTGGTTCGGAAAATATGAGTCGGGTGTTTATGTTAAAACCTGCAGATGGAGAAGAAGGGGTAAAAAAAGCGGTAATAGAAGCTGTTATGGATGCGGGTCCTAATGCATGTCCTCCTGTTGTTGTAGGTGTTGGCATCGGAGGAGATTTTGAAAAAGCCGCGATGTTAGCAAAAAAAGCATTAACAAGAAATGTTAATTCAAATTCACCTTTACCCCATATCAATCATATGGAAAAAGAATTATTAGAAAAGATTAATCAGTCGGGAATCGGACCCGGAGGGTTAGGAGGAAGAATAACAGCGCTTGCCGTTAATATCGAAACATATCCTACTCATATTGCCGGACTACCGGTTGCAGTAAATATGTGTTGTCATGTAAACAGACATGTAAGAAGAATTTTATAGTGTCATCCGGTAACATTTATTATAGAAGTAATATCACTACAGATGTTTTAACTATAGAAAGAGAAATGAGGATATATTATGGAAAAGTATATTTCAGCTCCTTTAAAGGAAGAGGAGATTTCAGATTTAAAAGCAGGAGATTATGTTTATATTAGCGGAACTATTTATTCTGCAAGAGATGCAGCACATAAGAGAATGTATGAAGCTATGTTAAAAGGGGAAGACATTCCAATGGATTTAAATAATAATGTTATATATTATCTAGGTCCTACACCGGCAAAGGAAGGTCAGGTAATTGGTTCAGCCGGTCCAACGACTGCAAGCAGAATGGATAAATATACACCATTGCTGTTAGATCATGGATTAAAGGGTATGATTGGAAAAGGAAAAAGAAATCAGGATGTCATACAGTCAATTCAAAAAAATAATGCTGTATATTTTGCTGCTGTAGGAGGTGCCGGTGCATTGCTTTCAAAATGTATAAAAAAGTCTGAAATTATTGCATATGATGACCTGGGAACAGAGGCAATCCGAAAAATGGAAGTGGAAAATTTCCCTGTTATTGTTGTAATTGACAGTACAGGTTCAAATCTATATGACACTGCTGTAGAAAAGTTTAGAAAATTATAAAATGTAATTGAAATAAATAAAATAATATGTTATATGTAGTGATAGATATATTTATCTATTATCTATTATTTATTAAGTTGAAGGGAGATTTTTATGAAAAAAATTACGAGAAACTTATTATTAGCAGTTGCATCATTTATGTTAATGATGGTTATGGTTCCTGCAATGAAGGCTGAAGCAGCTACAGCTCCTGCTCCAAAGAATATTAATATCTGGAACCAGAAGGGTAATGAATTGTCAATTAGCTGGGATTTTGATTCTTCATTAAAGAACAGAGTAAAAGGAAAGACCTTTGGTTATGATATTTTATTACAGAATGTTAATGGTAAGACAATCAAAAGATTAACAGAGAAGAGCGTTAGATTTACAACTGATTTATCTACTTGTGTTGTAACTGCATCTAACGGAAAATTCGCTTACGCACCTGTAAAGGTAAAAATCAGAACATACGTAGGATATGGTGCATCAAGAACTTATAGTAAATACATGACAAAGTATATTGTTCCAAGAGCAAAGATTTCCGGAGGTTCAGTTGTTAATAATTCAAAAAATGCAGTAAGAATTACATGGAATAAGGTAACAGGAGCATCAAGCTATTCTTTATATCTTTCATATAATACAGGAAAGACATTTAAGAAGGTAGCAACAACTACAGGTACAGCTGCAACTACAGGAGCTTTACAGATGTATAAGACATATATTGTATATGTTCAGGCAAACAATGTTAAATGTGGTTCATACAGATATAACTCAAGCTATATCAAATATACAAATAACAGAGCTGCAAATACATGGGCATTTAGAATTAGATATAGATAATAGATTAGTGTGATGAAAAAAGACCGGTTTCCGGTCTTTTTTTTGTTTTTATATATTGACAAAGGTTACAGTTTTTGATAATATAATCAAGCACTATTTATTTGGTGTGTATTTACAACTTATAATTGTTAATAGTTTAGGCATGGAGAAATACTCAAGTGGCTGAAGAGGTGCCCCTGCTAAGGGTATAGGTCGTTCACGCGGCGCGAGGGTTCAAATCCCTCTTTCTCCGTTTTATGTCAAAAAAAGTTTTGAAAAAAATAAAAAAACTGTTGACAAGAAATTGAAGTTGTAGTATAGTATTATCTGTTGCGGTGCTAATGAGTGCGAGAGAGCAACAAGAACAATGAAAATCAAATAAAGATTAAACAACAAAACAACCCTGAAAATTCT
>CAKRAK010000005.1 GCA_934294885.1 uncultured Lachnospiraceae bacterium | reverse complement strand
AAAAAACAAGGCAGCAAATCCAATTTGCTGCCTTGTCATCCTACCCATATACAATTTTATTCTACCTGTAACTACATACTATTTATCCATCTACACCGGCTCCATCTTACCGATAGTTATGAATATATTTTACAAAGGCAGGGTCATCATGATTTCTCCTTTAACTGATTTTCCCTTCCCCATAGTAATTATATCAGCTTCAAATATTGAAATGCCTTGTAAAGACCGTCCCGCGTTACATCATCCGTTACGTAATCCGCAGCCTCCTTTGCCTCGGCACCTCCACTGCCCATACATACACTGTAATTACAATACTCAAACATCGGTATATCAATCTTGGCATCACCGAATGCAATGGTATCTTCTACATCTGCATGCAGGTAATCTAACAGCCTTTGAATCGCATGGGCTTTGGATATATTCTGAACACCTATATCCCCAAACAAAGCCGTTTCACCGGCACCGCCCCAGGTTCCGTTTTGAAGATCCGGAAATTCTTCACAGGCATCTAAATAATCCTGATACGAAGAAAGGACATAGCTGACCTTATTCAAATCATCCCGGTACAGATCACCGTCAAATATCATATTGGGAAGTACATCCCGCACCGTTATGTTACTGCTTTTTCCTTTTCTTTCGGAATATCTTTGGATGGCCTCCAATGCACCGGTCTCAAAGTGTTCACTGGCAAACAAACCATTATTGCTTTCCAGATAAAATTCCAGACCTCTTCCGTGAAGCCAGTCAACAATATGCTTACATTGGTCTGGGGTAATCAACTGATGCATAACAACCTTGCCACCATCTTCCACATAGCTTCCATTACCTCCAATCATTCCGTCCAGACCAATATCCCATATATTATCATATACCTCTGCTTTGCTGCGTCCGGTACTGATATATACCTTGTGTCCATTCTTCCGGGCACATCGTATTGCATCTACTGCTGAAGCAGGAATATTATTTTCATAATCTACCAAAGTACCATCCACATCAATAAATATAATTTTTCCCATATCCGTTCCTCCCAATAATGCTGTTTCAAATAGACTGTTCGCAAAACCATTTTGTATATTATTGTAATGATTTCGTGTGAATTATTATACAAAAAAGAAGGAAGAATTACTACTGCAATTCTTCCCCCCGGATAATCTTTTTATCCCCATACTTCTTCTGCGATTTCTTTCACAAGCTTTAATTTTTCCCACTGTTCTTCTGTCAGTTTGTTTCCAATCTCACAGGATGCAAATCCACACTGTGGAATTAAGCACAATCCAGATATTTAAGCCTCTGACGGAACCTTTTCCTCTTCCAGATGGGATAACACATTTGCCAGAGCAAATTTCTTATCGGCGGTTTCATAACCAATAAGCAGACCACCGGTTTCTGCATAAAAGCTGCACAAACCACCGGTTTTGGAAATAGATATCTGTGCATGAGGAAACTCCTTCCATATGCAATCCCTTAATTTTCCGGCATCCTTTTCACTAAAACAATGGGTAATCAGAACATTACCGCCCTGATATCCCCGGGCTTTCATTTCCTGAAGAACAGCCATATTGGTTTTATTACCACCTCTGCCCTTGGAAATCATTTCCAGCTCACCATGTTCACTGGCTCTTCCGACTACCGATATTCCTAACACATTTGCCGCGAAGCCAGCCAATTTGGAAACTCTTCCATTCTTAACCAGATTATCGATGCTGTGCAAAACAAAAACCAAATTCGTATGTCCCCGGTACTCCTCTACATTCTTACAAATCGTATCAAAGTCATATCCCTTCTGAATCTGATATAAAATCTGCTGTACCAGTAATGCCATCTCAGGGCCTGTAGACAAGGAATCCATCACATAAATTTTCTTCTCCGGATGTTCCTCTAATTCCAACTGCCTTGCCAAAACCGCACTGTTATAAGCACCGGACAAAGTACTTGTTATCGTAATCACAAAAATCTCATCTGCGCCTTCAAAACAATCCTGCCATGCTGCGGGACTTGGACAGGAAGTAACAGATGCGCCATCATATGCCTCCATTGCATCCATCATTTCCCGTATATTCAAATCTGCATTATCTGTGTATTCCTTCTCCCCAACACGAATGGTCAGAGCCGCTTTGGCAAATTGTACCAATTCATTATTTTCATCATAAACAAGTCGAATATCTGATATATCACAACTGGAATCCACTACTATTTTCTTCATATTAAACACTCCTATCGTCTTAAATGTATCGTTTACTTTCACATGTAGTTTTCATTACTACATTGTATAGTACACAATAACTATATATTTGTCAACTCTCAAAATATTCTTCTAATTGAAAATTTTACAAGCTGGGATTTTCCCCGTCTCCATAACAACAAAAAAAGAGCACATCCATCCTTTTACAGATGTATGCACCCTTTAAAAATTCATATGAAAAAATTGGTAACAATTTTCTACAGACTTGCCTCTAATGTCTTACGAATCTCCTTAATGAAGTTCTCTGAATTAAGAACGGTTGGATTCTCAATTGTAGTAATCAATGCAAGATCCTTTGTCATTCTTCCTGATTCGATAGTTCCAAGAGTTGCAGCCTCTAGCTTATCGGCAAATGTCATAAGCTCAGGGATGTTATCTAACTCACCACGCTTACGCAATGCTCCCGTCCATGCAAAAATAGTAGCAACAGAGTTGGTTGATGTTTCTTCACCCTTTAAGTGCTTATAGTAATGTCTCTGAACCGTTCCGTGAGCAGCTTCATACTCATAAACTCCGGAAGGAGATACCAATACGGATGTCATCATTGCAAGCGAACCAAATGCACTGGATACCATGTCTGACATAACATCACCATCATAGTTCTTACATGCCCAGATAAATCCACCCTCTGCCTTCATAACACGGGCAACTGCATCATCAATTAATGTATAGAAATACTCAATTCCTGCAGCATCAAATTTCTCTTTATATTCCTTATCAAAGATTTCCTGGAAAATATCTTTAAATCTATGGTCGTACTTTTTGGAAATGGTATCCTTTGTAGCAAACCATACAGACTGCTTTGTATCCAATGCATAATTAAAGCATGCCTTTGCAAAGCTTTCAATGGAATCATCCAGATTATGCATACCCTGAATCACACCGGGACCTTTAAACTCATGAATGGTCTCACGAATCTCTGTTCCATCCACGCCGGTAAATACAAGCTCAGCCTTACCTGCTCCCGGTACACGGATTTCTGAATTCTTATATACATCACCATAAGCATGTCTTGCAAGTGTAATTGGTTTCTTCCAGTTCTTCACACATGGCTCAATTCCTTTTACAATGATCGGAGCACGGAATACAGTACCGTCTAATGCGGCACGGATGGTTCCGTTTGGTGATTTCCACATTTCTTTTAAATTATACTCAGTCATACGGGCAGCATTCGGCGTAATGGTTGCACACTTTACAGCAACACCATACTTCTTGGTTGCCTCCGCAGAATCAAATGTAACCTGGTCGTTTGTCTCATTACGATATTCAAGACCGAGATCATAATACTCTGTCTTTAAATCGATAAATGGAAGCAATAACTCATCCTTAATCATCTTCCAAAGGATTCTTGTCATTTCATCTCCGTCCATCTCTACCAATGGGGTTGTCATTTTAATCTTATCCATCTTTTTATCCTCCATAAATATACCATGACTCTACCGAAAAAAAGAGTCATAGGCAAAACACTTATGACTCCCTTGTCTTTCCTTAATAGAATAGCAGAATTTTCCGAATCTGGCAACTTAACTTTCTACTTTTCTTGAAAATCAGTTACACAATTGCACTTGGCAATTCAACATTTAACTCTTTTGTAACTCTTTTTACTTCTCTGTCCAATTCATCATCTGTAATAGAAGTTACCCGGCCTTCATCATACTCCTGATCTACCCATTCCTTTACCTTAACTACAACCGGATTATTCTTATCAATCTTATCCTCAACACGGAAATGATAATAGGAATTCATCCAATGTGCAATTCCGGCAAGTCCGGAAGTATTGGATACGGCTACACGAACCGGTCTGTTCAGGAATTTTTCTGTATCAAAAATATTATAAATTTCTTCATTCTTCAACAATCCATCTGCATGGATACCCGCTCTTGTTAAGTTGAAATTCTTGCCAACAAAAGGTGTCTGTTCCGGAATTACATAATTGAATTCCTTCTGATAGTAATCAGCCAGTTCTGTAATAACCGTAGTATCGGCACCGTTCAAGGTTCCCTTTAACTGGGCATACTCGAAAATCATTGCCTCAAGAGGCGTATTACCGGTACGTTCTCCGATTCCAAACAAAGAACAGTTTACACCGCAGGCACCATAAATCCATGCCGTTGTGGAATTGGTAACCGCCTTATAAAAATCATTATGTCCATGCCACTCTAACAGTTCACTCGGAACACCTGCATGCTTGATCAATCCATAGATAATACCCTGTACCGATCTCGGAATTACCGCACCGGAGAAGTTAACACCGTATCCCATGGTATCACAGGCACGAATACGAATCGGAATCTTGTATTCATCCATAAGCCGCATAAGCTCCACACAAAAGGGTACGACAAAGCCATAGAAGTCTGCTCTTGTAATATCCTCCAGATGACATCTTGGACTGATACCAATCTCCAGACAATCTCTTACCACAGACAGATACTGATCCAATGCCTGTTTTCTTGTTTTCTTCATCTTATAAAAAATATGATAATCAGAACAGCTTACCAAAATACCGGTCTCTTTTAACCCAATATCCTTAACCAGTTCAAAATCCTTCTTGGTAGCCCGAATCCAGCTGGTTACCTCCGGAAAACGATATCCACGCTCCAGACATTTATAAACAGCATCTCTGTCCTTTTTACTATATAAGAAAAATTCACTTTGACGAATCAGTCCGTTCGGTCCGCCTAAACGATGGAGATAATCATAGATGGTGACAATCTGCTCTGTGGTATAAGGCTCTCTGGACTGCTGTCCATCCCGAAAGGTCGTATCTGTAATCCAGATATCCTTTGGCATATTATGAGGTACGATACGATCATTAAACGCAATTTTCGGAACCTCATCATAAGGGAATAAATTACGAAAGACATTTGGCTTATCAACATCTACCAAATGATACATGTGCTCCTCTAATTCAAGTAAATTTGTATTCTGGTTATTAATTACCGGTCTGTTATCCATAAGTGGTCTCCATTTCTATTCTCATTTTCTTTACCATATTAAAGTATAAAACCATTTCTGTCAAAAGATTTTTCATAAAAAAATGAAGTTTTGTCAGCATAAAACTTCATTTTCTTAATTTTAATTCATTTAATTCTAATTATATTAAGTTTCATAATCTTTTGCCTAAAATAAATTAGTGAATCCAGCACTTTGGTTAATAATTTTAAGGATTTTACATATCAAGAATAATTTCTCTTGCGACCCCCTCCTCAATCGGAATTGCAAAAACGCCTTCCGAATATTCTACAATCTGACCGATTCCCTGTTGTACCACAAATCGAAGCTGTCCGTTCCGCACCTTTTTATCCGTATACAATTTTTTGACCAAAGCCTCCCTGTCTATGTAGTCAGGAATTTTTGTAGGAAGCTTAGCCCGAAGCAACAGCTTTTCAAGTCGGTCCACTTCCTCCTCTGTCATATATCCAAGCTTCTTAGAAAGATGTGCCTGTGCCATCAGACCGATTGCCACCGCTTCTCCATGAAGCAATTCATAATCACTGACAGTTTCAATGGCACGACCTACCGTATGTCCCAAATTAAGAATCTCACGAAGACCGCTTTCCCGCTCATCCTTCATAACAACCTGATACTTTACTTTACAATTTTCATTGGCAATATGGGTACAGCATGCTTCATCAATTGCCAAAATCTCTTCCATATGCTCCTCCAGATATTCAAAAAAATCTTTGTTTGCCAGGCATGCATGTTTGATTGTTTCTGCCATACCACTTGAAACCTGCCTTGCAGGAAGGGTTTTCCATGTTGCAATATCCAGATATACCTTTTGGGGTTGATTAAACATTCCAATCAGATTGGTTGCAAGTGGTGTATCTACTGCCGTTTTACCTCCCACGGAAGCATCCGCTGCAGCAAGTAAGGTTGTGGCATAATTGATAAATGGAACCCCTCGTCCGTAGGTTCCCGCAACAAAGCCTGCAAGATCCGTTACAACACCACCACCTACAGCAATGATACAGCAATCTCTGCGGTATCCCCGCTCTAACATGGCATCCTCCACGTATTCCTTTGTCTGACGTGTCTTTGATTTTTCTCCTTCTTCAAATACGATCAAATCTGCCTTGTACCCAGCCTCTGTCAGCTGTTCATAAATATCCTTTGCATACAAGTCCTTTACAATACTGTCTGTTACAACTGCAAACTTTGTAATATTTCCAACCAAACCATTCTGAATATCAGCAAGCAGCTGGTTTTGCAAATGATATCCGATTTCAATCTCATAACTGTCATCCACTACTTTTTTTAATTCTACCTGAAATTTACTCATTCCTTTTCTCTCCTGTTTTTATTTGACCGGATAATTGTAATACTCTTTTTATACCTGTATCCATGTATGATGAATCCTATAATCTAAATGTGCCATACAAATATCTATATTATATTGTAGCTTTTTAAAATAAAAATAATACCTGTCAGGGTTACCGATGACAACAGAGTCGTCATTACCACGATACCGGATGCCAGTACCCCGTCATTATCCATGTTTTTTGCCATAATATAGGAACTGACTGTCGTTGGTGCTCCCGTTAATATTAATAATGCCACCATCTCATCATTCCGAAATCCCATTGCTACCGCGATAGGAAGAAAGATTCCCGGAATCAAAATCAGCTTTATAATACTGGCTGCCACTGTCGGCTTCCATTTACTGAGAGCTGCTCCTGTAGAAAAGCTTCCCCCAATGGCAAGCAATGCAAGGGGTGTGGAAAGACTTCCTACACTGACAAGGGTCTTCTCTATAATCGGCGGAAAGGTAACCCGTAAAAGGGCAAATGGAATTCCCGCAAAAATTCCGATAATAATAGGATTCGTAACGATTCCCTTAAGAGTCTTTTTTAAAACTGCTTTTTTATCCTTTTCTCCTGCGTTTGCGCTACGCATCAAGACGATTACCGAAAATATATTAAATAACGGTATGGATGCTACGATCATCATGGGAACCAATCCGGAGGTTCCGTATATATTCTGTGCAAATGCCATTCCCAAAATCGCTGCACTTCCACGAAAGCTTCCCTGAACAAAGCTTCCGATCATGCTTTTATCCTTTATAAAAATCTCGGCAAAAATCCAGGTCACTCCAAAAAAGATACAGGTTCCAAAAAAGCAAAATAATACAAAGCGCCAATTAAAATCACTATATAAATCTGCCGCTGCAATATCCTTAAATACCAAAACCGGAAGTGCTACCTTAAATACGACCTTGTCCGCAATAGAAACAAATTCATCTGTTATAAAATTCCGTCTCTTTAACAACCATCCAAGCAGCATTACAAGGAAAACCGGCATGGTTGCATTCAAACTGTAAATAAAATTATCCATATCTCAATCCCAATCTGTTCCTAAAACAGATTCTCATCCTCATCGTCATCCTCATCCTGATTTTTCTGATTCACAATGAACAATCCGACCACCACGATAATAGAAACAATCATACAGACTGCTATCAGCCATGGATTACTCCTATCCCCGGTTTGTATCGTTCCTGCTAAATATATCAAATCGTATAACATAGTCTTCCTCCGTTGTATGTTCTAATCTACCATGGTATTGTATCACAGATTAAACCTTCATTCCATCCTTAATCATTTCTTTTCGTGCTGATATATTTTTCTGCACTGACCGCAGCATTGGCACCATCGGAAACTGCCGTAATAACCTGTCTTAAAGCCTTCGTCCGTACATCTCCTGCCACAAAAAATCCTTCCCCGGAGGTTACTCCGGTTTCCGATGCTATTATATATCCATTTTCATCTAAATCCACAACCGATTCCAGTATTTTTGTCTGAGGCTCCATTCCAACTGCAATAAAAACGCCATCCACCTCTAAGGTCTCTTCCCCCTTTGTTTCCGTGGATTGTAAGGTAAGTCCGGTAACACATTCCGTTCCTGTGATTGCTACCGGTTGACAGTTATAAAGAAATTCCACATTCTGTTTTTCTTCCAGCCGTCTTGCCGTTTCGGAAAAGCCCCGGACAACCTCTCTTCTGTGAATCAGATAAACGGTCTGTGCCACATCAGAAAGATACAAGGCTTCCCCCAATGCAGTATTGCCCCCTCCAATGACAGCTACCTTCCTTCCCTTATAAAAAGAGCCGTCACAGGTGGCACAATAGGAAACACCCTTTCCCGTTAATGCTTCTTCTCCGGGAATATTCAGATGTCTATGGGCTGCCCCACAGCAGTAGATAACGGTTTTGGTTTCCTCCACAGTGCCGTCAGACAGCTCTACCTTCCATACATTTTGCTCCCTCCATATTCTTACAGCAGACCCTTCCTTGAATATGCCGCCAAGCTCCTTTACATGATTTTGAAAAAGCTGTCCTAACTCATATCCGTTTATATGTGGGATTCCCAAATAATTATCAATGCAGTCGCTTTCCGAAATTTGACCATAGCTAAATATATTTTTCTCCACAACCAGCACATCCCTGTTTGCTCTGGTTCCGTATAAGGCTGCCGACAATCCCGCCGGTCCGCCGCCTATAATAATCATATCCTTCATATACATTCCTCCATCTACACTCTATTGTCCCATTTACCGGTAAAATTATACCCGGATAACAGACAAAAGGGCCAGTCACCTTCTTAAAAGGCTGCTGACCCCCTGATTCAAACTATATCTTTACTCTTCCGGATGGTAGTTTAATATAACATCCTGCTCCGGTATTGTCTTCTTGGTGGCATTCTTGAATTTACGAACCTCCTGTATGGCTTTGTTTACAGGAATGTTGGTTCCCGCTCCTGCTACACATCCTCCCGGACATGCCATACCTTCAATCAGACATCCGTTTTTCTTTCCTGCCTTCGCAAGCATTAACATCTTACGACATTCATCAAGACCTTCCGCATGTTCAATATGAACCTCTGTGCCCGGATAATATTCATTAATACAAGCCTCAATGGCACTGGCTACACCACCGGCAACCGCATAACCACGACCTGCACCACTGGCATCATTTAACGGCTCTCCACCCCGGAAGTCATCAAATTCAATATCCTGTGAAATAAAGATTGCATCCAATTCCTCAAAGGTGATAACAAATTCTACTTCACTTCGAACCGTCCGTCTCATCGCCTCTAACTTCTTCGCTGCACATGGACCGATAAACACAACACAGGAATCCGGATGTTCTTCCTTTATCATTCTGGAGGTTGCAACCATTGGTGTTAAGGCATTGGAAATCTTATCTATAGTTTCCGGAAAATGCTTTTTGGAAAGCATCGCCCAGGATGGACAACAAGAGGTTAATAAAAACGGAACCTCACCTGTAGCAACCTCTTTCACATAATGCTCTGCTTCTTCCACACAACCCATGTCGGCACCTATGGCAACCTCATAAACACCCTTAAATCCAAGCTTTAATAATGCTGCTTTTATCTTATCCGGTGTTGCATATTCTCCAAACTGACCAACAAAAGCAGGTGCAATCTCGGCATAGATTTCCTTACCGCTGCGCAATGCACGAATCAACTGGAAAATCTGGGACTTGTCCGCAATCGCGCCAAAAGGACAGTTTACCATACACATACCACAGGATACACATTTTTTTTCATCAATCGCCGCACGACCTAATTCATCACTTCCAATGGCATTGGCTCCGCAGGCATCTGCACATGGCCGGCGCTTATGGGAAATGGCATCATACGGACAATGGGCTTTACATTTACCACATTTGATACAGATATTCTTATCAATAACGGATTTGCCATTCTCCATGTGAATCGCATGAACGGGACAAACCTCCATACACGGATGGGCAACACAGCCTTTACATTGGTTACTTACTTCATATACGTTATGCTCACAGGCATTACAAGCTGCCGGAATCACCTGCATGAGAGGCGGCTCATAATACTTTTCATCGATATTACTTTCTTCAACTCCCTGGGTCAAATGAACCGGTTTGTCCTCCGGTCTAAGGGAAAGACCCATTGCCAATCGAATCCGTTCTCTGGTAATCGCACGCTCACGATATATACTTTCGCAATACTGTGGTGTATCACCGGGGGTTATTTTATATGGAATTGCCTCAATATCATCATTAATGTTTGTGGAATTATATGCCACATTCGCAACCTCCGTAAAAACCTGTTTACGAAGTCTTTTTACATTCGTCTCTATATTACGCATCAGAGTCCCTCCACCTTGTCATAATTATGGTTAGGATACCATAAAATCGCTTTTTTTTCCACTAAAAGATATCATGTTTTTTCAGTTTGTGATATACAAACCGAAAAAAAGATTATATAATATGGAATGATTCTGTTAGACGTTTGCGAAACCCTTCTCCTCTATGGCTTATGCAAAATTTAATATTATATATCACAGGCACGCTTGCGCTTCATCCGCACGTAATGGTACTAAATTCTCCCCACATGGATTTACAATCCATGCCGGGGCTCATTAAGTACCAACGTGCTACAAGAGCCTGCTTATATATAATATTAAATTTTGCATAATTAACATATGATTTTAAGGGTTTCGCAATTATATTAAAGAAAGGAATGAATTCCATGAGATATTTTGAGAAATCACACAAATTAGATAATGTATGCTACGACGTCCGAGGACCTGTCGTAGATGAAGCAAATCGTATGATAGAAAACAATATTAACATTTTAAAGTTAAATATCGGAAATCCTGCTCCGTTCGGTTTTCATGCACCGAATGAAATCATTCAGGATATCCGCTATAATCTGTTAGATTCTCAGGGCTATTCAGACTCTAAGGGAATCTTTTCAGCCAGAAAAGCAATTATGCAGTATTGTCAGTTAAAGAATATTCCAAATGTAGGAATCAACGATATCTATACCGGTAACGGCGCATCGGAATTGATTACCATGAGCATGCAGGGGCTGTTGGATAATGGAGATGAGATTTTAGTTCCGGCTCCCGATTATCCGTTATGGACAGCCGCCGCAAATTTGGCAGGTGGAAAACCGGTTCACTATATCTGTGATGAGCAGGCAAACTGGTATCCGGATATTAAGGATATGGAAAGCAAGATTACAGACCGTACAAAGGGTATTGTTATCATCAATCCAAACAACCCTACCGGTGTCTTATATCCAAAAGAGATTTTATTGGAAATCGTAGAATTGGCAAGAAAGCATCAGTTGATTATCTTCTCAGATGAAATATATGACCGCCTTGTTATGGACGGAAAGAAGCACATTTCCATTGCATCCCTATGTCCTGATCTTATGTGTGTAACCTTTAACGGATTATCCAAATCACATCGCATCGCAGGTTACCGAAGCGGCTGGATGAGTTTAAGCGGTGACAAAACATATTGCAAGGGCTATATCGAGGGGCTTAATATGTTATCTTCCATGAGATTGTGTTCTAACGTACCGGCTCAGTCTATTATCCAGACTGCTCTTGGTGGTGTCCAAAGTGCCGATGAGCTTCTGCTTCCGGGTGGAAGAATTTATGAACAGCGTGAATATATTTACAATGCATTAAATGACATTCCGGGTATCAGTACCGTTAAACCGGATGCAGCATTTTATATCTTCCCGAAATTAGACGTTAAGAAGTTCAACATTACAAATGATGAACAGTTTGCCCTTGATTTCTTACGTCAGAAGCATGTACTGATTGTACAGGGCAGCGGATTTAACTGGATGGAGCCTGACCACTTCCGTATTGTATATCTTCCTCAGTTAGATGATTTGAAGGATGCAACGGAACGGTTGAAGGATTTCTTATCTACATACCATCAGGCTTAGAAATAAGCTTGTGTTATAGACCATACCCATATGGATATGACTTCTCCGAAACAGACAAGGACATATCCCGCAAGGTATGGTCTTTTTCTATGTAGATTATTGAATCAAATACAATTTTCCCGAATATCTTGGCAATGGTATCCTGCATCTGCCGTTGCTGACAGAAATCTCATAAGCATCTCCGGAATTACCTCCGTAGAAATGAGAATCGCTGTTCAGAAGCTCTTTTAACCGATGATTTCCGGATAATCTCACCTCATAATCATAATAATCCCGGTCTCCCAGATTAAATATAACAAGAATCCGTTCTCCTCCGGCACTCCGTTCATAGGCATAAACCAGATCATAAGGTCTGTCAGCTATGACATAGCGAAAACAAGCGGCATTATATTCCCCTTCGTAAAGTGCCTTATTGCTTTTATAGACAAGATTCAAATCCCGGAAAAACTGCCGGAACATCTGATGCATGGGATACTGTAATAAAATATCAAAATCCTGGGGTCGCTGTTCATCCCATTCCCGGAATTGTCCGATTTCATTTCCCATAAAGTTAAGTTTTTTACCGGGATGAGTCATCATATAGAGGTATAGCACGCGACATTGTGCAAACTTTTCTTCATAGGTGCCATATATTTTATCCAACACCGTCTTCTTTCCGTGAACATTTTCATCGTGGGAAAATGCCAGCATATAAAGCTCATTATAAAAATAATGCATAGAGAACAACAAATCGGAATAATGTGACCTTCGCTCCATCGGACTTCGTTTAAAGAAATCAAAGGTATCGTGCATAAAGCCCAGATCCCATTTATAATCAAAACCCAGTCCATCATACTGTACCGGTGCTGTTACCTTCAAAAAGCTGGAGGAATCCTCTGCAATTAGCAGCGCCTTCGGATGTAAGTTATGTAAACCTACATTCAGGCTCTGTACAAAGGAAAGGGCAGCCCGGTTCACACCCCGATTGGCATCTCCTCCCCAATATATAATATTGGACACCGCATCTACTCTTAGCCCATCAAAATGGAATTCCTCTAACCAATAATTAGCACAGGACTTTAAAAAACTGGCAACCTCTCCTCTTCCGTGAGCAAAATTATGGGAGCCCCACTCACTATGGGCTACATCATCATAAGGCAGCTCGTACAAAGGAGCCCCATCAAAATAAGATAAACCATAATCATCTACGGCAAAATGAACCATTACAAAATCAAGAATTACACCAATTCCCGCCTGATGGCAGGTATCTACAAATTGCTTCAGCTGTCGGGGCGTTCCGTAACGGGAGGTGGGAGCAAAAAAGCCTGTACTCTGATATCCCCAGGAACCATCATAAGGATGTTCATTTAAAGGCATGATTTCCACATGGGTAAATCCCATCTCCTTCAGATAAGGAATCAATTTCTCCCCCAGCTCATCATAACGATACCATCGATCTCCCTTTGCTCTCCAGCTTCCAAAATGGATTTCATAAATGTGGAAGGGACGGTTATATAGATCATCCCTTTGGGAAATATACTCCCGGTCATGAAATTCATAATCCGCCTCCTCCATAATGATGGATGCCGAAGCCGGTCGCAATTCCATCCATCTTCCATAAGGATCCGCCTTGTCCACTGTCTGACCATCTCTGTGATATATACGGAATTTGTACATCTGTCCCGCTTTTGCATCCGGAACCTTTAGAGAATACATTCCTCCCATTCCCTGCAGTTCCATTACCTGATCATGCCAGCCGTTAAATTCTCCAATTAAGGTTACCTTCGCCGCACAGGGTGCATAAACCCGGAACATTACACCGTCATCCTCTACATGCGCCCCAAAATACCGCCAGGCAAACCATTCATTTCCATTATAAAAATCTTGTATATTCATACTAATTTCCCTTATCTCTCATTTCCAAAAAAGTATACCATTTTCTTTTCATACTCGTCAACTTGACGCATATACTAGATAGAAAAGAGCCGGGGGGTCTATATGGATCAACAAAAACGACACCCGTTGGATTGTATAACCTGTAAAAGCGGATTATCTAATCTGGAATGTCTGATTCCCTTTGTAGATTATCCATTAAAGCTCCCATTGGCTCTGTTTATAAAATTTTACGAGATTAAGCTGATCATCAATGCATTCCAGTCCTTGGATTCTATCACAAGCTGTGGTTTACATAACATGTCAAATTCTCCAACAGATATGTTATGTGCCTTAACGGGCATGCCAAAGGAAATGCTGTCAGCCGTTATGAGTATGACCTCACAGGATTCCGGCAATATGGGTGCCGACTGGCTTTCATCCTTAGCCGGCATGGGAATGGGGCAGGATTTCACAGCCAAGAAATCTTCTGTCAATTCACCGGTTTCCAATGGGGCTACAGATGATCTGAATCAAAATATTTCAGATATTTTTGCGAAATATGATATGGAACAAGCAGAACGATATGAAAAAGAATTAAAATAAGGAGGCTTATATGAATTTTCAAAATTTTCTTTCCACACAGGAATTTCAACAATTACATCCTGTAAAACAGCAAATTATAAAAGAGCTGGCAAATAATCGCAACATGTCTTCCCCGGAAGCAATGCTGCCTCAATTAATGAACATTAACAGAGAATTGAAAAAAAGAAATCTAAGCTTTACCAAACAGGAAACAGCTCTTTTAATTGAACTGATGAAAGCCGACATGTCACCGGAGGAACAAAAAAAGGTAGACTTGTTACTTGGATTATTTCAAATATAAAAAAGGGGCTTTCGCCCCTTTTTTATATTTTGATAATTATCTTCTATTATAGTTAATCAGGCAACCTTTCAGGATAATCTCACGCTCATCATCTGTAAGATCTCCAAGATGGAAGGTTAACTCCTTCATGTCTTTATTTACGACATATGCTTTTATGTCATCATTCTTTTCCTTTACAGCCTTTGCAATATCCGGAATGAAAATATAATCACCATTTTCGAATTCATAATCCTCCGGCATAAGGAATGGAAGCATACCCCAGTTAATCAGGTTCGAACGATAACGCTTGGTTGCATATTCCTTTGCAATGTTCGCCCATCCGCCAAGAACCTTCTGGCAGGAAGCAGCCTGTTCTCTTGCAGAACCGTCACCCGGCTTAACAGCATAGATGGTAGAACCGATACCTGTATTGGAGCCGCAGACATCCGGATAAGTCTCCTTAATCTTATGCATGATCTCCTTCATCTCAGGGAATTCCTTACCCATACATTCTCCTGCTTCTCTTACCTTCTCTACTGCCTGTATTGCCTTTGCACGTCCAACATACTCCGGATCCTTACGAGACAATGTAAATTCAGCCAGACCAAGCGGGTTGGAACGATAAGAAGAAGTCTCTCCGGACGGAATCAGCTCATCTGTTGTTGTTACAGGATCATGGATAACAGAAGCTACCTTCAATACTAAATTATCGGTAAGTGCAACCATAGCCGGCCAGTCTTTAATATTCGGACCAAACTTAATCTCCACACTTGGATCTGCTTTTCCGACTCCGTTATATACACGCTTTTCATAGATTGATTTTTCGAAGTAGTATTTTGGATTACTGTAATTCACATCCATATCAGTTGCAGCAGTCAGATAACCCTTATTTGCAGCGGTAGCGGCAATTGAACGGGCATCCATAAGTGCAACCGAAGAAATCTGTCCATTCTGTACCTTAGAGCCTTCACGGTTCGGGAAGTTTCTGGTTGAATGACGGATTGAAAATGCATTATTTGCAGGAGTATCACCTGCACCAAAGCAAGGGCCACAGAATGCAGTTTTAACAATCGCTCCGGTTGCGATCAAATCAGCTAATGTTCCGTTCTTTGCTAACTCCATATAAATCGGAGTAGATGCCGGATATACACTTAATGTAAATTCGTCCGCACCAATATCAGAACCTCTTAATATATCTGCAGCAGCACATATATTCTCAAAACCACCACCGGCACATCCGGCAATGATACCCTGATCGACATAAAGCTTACCATTACGAACCTTATCCTTTAATGTAAAGTCAACCTTTCCATCTAAGCTTACCAAAGCTCTCTTTTCGCAGTCGTCTAAAATATCTAACAGATTCTCATTCAATTCATCAATGGTATAAGTATTACTTGGATGGAATGGCATAGCGATCATTGGTTTAACCTTAGATAAATCTACATATACAATACCATCATAATATGCAACACTACCCGGATTTAATTCCTTGAAGTCCTCGCTTCTGCCATGAATATCATAAAACTCTTTTACTTTGCTATCAGTCTTCCAGATAGAAGAAAGACAGGTTGTCTCTGTAGTCATAACATCGATTCCGATACGATAATCAGCCGTTAACTGATCCACACCCGGACCTACGAACTCCATTACTTTATTCTTAACATATCCATTATTAAACACTGCACCGATAATTGCCAATGCAACGTCCTGAGGACCTACACCCGGTTCAGGCTTTCCGTCTAAATAGATGCCCACAACACCCGGCATATTCACATCATAGGTCTGACATAACAACTGTTTAACCAGCTCTCCACCACCCTCTCCGATTGCCATGGTACCAAGGGCGCCATAACGGGTGTGGGAATCAGATCCAAGAATCATTGCACCACATTCAGCAAGCATCTCTCTTGCATACTGATGGATAACTGCCTGATGAGGAGGTACATATACACCACCGTATTTTTTTGCACAGGAAAGACCAAACATATGATCATCTTCATTAATGGTTCCACCAACTGCACAAAGGGAATTATGACAATTTGTAAGAACATATGGAATCGGGAATTTCTCAAGTCCGGATGCTCTTGCAGTCTGGATAATACCTACAAAGGTAATATCATGGGATGTTAATTTATCAAACTTAATCTGAAGCTTGTCCATATTATCAGAGGTGTTATGCTCTTTTAAAATACCATATGCAATTGTATTCTTAGCTGCTTCTTCCTTTGTAATTGCACTACCGGTCTTACTCTTTAAAATTGCCTCGCAATCTCCGCCTTCCGGTACTAATTCCGAACCATTAATCAGATAAGCACCGCCTTCATATAACTGAATCATTCGTATATCCTCCTTAAATGAAACCTAATGTGAAAGATTTTCCGTTACTGTTTAATATCACACTGACGATTATTGTAGCATATCACCACCTACTTTTCAAATCCTTTCATACATTAGTTGCTGTCAGGTAATATTTGGCATGCTTCTTACCCGGACGCTTTCATAAATAAAAACATTTATTGACAGATGCAGACCTGCTTTTTATGATAGGCATAATATGCAGCTTGGAACAACCTGTCCTATCAAAAACCGACAGCACACAAGGAGGAGCATATAATGAATCAATATGTAGTTGGAAATACATTAAGGGGTTACAGACTCAAAAACAAATTGTCCGTGAAACAGGTTGTAGAGAAACTACAGGATCAATACCAGGTGGAAATATCCACCAAAACACTATATGCATGGGAACGAAATCAGAATCAGCCCTCAGCATCCTGTTTTCTGGCATTATGCGAAATATATAACATCAAAAATATCCTTACGGAATTTGGTTACGAGACAAGAAAAGAACCGGTACCGTTATTCCTCAATCCAGAAGAAAGAGAAATTATTATTCGGTACCGGTCCTATAATTTTTCCAATTCTGCTATCCGGAAAATATTAGACCTGGAATAGTTCTGATTGCGAAAACGGCTCATTTAACTTTTCACACCCATTCAAAACAAAGCGGCCGTCTTTTATAATTGCAACCGTTGTTCCATCTGCATGTATCGCTGTGATTTCCTTTATCTCATCATAAGGAATGGTAATATCCGTATGACAGTTAAAATAGGCTTTGCTCTCATCCGTATCCCGCAGTACGGAACATTCATTTTCTTTTGCAACGATTTCCTTTCCGTCCGGATTATATAATCTTACCTCTTCACTGTGGCTATAGCAGGTATCCCCTACCGCAAAATGAGGTCCCATCTTCTCAACGATTAATATCGGAAGCTGATATACAATATTGTATTTGTTTGCCATCACATATGCTGTTGTATTGGTTCCGATTGCAAATTCGCCAATTGGCAAAGTCTCCCGGTTAAATAAAACATTTTCTTTGATATATGCCCGGTTTTCTTCTTCTGTTTCAAAATTATTACAGGTATAGCTTGTAATCTTACCATCCTCAAAGGTTAACATAATATCATCATACCGAAGACCGTTTAAATATACCTCCGATACATTCAGTATCCCCTTTGTTCCCGTTAATTTAGGAGATGTAAACACCTCTCCCAAAGGAATATTGACATCTGCTGTACAGTTTTCAAAATTCGTCTCTTTTTCAGGATTGTTTAAATCATGCATCTGAACCCACATATCGGTTTTATTGTCATCCTTGCCACGCACATGAACCGTAACTGCCTGATCCAGTTCGTCAATAATTACCTGCTGAATCTGCTGATATGTGCCATTATCCAATGTATTGACCTTCACAATCTCCGAGAATATTTCTTTGAAATTATCTCCGATATCCGGAATCGGATATGCGATAATGGTAAAGCTGTAATCACTTTGTGGTATATATTCATTCACGATTTTTCCACATTCAGAAGCGGAATAGACCGATAATTCCTGCTGTTCCTTTGACAGCGCATAATTTTCCTCTTTGTTTTTCGGTTCAAATTTTTTCTCACCGAAAACTTCAATTACCGCAGGGCCTGCATATTCCTTCGCCAGCTGTCTTCTATCCTCATAGCTCTTTCTCAAAACTGCAATTTTCCGTTCTACAAAAGCCTTGTCCATAAATACCGCCTCATCCATCCGATGGTCGTATTCATACTGCTTATTAACGGAGGTACCGCAATATCCCGGCTTCAAGGTCAGTCTGCGGTTGATTCTGGCAACAGGACTTCTATATATGACCGGCTTCAGTCCCATTTTTTCAAATTGGAGGATGGCTTCTCTTACCATTCTTTCCTGACCGATAAAATACCGGATATTTACGGTTCCTTTTGCAGACAGATCTATGCCTGCGATTCGGAAGCCCTCTTCATATCCATGGGTATAAGTGTATGCCATAGAGCGAATCTCTTCCTCCGGCAGTTCATTTAAAAATTGTGCCAGCAAAATCTCATTATCGGAAATATATTCTCCGTAACGGAACAAATACCGAAGGTCATTCAGGTCGCTGTTCATAATAATATCCGTTGCAAAGGTAAGCTTCGGATCTAAAAGCTCTCTTGTCCGATAATCAACGGTATAATCAGCATAATCCGAGGTAAAATAATAAATAACCTGCTCCACTTCCTTTTTGGAAGGCACGCCCTCTTCAAAAATACAAAGAAGCTCCACAAACAGTTCCAGCAAGATTGTCTGTTCAAACAACCGATGCTCCACTCCATATACGATCATGCCCCGCATTTCCGTATATACATAACATAATAAGGCACCAAGCTCTGAGCCAAGCTTTCCTACAGCATACGCCGGATTTGCATAGCTTTCTTCATAATGCTCCGGCATAACATCCTCATACAGCTTTCGGTTATACCGATACATTACATCAAAGGAGGCATCCTTCATATCCTCTGATTCCACCTGTTTTCTCAAGTCATACATCTTATGCACAAAGGAAGCAGCAGCTTTAAAATAATCTAAAAAAGGTATCTGAATGTTTGTACTCTCCTGTTCAAACATACAAATACGCTCATAGGCCAACTGATATCTGTCCTTTACACTTTCATTTAAATCCTCAAATAATTTGCTATACTTCAATTCATCCACCCTTCTTATCTAAATATTAGAGGAAATCAGAATTTTACTTCCGATTCCCCCACTACAAAACCCATCCGATTACATAAAATGCAATTGCTACCAGCAACGGAATCACGTTCTCAACAAAAACAACTTTCTTCATTAGTATCCCACCGTCTGCCGACTTCCATGCAGCAATACAAAAGCCGATACCCGAAAGAGACAGAATCAAGCTGGCAATTCCCAATAAACCTACAACAGCCGGGCCATTTCCATCATATCGATAAGATGCAAAAACAGCTCCAAGCATGGCAAGGATCGACAACACACCCAATACGCATGCAATAATGGCATCCTTGCTGACCATATTCACACTGTATTCACTTTCCTTTATCACTGTTTTCCCTCCTACGATCTACCGTACGCAACAAATAATATACCCAAAAGCCAATCAATCCACCAAGGGAATTCAAAAGCAGATCATCTACATCAAATACACCTACTTTGGCAATTAACTGTAAAACCTCAACACTCAGGCTTAATAAAAAGGTATAACCTAACACCTGATACCATCTGACACTTCGATTGATAACCCAGCGAATTAATGCCCCAAAGGGAACAAATGCAATGATATTGCCGAATAAATTCATCGTTACAAGAAATGGATCATCAATCACCTTCCAATACAGGATAAAACGTTTAATTTCCTGAAAAGGAATCAGATTATAATGATAATCTTCATATACACTTAATCTTCCAAAACCATCACTGAGTAATAGGAAATAGACCAGTGCCAGCATATAAAAATAAAATAAGATAACTGAAATAAACTGAATCCGTTTATGCTTTTTCATATACAATTACTCTTCTCCAACCTCTTGTGTCAACGCCTCTGTTGTAGGCTCCGGTATAACCTCAATCTGATCAAAATCAAGATCTACAGAATCTGTAACAGAAAGAACCACATGATCATCACCTGCCTGAGCAACATATAATGATGCGCCATCCTTTACATCTTCCAGTTTTACACGCAGCTTTGATGAATTAATATACTTTGTCTTTAAGGATTTTCCATCCACATATACTTCAGAAAACTCATTGAAATTTTCTCCCAACACAAACAGATAATCTCCCTGTATCTGGAAATCCGTCACCTGAATATCCCTAAGACCTAACTTCATATCGGTTGTCGGGAATGGGTTATATCCATCAAAGGCATAATCATCACCATATAAGGTATCATATTCCAACATTTCAAATTTTTTCATATAATCTTCCTGGTCTTCCTGATTCATATACTTTTCATGGAACTTCTGCATCAGTCCGCCCTTCAGACCTAACCGGTCAAAAATATATGTGCTGGCCTGATATGCTGAGATATCTTTATCCTGCTTTGTAAGACCAAAATTATCCCACATTGCCCATTCTGTCTGATATAACGTAATACCATCCAGATCTGATTCCTCTAAATTCAAGCTTGGCAAATGGTCTCCGTACATAAAGACAACTGTAGGTTCATCCAGCTGTTCCAGCTTATATATCAAAGAATGCAGCATATTATCTGTTTCATGAATCATATTAATATAGTAGGTCCATGCGACTCTTTTTTCCTCATCACCTTCGTATTTTCCACCAAATTCACAAGTTAAATCCGTTAACGTATGGGTATAGCTCTTTGGATATCTTCCATGCCCCTGAACCGTAATGGTCGTGATGTAATCTCTTCCTTCCGTTGCCTTCATGCGTTCAATCATGACATCATCCAGAACATCGTCCTTCGCCCATCCACGCGGGGTATAATTTAAATTATACATATGTTCCATGGCAGTAAAGCTGTCAAAGCCCAAATTTGCATAATCGACATATCGTTCATAAAACGTAGCATCGTTATTATGGAAACCGGCCGTAGCATATCCGTCTCTTTTCAAATCATATGCCATACTGTCACAGGTAACAGAACGCATAACCGTCTTAAATGGATACTCACCTGCACCAAAGAACTGAGTGCTCATACCTGTCTGCACTTCAAATTCTGTATTCGCCGTACCGGCACCTACTGCAGGTACCGTAAACAATCCGGAAGAAAAATTCTTCTTAATCCATGTATAAGTCGGCATCGGATCCTCTGATGGATAAAAATCCTTCATATATTTGACATCAAATACAGATTCCAGCTGAATTACAATAATATTCGGATGCTCCTTTGTTGCCTTTTCATTGGTGTAAAAAGAAATCTCTTCATCCTGATTCTCTTCCTCTGAAGCAGCTTCCGTTGTATCCTCATTCGTCTCCTCAGATGTCTTTCCGGCACTGTCGCCCGGTACACCATCCGCTACATTTGTTGCTGCCACATTATTATATTCTGTGGATGCAGAATCTATGCTTGTCTGATCAATAACGTCAGAATCCTCACCGTCTTCAAAATCCTCTGCATCTCTTCTTCTATCGGATGAAGTCTCTGAAGCTTCCGCCGTGGTACTCTGCTGTGTTGTTTCAGATACCGGATTACGATTCTGATTGCCATTATTTTTTGAGGAAGCATCCTCATGGTTCTGCTCCGCCTCATATTCTTCTTTTGAAACAAGAATCACTTCGCTTTTATCATAGTCCAAATCCTTTACGATTTCTTCTATCGCTTCCTTGCTGTAATCCTTTGGCTTACTGATACCGACATCAATGATACTGTTCGAAAAGCAATAAGCAAATCCATAGTCATTATAGGCATATGCCAGATTACCAAAATTATCCGAAACCGTCTGTGTATCCACAGCCACCTTTGTCAAAGAATAAATGAATATCAAACTCATACATACATAAGCAGATGCCCGAAATGGACGTCTTTTACTTTGAGACTTCGGTAAATGAATGTAGAGATAAACCAACAGACAAAATACCAAAACAATTACAACACAGCTTAATACCATCTGCCACTTTGTCAGATATTTGTCCAGCATGGTCATAACATTTCGTATCATCAATATGTCTACTGCCGAAAACGGAGTCGTTCTAAAACACAATACAATAAAGTTTGCAAAAGCGGAAGCAATCCATAATGCACATACGAACACCGTCGCAAATATCTTACGCTTAGCAAATAACACAAGTGATAATGTTACAAATATAATAGAAACATTATACAAATATACAAGTGGCGAGCTTCCTATAAACAGGAACGCCTTTATAAGAGAATGACGACTTAAGGTTTCCAAGAACAAATTCAACAGGCATGCTAACAAAAAATAGCGCACAAAGGGAATGCTTAAAAATGCAACAACCTTTTTTCCTACCTTTGTATTGGTTACTTTCGCAACTGCTCCTTCTATCTTTGCCTTACAAGCCTTAATTTTTGAAGTTACAGGATCAAATTTTCTTGCAACATCTTTTATTTTACTTTTGAAATTCATAAAAAAATTCTTCATAATAAATTCCTACTCATCAAACTATTTAGTATTCTATACTCTTCGTAATACATACTATCATAAGCCACATTATATAATTCTATTTAAAAAAAGCAAGTCACTTCACAAAACTTTAAACATTTATCAGGTTAATTTATACTGTGCATTATATAATCGGGCGTAGAATCCATTTTCCTTTAACAGGCTGTCATGACTTCCCTGTTCAATAATATCTCCGTCCTTCATAACAAGAATCACATCGGCCTCTTTTATTGTTGACAAACGATGGGCAACAACAAAGCTGGTACGTCCCTTCATCAGCTTGGCAAAAGCATTCTGAACACGGATTTCCGTACGGGTATCAATAGAAGATGTTGCCTCGTCTAAGATTAATATCGGCGGAATCTCTAACATCACCCTGGCAATACACAACAACTGTTTTTGTCCCTGAGACAAGCTGCCGCCGTCTTCTCCGATTACCGTATCGTAGCCCATTGGCATACGCTTAATAAAGCTGTGTGCATGACATGCCTTTGCTGCTTCAATAATCTCTTCTCTGGTTGCCTCCGGTTTTCCATAGGCAATATTTTCGGCAATGGTACCTGACTTTAACCATGTTTCCTGTAAAACCATACCATAATTATTACGCATGCTGTCACGGGAAATATCATAGATGCTTGTACCGTTAATTGTAATATCTCCGCTGTTAATATCATAAAAACGCATTAACAGATTGATCAATGTTGATTTTCCACATCCTGTCGGTCCTACAATTGCCACTCTCTGACCTTTTCGTACCTTTAAATTCAAATCCTTAATCAACGGCTTCTCCGGATCATAAGAAAACCTTACATGATTTAACGTAATATCACTGCGTTCCTCAACTTCTTCAGTGGTCAAAAGCTTACAATCGGAAGCATCCGGAAGCTCAGGCTCCTCATCTAACAATTCAAACACACGGGCAGCACAGGCAATGGCATTCTGTAACTCTGTTACCACACCGGAAATTTCATTAAATGGCTTGGTATACTGGTTGGCATAGCTCAAAAAGCAAGACAGCTGACCAACGGAAATACCACCACGAACAGCTACCAGTGCGCCAACGATTCCAACACCTGCATAAACCAGACTGTTTACAAAACGGGTACATGGATTGGTTAAGGATGAGAAAAAGGTTGCATTTAAGCTGTAATCGGATAATTCATCATTAATTGCATCAAAACGTTCAATGGCATCATCTTCATAACAAAATGCCTGAACAATTTTCTGATTTCCAATCATTTCATCAACCAAAGCAGTTAATCTTCCTCTGCTCTCAGACTGCAGGCGAAACATTTTATAGGTTCTCTTTGCAATAAATCCGGCAACAAACAAAGACACCGGAGTAATACAAACTACTACAAGAGATATTTTCCAGTTTACACTGAACATAAAAATCAAGGTTCCCAAAATTGTTATTACACCGGTAAACAGCTGGGTAAATCCCATAAGCAAACCTTCCGAAAACTGGTCAACATCATTAATAACTCTTGAAACGACCTCACCATACTGCTTTCCATCAATATACCTTAACGGAAGCACATTCAAACGATCAAATACCTGAATACGAATATCCATTACTACCTTATACGTAATCTTATTATTACATAAGCTCATTAACCACTGGGAAACAGCCGTAATACCGATTACGACTGCAAATAAGATCAACAATGGCCGTAAACCTGCAAAATCAACCCGGCCTTCATCTATGATTAAATCAATGGCATCACCGGTAATAATCGGGGCATACAACGTAGCTGCTACGGTAATCAATGCAAATAATAAGGAAAACCAAAGCAAAATACGATATGGCTTTATAAACTGTAACACTCTTTTTACGGTATCCTTCTGGATATCCTTTGTCGTCTTATCTGCCATTGTTATCGCCTCCTTGTCCGTCTTCCTGACTATGAACAATTTCCTTATATACTTCGCAGGATTCCATCAACTCATCATGGGTTCCGATTCCCACCATCTGACCGTCATCTAATACAATAATCTGATCTGCCTGCTTGATGGTGGATGCTCTCTGGGATACAATGAATACGGTCATCCCCTTTGTCTCATTCTTAATTGCACTTCGAAGATTTGCATCGGTAGCAAAGTCAAGAGCCGATGCCGAATCATCCAAAATCAATACCTTCGGGTCTCCTACCAAAGCTCTTGCAATGGTTAATCTCTGCCGCTGACCACCGGAAAGATTCTTACCTCCCTGAAGCACAATTTCATCTAAACCGTTCCTCTTACTTTCAATTACATCCTTTGCCTGAGCAATCTTTAATGCCCGATCCATTTCTTCTATAGATGCATCTTTCTTCTTCCACCGGAGGTTGTCGGCAATGGTTCCGTTAAACAAAACTGCCTTTTGGGGTACGATTCCAATCTGTTCCCGCAAATCCGTAAACTTATAATCCTTTACATTTACACCATCTACTAAAACTTCACCCTCTGTCACATCATAAAATCTTGGTATCAAATTAACCAGAGTCGATTTACCGCAACCGGTACCTCCGATAATTCCGATGGTCTGTCCCTCCTCTGCTTGAAAGGAAATATCCTGAAGCGAAGGCTCCTTGGAACCAGCATACGTAAAGGTTACATGATTAAATTGTACTTTATATTTGCTTCCCTCACCGGATTTTGTATGTTCTGCTTCCACAATACTCGGCTCCATGGCAAACACCTCACCGACACGCTTAGAGCATGCCATCGCCTTTGTCAGTAAAATAATCAGGTTTGCCAGTTTTACAAGCTCCACTAAAATCTGAGACATATAATTTACAAGAGCAATTACCTGTCCCTGCTCCAATCTTCCTGTATTTACCCTGATTCCACTGACCCAGATAATCGCAATAATTGCTACATTCACAATAATATAGGTTACCGGATTCATAACCGCAGATACTTTTCCCACAAACATCTGGATTTTATAAAGCGTTTCACTTCCCTCTCTGAAATCTGTTTTCTCATCCTGCTGACGATTGAACGCCCGGATGACTCTTGCACCGGCAAGATTTTCTCTTGTAATCAACAAAACTCTGTCCACAGCCTTTTGAACCTTCTGATACAAGGGAATGGAATAAAGCATGATTCCGAATACAACAATGGACAACAAAGGAATTGCTACCACGAATACCATAGCAGCCTTAACATCCACCACAAATGCCATGATCATAGCACCAAATACAATAAAGGGAGAACGTAAGAACAATCGTAAGAACATATTAACGCCTGACTGCATCTGGTTAATATCATTTGTCATTCTTGTAATCAGTGTGGAAGTTCCCGCCTGATCCAATTCCTGATATGATAAGCGGTTGATATGAGCAAACAGATCCCGTCTTACATTTTTACCAAATCCGATTGCTGCCTTTGCCGCAAAATACTGGGCAACAATGGAACATGTCAATCCGACTACGGCTAACAAAACGAGAATGCCCCCCATCTTGGCGATATAGCCCGTATCCTGATTTTTGATACCGGTTTCCACGATTGCGGACATAACAAGAGGCACCAATAACTCAAAGCTTGCCTCTAACATTTTAAACAGAGGAGCGATAATACTTTCTTTTTTATACTCCTTTAAATAATTTGTAATCTTAAACATTTTCCCAATCCCTCTTTATATATCGTATATACCTGCCTACTTCGATCCAGGCACTTTTTGACTCCGGATAATAAAGCAGACCCATCTGGAAATCATGAAACATTCCCTCAAAGACATGCAGCTTTACAAGACAGCCTGCCTGCTTTGCTTTTTCTGCAACCCGCAGGGAATCACTTAACAGCATTTCCATATCTCCTACTTGTATCAGCATCGGTGGAAAATCTTCAAAGCTTCCATAAAGGGGGGATATGTAAGGATTCTCCGGATAATCCAGACGGTAGTATTCATTTTGAAAAACGAGACTTTCCTTCGTACCACCAAATATTGGATCTATCTCAAAATTATCCTGATAACTGTCACCGGTAAGTGCCAGATCCGTCCATGGCGACATTACCACAAAACCTGCCGGAAAAGGCATATTATGATCCTTTAGATAATGTCCCACTGCAAGTGCAAGACCGCCACCGGCAGAATCTCCCACAATTATAATTCTGGAAGGCTCATAACCTTCATTTAATACCCATTTATAGGCGGTAAGTGCATCATTTAATGCCGCCGGATAGGGATTATCGGGAGCAACCCTGTAATCCACACTCAAAACCGGCATTCCGTCACTCACTTCCACATAAAGGGCTGCCATATCTCTATATATATTATGAATCGGACCGTAGTAACCACCACCATGTAACTGAATGATGATACCATCTGCTATATCAGGAGATTTTATGACCGATGTTAATTTTTCCATTTGAAAATCAGGCATGTCAATCTGTTCCAGACTTAAATGCTCAGGACATATCCATTGTTTTTCCTTTTCATATAATTTCTGTCTGTTTTCTCCATTATTCACCTTGTCCCGAAGCAACGGGAAATTATGTGCGACCTCTACAAGATGTCTTGCAGTTCTTCCTCGTAAACTGATTCCGTCCATCGTCCCTCCTTAATCTATATTGTCAGATTCTCATAAAACGCAATACTTAGAAAAACAGGAATTATAACATATAATTCCTGTCCTTCTCTTGCTTATTACTTTCCGTTAATTCTTGCACGCTTACGAAGTGTTGGATCAAGGATTTTCTTACGAATCCGGATATGTTCCGGTGTAATCTCCAACAACTCATCCGTATCAATAAATTCAAGTGCCTGCTCTAAGCTTAAAACCTTAGGAGGCGTTAATTTTAAAGCTTCATCCGCCCCTGAAGAACGGGTATTCGTCAGGTGCTTTGCCTTACATACATTAATCTCTATATCCTCTGCTTTACCGGTCTGACCGATTACCATACCGGCATATACAGCCTCTCCCGGTCCGATAAACAAGGTTCCCCTGTCTTGTGCATTATACAAACCGTAGGTTATGGATGTACCGGATTCAAATGCAATCAAAGAACCCTGACTACGATACATCATATCACCCTTATATGGTCCGTAAGAATCAAAAATTGTATTAATAATTCCGGTTCCCTTTGTTGACGTCATAAAGTCTCCACGGAAACCAATCAAACCTCTGGCCGGAATGTTAAACTCCAGATGAACGGTTCCGTCATGAGCCGGACTCATAGCCTGAAGCTCACCCTTTCGTTCATTCAGCATACTGATAATCGTTCCGGAAAATTCCTCCGGCACATCAATGTATGCAATCTCCATAGGCTCTAACTTCTTTCCATTCTCATCCTTCTTGTAAATAACCTCCGCTTTACTGACGGCAAATTCATAACCTTCACGACGCATATTCTCGATCAGAACCGACAAATGAAGCTCTCCTCTTCCGGATACCTTATAAGTATCGGTTCCTTCTGTCTCCTCAACCCGCAGGGATACATCTGTATTCAGCTCTTTGAACAAACGATCTCTTAAATGTCTGGATGTAACAAACTTTCCCTCTTTTCCTGCGAGAGGAGAATCATTTACCATAAAGTTCATAGAAATTGTCGGCTCAGAAATTTTCTGGAACGGAATCGGATCCGGATGATCCACATCACATAAAGTATCTCCGATATGAATGTCTGCAATACCGGAAATAGCAACAATAGAACCAATACCGGCTTCTTTCACTTCAACCTTATCCAAGCCTTCAAATTCATATAATTTACTGATCTTAACTTTTTTGTTCTTTGTCTCATCATTATAATTAACAAGTAATACCTCTTGATTTAATTTGAGACTTCCGTTGTCAATCTTTCCTACTCCGATACGACCTACATATTCATTATAGTCGATTGTAGAAATCAGAACCTGTGTATCTGCCTCCGGATCTCCTTCCGGTGCCGGAATGTGAGAAAGAATTGTCTCAAATAACGGAGACATATCCTTTGCCTCATCATCCATATTCAGCTTCGCCACACCATCCCTTGCAGAAGCATAAACAAACGGACAGTCCAACTGTTCATCCGTAGCTTCCAGATCAAGAAGCAATTCCAAAACCTCTTCTTCCACTTCCTCAACACGGGCTTCCGGTCTGTCGATTTTATTCACACATACGATAACAGCCAAATTCAATTCCAGTGCTTTTTTTAAAACAAATTTGGTCTGAGGCATCGCACCCTCAAAAGCATCTACAACAAGAATTACACCGTTTACCATCTTAAGAACACGTTCTACTTCTCCACCAAAGTCCGCATGTCCCGGAGTATCAATAATATTAATTTTTGTATTTTTATAATGTACTGCTGTATTTTTAGACAGAATCGTAATTCCTCGTTCCCGCTCGATGTCATTGGAATCCATAACTCGTTCCGCTACTTCCTGATTCTCTCTAAATACACCACTCTGTTTTAATAATTCGTCTACTAATGTTGTTTTACCATGGTCTACATGGGCAATAATTGCTACATTACGAATATCGTCTCTTGTCATTCGCATTTGAAAACCTCATTCCTATTATCATCTGTCTGTTGAATAATCATTACCAAATATTCAACAATTATACGCAACGCTAACAAGTTTAGCATACTAAAAACATGCTTTCAACCGTTTTCCATTAAAATCGCAGTTGAAAAATGACGATATTTCACACAATTTTTATGCATTTCTCGTAATATATCACAATGGCATTTTCTATTTTTTCTTAGTTTCGTTAGACTTACGTTCCGCAATAGCCTTTGTATTTGTCTTTTTCGGTAAAGCCTTCTTCTCGGTTCCGTCTGTATAATCATACTGAAATACGGTAACGGAAAGCGGTGGCAAATGCATGGAAATCGAATATTCCTGTCCATTCCATGGTTCTTTCACAGCGGCAATCGGTGTTCCGTTTACTCTGCCCTGTCCGCCAAATTCTGTAGCATCGGAATTCAAAATCTCTGTATACTTACCGGCACATGGCACCCCGACAACAAAACCATCCCGGTCTACCGGCGTAAAGTTGCATACAAACAACAACTGATTCTTTGCTGTGGAACCACGACGAATGAATGAGATAATAGAACTTTGCGGATCATCACAGCAAATCCAGTCAAATCCCATCGGATCCTGATCATTATAATAAAAAGCATCATACCGGTTGTATAATTCATTTAACTTCTTAACATATGCCTGAATACCCTTGTGGCTTTCTGCATCCTCACCTTCTAATAAGAACCAGTCAAGACTTCTTGCTTCGCTCCACTCTCTAAGCTGTGCAAATTCCTGGCCCATGAATAATAATTTCTTTCCCGGATGTCCGTACATAAATCCGTATGCAACCCTAAGGTTTGCAAACTTGTCATCATGAAGTCCCGGCATCTTATTCAGCATAGAACACTTCAGATGAACCACTTCATCATGTGAAAATACAAGGACAAAATTCTCGGAATATGCATACATCAAACTGAAGGTTAAACGATTATGATTAAACTGTCTGAAATACGGATCCAGCTTCATATATTCAAGGAAATCATTCATCCAGCCCATGTTCCATTTGAACAGGAAGCCCAGTCCATCCATAGAAACCGGAGCTGTAACACCTGCCCATGAAGTAGATTCCTCTGCAATGACGAACACGCCCGGCTCCAATTCTTCAATTGTTTTGTTTAACTTCATTAAGAATTTGATTGCATCATAATTTTCATTACCGCCGTCTTCATTCGGTAACCAGTTACCATCCTGTTTACCGTAGTCAAGATATAACATAGACGCTACGGCATCTACACGTAATGCATCAACATGGTATTCCTTTGCCCAGAACAGTGCATTGGCAATCAGGAAGTTGGATACTTCATTTCTTCCGTAATCAAAAATATAAGTACCCCAGTCCGGATGTTCTCCTCTTCTTGGATCCGGATGCTCGTACAAAGGCATTCCATCAAAGCGGCCTAATCCGTGAGCATCCTTTGGAAAATGAGCAGGAACCCAGTCTAAAATAACACTGATACCTTTTTTGTGCATATAATCAATGAAGTACATAAAGTCTTCCGGATCACCATATCGACGGGTCGGTGCATAATAATTTGTTACCTGATATCCCCATGAGCCATCAAAAGGATACTCGGCAATTCCCATTAACTCAATATGGGTATACCCCATCTCATTAATATAATCCGCTACCATAGGAGCCAGCTCTCTGTATGTATAGAAACCATTTTCATCGTCTTCCTTTTTCTTCTTCCAAGAGCCTAAATGCATCTCATAAATAGAAATCGGTTTTCTCATAGCCTCTGAACGGCTGACCTTTTTACGTTCCTCCATCCATGCTGCATCTTTCCAGTGATATTTTGTAATATCCTTAACAACATTTGCATTATCCGGTCTGAACTGCGTACAGTTTCCATATGGGTCTGCCTTAAATATTTCTTCTCCGTAACGGCTTAATATATTGAATTTGTATACCGCATCCTCGGCAACATCCGGAATAAACAATTCAAAAAGGCCGGAGGTTCCAACCATATTCATCGGATGCAAGGCACTGTCCCACATATTAAAGTCACCGACCACAGATACTCTTCTGGCATGAGGAGCCCATACAGCAAAATAAGTTCCTGCCACTCCATCTAACTTCATCGGATGTGCGCCCAGTTTTTTGTAAATTTCCCAATGATTACCCTCTGAAAATAAGAAGATATCCATTTCTCCGATCTGATTCTCAAAGCTGTAAGGATCTGCAGAGATTATGGTAGAGCCATCCTTGTAATTGGTGACAATCCGGTATTTGCTTCCGTTAAACTTCTTCTTTGGAAGATATAACGCATAAAACCCTCTTTCATCAACCTGTTCCATCTCATATTCTGTTTTTCCTGATGGTGCAATTATCTTACAACTTTCCGAATGTGGCTTGTAAGTAGTAATCATCTGACCTTCTCCATAATCATGATTACCAAGTATATGTTTTGGTGCATTAATTTTCCCATCCATTAACTCATCAAACAGAATCCAGTTCATCCACTGTTCAATCTTTACGTTCATAGCAACCTCCCGCACTAAAATATTGTTATTTTGTCTGTTCCGTGTTGTATTTTATGATCCATTCCGAAATACGGAATCCCTTGTAAAATCACGAACAATTATTGTAATTTTATCATTGATTTTATTTTCTGTAAACAAATTCAAAGGCTTTTCCTATTGAAAAATGACATTTTCACAAGCCCCAAAAAAGAAAACCCTCAAATATCGTTTTTTTGTCCAATATCCGAGGGTTTTCATTTTTCTTATTTGTTTTTATTCACAATTCTGGATTCGTATTTTCCGGTTTCAATATCAATGTAACGGACAAATAAGGATACCTTGTTGTCCTCATTTAAGCTGTTCCATACCATATTGGTAAAGGAATCAATGTCACCCTTTATATCAACCCACTTTGGTTCTCCCTCAAAGCTTGGGAGCGGCTCTTCATTGCGGGCATAGGTGTGAATGAAACGTCCCTGTCCTGCTTTTGGATTATTGTAGCTGAATGTATAACGGTTATCGGAATCCGGGTCTCCGTTGTTGCTCTTTAAAATAGACATTGCATAATCAAACTTACCCTTTGCAATATGCATAACACCGGAAATACGAGGTGTGTAGTTCGGGCCATCCGGTTCATACTGTCTTGTCCGTAACGACTGTTCAAAGGTAAGCTCCTCATCTAATCCATCATAGACGGTATCCGTCTGATCTCCGTTGGTTACGATTGTTTTATTGCCAAGTACCCGGACAGGTGCATATATAATCAGGCTTGGGTCTTCCAGCTTTGCAGGGTCGAAGGCCTGGGTACGGATTCCCTGTCCCTCCTCTACGAACACGCGATTACGGCTGTTCTCACTTCTTCCCATTATAAAGTATGCCGTTACTGCATATTTGCCATCCTCTGAAACACCAATTACAATACCTCTTCCAGGGTATGTATTATTCTTTAATTCTTCTTCCAATGAAATCTGTTTCATAAAATCTCCTCCTTAGATTGTACAATCTGATTCTCTTATGTTATCGAAAAAAAATAGAATGTGCAAGAGATTTCTTACACATTCTGAAATAACTTTTATGAGCTTTTATCTTCGAGATATTTTCTCTGCATATATCCTGTCAGAGTTTTTGTAATCATATGAATGGTTTCTATTGTCTCTATTGTCCACCGTTCTTCATCGGAATAATTAAAATAACCAATATAGCCAATCACCTTGCCATCATATTCAAACTTACTTTGAATAAATTCATCCGCCTCCGCAAAAGGTCCCTTTGAAAAGTTACTTAACTTAACAGAATCCTTATTTGCACAATGGAAGGTTCCGGTTATCGTCAAAGTGTCAATCTCTTCCCACGCAATGGAATTCTGCGAACCTTCACTACATTCCATTCCCGGATAGTTTGCTGCAAGCCACTCAATGGACTTTGATACAAAGCTATGGTTTTCTTCATATGTCCAGATTGTAATTTTGTGAAGTCCAAGACAGTCTCCCACATATTGAAGCACCTGCCTGATACCCGTTTCCACATGTACATTCTCACAAAGCAAATCGATCACATTACCAATGATTACGGAATTAAATTTGCAGCTATTCTTTTTTCTCTCATTATGATAGGTTCCCCGTTCCAACGACTCCTCATAAAGGACATATCCGTTTTTACCGTTAAGCTTCGCCTGATATACTGCTGCATCTGCCTTTTCCATCAGCATACCATATGGAATCGCAATATCCGTTGTAGCAATTCCAATACTGAGTGTAACCTTTGGTTTGCCATTACCTCCCGGATATTTTTCCAGTACGGAATGTGCAACCTTTTGAGCCTTCTCACAGGCAAAGGTAGTATCTAACACATTCTTCATGTAAACGATGAATTCATCACCGCCAATTCGTCCTACCACCCCATCACTGAAGGTAAAACGCATCAGAGCTTTTGCAATATCAACAATTACCTCATCACCGGTCAGATGTCCAAACAGATCATTTACATCCTTGAAATCATCAATATCCACCACCATTAAAACATCCTGGGTTCCCGGCTGCACATCCTTTAATTGCTCTCCGATGTATGCCTCTATTGTTGCCTTATTCAGCAAACCGGTCATGGAGTCGGTCTGTGCTCTGGCAAGGAGTGACTCCTGCTCCTTCTTCATGCGATGAATATTACGAATGACACCCACTGCCCGAAGGGGATTGCCCGATTCATCCTGAATCAGAGAAAACGTTGAATAATACCATTCATATTCACCCTTGATATTTTTCAGCTTATACTCCGTATTATAAATAGTCTCTCCTCTTCTTGCCGCTTCAAAGCTTCCGGAGAAATGCTCCATTGTATCATCTGATATGTAATGACGATCCGCAAACTGCTGTACCGGATGCCTGTAAACGCTTTTTCTTCCAAATATCGTCTCGTATTTTTTGGCGTAAGTTAAAGTATCCGTCAACATCTCATATTCAAAAGGAATTTCCTCTGAAATATCTGCAACAATCTCGTATTTCTTTGCTTCTAACTGCGCCTGCATTTCTGCATATTTCAGGTTGGTAATATCGTTTAACACAAAATTGGCAACCGGAAAATCATCCTGATCATCCTCCACACTTGCCGCTACCAGATTTACCCAGCGGAAGCCTTTTATTTTATGCTTCACCCGGAAGGATATATCAATCTCATGATCCTCCACTAAGCTGGTAATACTGTTTACCACAAGGGCTAGGTCCTCAGGATAAATCAGCGGAATCAACTGATCCTTGTATTGTTCCTGATACTCCTCCTTCGTATATCCGAACAGTCTGTAAAAATAATCGTTCGCCCAGATAAGAGATAAGGAATTATCACATATATGCTTACTGAGTCCGCAGCGAACCGACTGGGAAAACATTTCAAGATCCGAAAATGCCTGTTCTGTTACCAAGGTTGCTGTCTCTAAGGTAGACACATTCAGACAGGTACACTTTAAAACCTCCCTGCCATCCTTTAATAAAAATGCCTGTCCCTTTACCAGCATATACAAATAACGGTCGGAGCCTGAAAGAATGTGTATCCGGTCGCTGGTATAATTGGACTTCTTCAACTGATATTCCATAGAGGCTACATAATCTCCGTAATCCTCCGGCTGTACCATATGCTTCAGTATATGAATTTTCTTTTTGATATCATCAACAGAATACTCCATCATTTTAAGGAAATCGGTATCACATTCCAATATCTTATACGGAGGCTTCATTTCAATGATGAATACACCTTTATTTTTTCCTTTTTTCAAATACCTTCTCCTTTGAATTATCATCTGCCTGCCGGCATATTAAACAAAAAGCCACGACACTTATCTGCATCGTGACTTTTATTATACCATACTGTTTTGGCTTTGACATCCGTAAGTTTTATAACTTTTTATTTATGCTGTCTCTTCAAACTGGGAATTATACAAATCCGCATAGAATCCATTCTGATTCATCAGTTCTTCATGATTACCCTGTTCAATAATATCGCCATCCTTCATAACCAGAATCATATCCGCATCACGGATTGTAGAAAGACGATGGGCAATTACGAAGCTGGTTCTGCCCCTCATCAGGTTATCCATAGCTTTCTGGATACGAACCTCCGTACGGGTATCTACAGAAGAAGTGGCCTCGTCTAAAATCAGCAGTTTACGATCCGCAAGAATTGCTCTTGCAATGGTAAGGAGCTGTTTTTGTCCCTGAGATACATTGCTTGCCTCTTCATTTAACTCCATCTCATAACCACCCGGCAGGGTCTGTATAAAATGATGGGCATGGGCTGCCTTTGCTGCCGCAATTACTTCTTCATCGGTAGCGTCTAACCGGCCATATCTGATATTTTCCATAATGGTTCCCTTAAACAGCCATGTATCCTGTAATACCATTCCAAAGCAGTTTCTGACCTCATCCTTATCAAAGTCCTTCACATTCACACCATCAATATAGATATTACCGCCATTTAAATCATAAAAACGCATCAGCAGCTTCACCAGAGTTGTTTTACCTGCTCCCGTAGGTCCTACGATTGCAATCTTCTGTCCGCTTCGAACCTTAGCAGAGAAATCCTTTAAAATAATCTTATCCGGATAATAGCCAAAGCATACATGATCAAACTCGACATTTCCCTCAATATTTTTGATATCCCGGTCGGTATGATTTTCTGCCTTAACTATCTCTTCCTCCTCCTCTAAGAAATTAAACACACGCTCTGCCGCTGCCATAGTAGACTGTAACATGTTGGAAACCTGCGCCACCTGCTGGATTGGCTGGGTAAACTGTCTGACATATTGGATAAATGACTGAATATCACCCACCTCAATGGTTCCCTTAATGCTTAAATATCCTCCAAGAATAACAACACCTACATAGCCGAGGTTTCCCACAAATACCATGATCGGTTGTGCCAGTCCCGATATAAATTGGGACTTCCATGCGGAATGATACAGCTTATCATTGGTTTTCTCAAATTCAGACCGGACAATTTCCTCTCTTGTAAATAACTTTACAACATTATGACCTCCGAAGTTTTCTTCAATCTGTCCGTTTACATCTCCCAACAGATTCTGCTGGCGGATGAAATATTTCTGTGAATTTTTGACAATAACCATAATTCCCACAGCGGAAAGAGGAAGCAGTAACAACGCAACCAAAGTCATCATAGGAGAAATACTTAACATCATAACCAACACACCAATCAAGGTGGCAACCGATGAAATCAACTGGGTCACAGACTGATTCAGACCTGTCGTTAATGTATCAACATCGTTTGTTATCTTGGATAAGACATCTCCAAAGCTGTGCTTATCGTAATAGTTCATAGGCAGCTTGTTAATCTTTTGAGAAATTTCTTTTCGAAGCTGGTAGGCAATCTTTTGTACCACACTGCTCATCAAAAAGCCTTGAACATAACCCATCAGCATGGACAAGCCGTAAATACCAACCATAATCAGCACAATCTGTCCGATTCTCTCAAAATCAATTCCGGCTCCACCTTGTAATTTGCTCATTAAGCCCTTGAAAATCTCTGTAGTCGCTTTACCAAGCACCTTAGGACCTACAATATTGAACACCGTTGAACCAATGGTAAAAATCGCTACCACTATTAAAATCACATGGTATTTGGATATATAATTGATTAACTTTTTCATGGTTTTTCCGAAATCCTTTGGTTTTTCGGTTGCCACCATGCCGCCTCCCGGACCGTGTCCAGGTCCTCTTCTTCTTTTCGGCGGTGTTACTCTCATCTGTTCGTCTGACATATTAACACCCCATTTCCTCTAAATCCTTAGCTGACAACTGCGACTGAGCAATCTGCCGGTATACTTCATTGTTCCGCATCAATTCCTCATGGGTGCCACAGCCTACGATTTCTCCGTCATCCAATACAAGAATCCGGTCTGCATGTAAAATTGTACTAATACGCTGTGCAACAATAATCACGGTAGAATCTCCTACCTGATTCTTTAGCTCCCTTCTAAGGGCGACATCTGTTTTATAATCCAATGCCGAAAAACTGTCATCAAACACATAAATCTTAGGATTTTTCGCAATGGCTCTGGCAATGGCAAGACGTTGTTTTTGTCCGCCGGATACATTATTTCCTCCCTGGGCAATCGAAGCATCATACTTATCGGACTTTTCTTCTATAAATTCCGTTGCCTGAGCAATCCGGGCTGCATCCTTTACCAGATCATCACTTGCATTTACATTACCATATCGGATATTCGAAGCGATTGTACCGGAGAACAAAATTCCTTTTTGAGGAACAAATCCAATCTGTTCTCTAAGCTCCTTCATTTTCATATCTTTGATATCAATTCCGTCTATGGTAATCCGTCCCTTTGTTACATCCAGCAATCTCGGAATCAAATGAACCAACGTAGACTTTCCGCAACCGGTACTTCCGATAATTGCGGTTGTTTGTCCTGCCCTTGCTTCAAAGGAAATATCCTTTAAGGCATCTTCCTTTGCATTTGGATAGCGGAAGGATACATGGTCAAAAGCAACATCACCCTTCAAGGTTTCCGGTAAAGCAACCGGCTCCTCTTTATCCACAATTTCATTTTTGCACTGTAACACTTCTTCAATACGATCTGCAGCAACCGCAGCTCTTGGCATCATAATGGAAACCATAGATATCATCAGAAAGCTGATCACAATATGCATTGCATAGGTAATAAAGGCAATCATATCTCCTACCTGAATGGTTCCGTTATCTATATTATGTGCGCCGGACCATATGATCAAAACACTTACTCCATTCATGATAAACATCATAGTTGGCATCATCAGCGCCATGGTTCTTGAAGTAAACAGCTGTGTCTTCATCAACCGGGTGCTCGCATCATCAAACCGTTCTTCTTCGTTCTTCTCTCTTCCGAATGCACGAATAACGGAAAGACCTGTAAGGATTTCTCTTGATACCAGATTCAAACCATCTACAAGCTTTTGCATAATTTTGAATTTTGGCATCGCAACAAGCATTAATACCATGATCAGCATCATAATCAGAACAACTGCCAGAACAATTACCCATACCATTTTAGTTGTCGTTTCCATTACCTTGAATATGGAGCCAATTCCCATAAGTGGTGCAAATAAAACAATACGGAATAGCATTGTAAGCAGCATCTGTATCTGCTGTACATCATTGGTACATCTCGTAATCAGAGACGAGGTTGAAAACTGATTCATTTCCGCATTGGAAAAGCTCATTACTTTATTAAACACCTGACTTCTTACATCCCTGCCGACACTGGCGGCAAGTCTTGAGGATAAGAATCCTACCATCATACTAACAAGCATAATCAGCACCGCAAGCTGCAACATCTTAATTCCCATTGATTTCAGATAATCCATCTGGTAATCATCCATATCAATACCGAGCTTTTCGTATTCCATACTGACAAACCGAACACCCATGGATTCTGACATATATTCCGGATATTGTTCTAATTGCTTCTTACCTTCCTCTAACATACCTTGAAGCTGTTCCTTCGGAATCAGTTTCATCATATCCAAAAGCGGCAGCTCTGCCATGTTCTGTCCAGTCACTTCTCCGGCAGGCATTTCATTTCCCTGTTCCTCCTGATTTTTGGTCATCATACCGGAAGCCATGCCCGCTTTAATCTGTTGTTGGAAAGCCTTCGCCTCCTCACTGTCAGAAGTCATAAAATATAACATTAACTCAGGAACAATCATGTCATCCTTTAATTGTTCATACTGTTCTTTTTCCATAGAGGCAATATCAACCTGATACTCTTCATCCCCTTCTTTATAACAGCTTTCCACAAAGGACCATACATCATCATCCATAAACAGTTTCAAATTATCCATGGTTTCCTTGGAAATCCGTTCCGGAATCGGATACTCCAATCCCTGATTCTGAATTCCTACATCCACGATATCCGATGTAAATTGCGGCAGTGTAAGTTCTCCATATACCTGTACAATCAGCAACAGAAATATGAGTACTACGACATACCATAACTTCTTTGCATACTTTAATACCTTAAACATCTTTACTCCTTTCCGATTTAAGCTCTGTCAGGGAATTGCAAAACCCTTTGGATTGTCATTAATTGTGCAAAATTTAATATGATATATAAGCAGGCTCTGGTAGCACATCGGTACTTAACGAAGGAAAGCGTAAGCGCATCCTAAGTTTAGTACCGCTATGTGCGGAATGAAGCGCAAGCGTGCCTGCGATATATCATATTAAATTTTGCACAAATAAAGGAAGGTTGCATGGGTTTTGCAATTACCTGTTAAACGCAGTGGTCAAATTCATTTCTCGGAACAATCCATATTTTCCATGATATCAAATGCACGATTGGATAACTCTAACAGCAGTTTCATATTCTCGTCTCCCATTTCCGCAATCAGCCGTTCTATAAATACGCGTTTTTTCTTTTTTTCCTCTTCACATATTTCTTTACCCTTTTCCGTAAGCTTAAGAGAAATACTCCGCCTGTCTGTTTTTGATGTCTCCCGGTGAATATATCCTTTTTTTTCCAATATACTGATTTTTTTGGATGCTGCCGAAACCGACATACCGCTCATCCTCATGATATCCCCTAAGGTAACATCCTTTTTCTGTTCACCGTCGTTTTTCATATCTATTAATACAGACAATCCCATCAACATAAAAAATTCAACATTTGCCAAATCGCCATCCCCCTTGAACTTTGGTTTACTATTGTGAAACCGTCGCAGGGTATTATAGAACTCCTCTATTATTTCCTGATGTTCTCCCATAAATTACCTCTTTCCCCTTTCGGTACTATTTTGTCCTTTCATCAAAATACTTTCCTTAGGCAAGTATTTATTATATAAACTTTATTGCAATTGTCAATAGAAATAACAAAAAGTTCAGGAATTAACCTGAACTTTTTGTTATTTTTTCTCTTTGTATACAACTTTTATTTTGTTCTTCTTTTCTTTGTACAGCTCCTCATCGGCTTTCCCCAACAGTTCCTCGAAATCGCTGTTCTCAGTAATCACGAACTCATGAGTACCAAGACTCATATTCACGTAATATGGTTTATCATTAATGTTCTTTTCCATCAAAATACTTCGTATGCGTTTTTTGACTTTCTCAGAGTAATGCTCTGAGGGAACAAATGCAAATGCGGCAAATTCATCTCCTCCCATTCTGGCAACCACAGCTGTACTTTGAAACGAATCCCGCAATGTATCCGCAATGGTTTTTAAAGAGAAATCGCCTTCATCATGTCCAAACTCATCATTCACGACTTTAAGGCAATCCATATCACCGTATAAAGTAAGTGCCCTTTTTCCGTAATTTGCCGGATCTGCCAGAAGAGCCCTTACCTTATCTTCATATCCTCTACGGTTATAAATACCCGTTAATGCATCCGTATGACTCATGGCATCCAACACTTTGTTGTTCTCTTCCATCAAAGCAAGATTTTTCTCTAATGCCTGCTTGATCCTGTTCTGTTTTTTTATAATCGTAAGTACATCTACCGACACACCTACCTGACAGACAATCTGAGAAGCATACCGGAAATACTCCAAACCGGACTCGGTAAAAATCAGACCATACTGCTCCGTTCCGGAAAACAGCGGCATAACCAGCATACTCACCTGTCGGTCATTCGGTAAAATATCGGAAACAAACAACCTGCTTATAGGTATCATCTTCTCATTCTTGGAATATAACTCCACCTGGTCATTATTATAAAAAGCTCCGACGCATATATCATCTTTTCCTTCCCATATATCCTCACACATGTGAGATACCGGTTCCTCATAGAGGAAAATGTATGCCGAACGGAATCCCATATCTTTTAGCTTTTCTAAAACAGTTCCGTATATCTTCTCATCAGAATCTGAGTTCTGTAACATATCTCTTGTAATATTGGTTAATGAAACCTCGAAAATCTTGGTTTTCTCCTCATCTGCCAATTGCTGTTTGGTAATATTGGAAATAAATAACTGATTCATGTCTGAAATTTCTTCAACTAACAGCAGACTGTCTTTTTCAGATTTGATCTTATGATTAATGCAATGATACAACATATAAATGATGGAAATAAAATCAACCATACCGATATATCCATGCTGATAAGTAAGACCAAATTCCTGATACGCTTCCGAAAATTCCTTTGAATCCAAATGCAGGCGGCCATCCCCATCCACAAGCTGAAAGAAATATGAAAAATAACGATTTACCAGAGTCTTCATTCTGGTGGTCTCTTTACTTTCAAAATAATTACAGAAATATTTTTTAAACGTCCTATCGGCTAGATTCTGTACGAAATCAGGAGTATCTTCATCCCCAACCGCGTCATCTACAACGATAGAATCATCAATTGATCCTACTGACTCTCTAAGAACCATCTTTGTAGAAATCGAGCTGGTTACCAATTTTTTTCCAACAACCCGCTCACATTCCTTTACTGCAAGATAACCCAATTCCTTTGTGTCCGCTTTCACGCTGGTCAGATGCGGTTCTAACAGCATACAAACAGAACTATCATCAAAGCCGGTTACAAAAACATCTTTGCCCGGTTCTAAATGATGCTTTTTCAGTGTCTTATAACAACCGGACGCCATCTGATCGTTAGCACAAACAATAGCCTCCACATCCGGATGGTTTTCTAACAATTCCTCTACGGCAGTCTCCGAAAACTCAGAGAAATTGCCGTAAACGATCCAGTCATCCCCTAAAGGAAGCTGATACTTCTCTACCATACTCTTGTATACATCCAGTCTTTCGCGGGCATCCTGACTGGTTTTCGGTCCACTGACAAAACCAATCTTTGTACATTGTTTTTCTTCACGTAAATACCGGATAATCTCACATAGTCCCGTTTGATTATCAACACAGACACTGGAATATCCCGGATATTCTCCGGCAATCAAAACAATCGGAATATCTCCAATCTGACTTAAAAACTCTGCCTTTTGTTCCTGATTCAAAAAAGAAGTTATCGTTCCGTATTCAAGAACCACGACATCTATTGACTTTTCAGAAATCAACGAGCACAACGTGTTATATTGATATCGATAATAATTCGCACCGCTATTATCGTACTGTGCATTCACAATACCTACCGGCAGGATATACAAATTCGCATCAATATCTTTTGCTCCTAACATAGCCCCATCTATAATGGAGTAAGAAAATGCGTTTTCAATCATGCCAACACATAATGCAATATTCATTCGTTTTTTCATCTGTTACTCCCCGGTTTTAACCCTAATTACATTATAAAAACCCTCCATTATTATATACCATTAAAAAAATAAAATCCAGTTTCATTCTATATTTTTCATTTTTTTATATTTTATACAACAAAAAAATCCCCGAATCCTTCCTGTAACGGAATCATTCGGGGATTCTAAAATCAATATTTAATTACCGAAGAAATATTCGTACTGCTCCTGTAACTCATCCGGTATCTTTTGCTGTGAAGACTGTTCCTCTGTGGTTGTATCTTCATCGGAAGAATCTGAGGAATCGGAAGAACCCTGATCCGGCATATCCTTTTTGGCTCCTAATGTAACCTTTAATGTTACCTCCTCGTATTCGCCCTTTTCATTATTACGTTGTATTACTAACTCAACCTCTTCTCCTGCTTTCTTGTTAGACAAAACACTCTGAAGATTTTCCATGCTGGAAATCTCACGACCTGCAATCTTTGTAATAACATCTCCTGCTTTCAGACCACATGAGCTGGCTGGGGAATCATCTAATATCTTAACAACATAGACACCCTTTGGCATATTAAATCCACTTGCATACTCGTCTGTAATATCATTACCCTGTATTCCAAGATAACCCTGTTCGTCATCTGCGATAACTTCCTGATTCATCAAATCATTGATAATCGGAATCGCATCTGAAATTGGGATTGCATAACCCATACCTTCTACCGTGCTGTCTACATATTTGGCGGAATTAATACCAATCACTTCACCTTTTTCATTCAATAGTGCACCACCACTGTTACCCGGATTAATAGCTGCATCTGTCTGTAACATCTTAATTGTTGATGCATCCTCTGCCTCAACCTCTCGGTTCAATGCACTGATATATCCTACTGTAACAGATTGTCCGTAACCTAATGCATTACCGATTGCAATGGCCGATTCTCCTACACGTAAATCATCTGAAGAACCTAATGCAGCTACTTTTATCTTATCAACTGTCTCATCCTTCATATCGGATGTCTTAACTGCTAAAACTGCCAGATCAGATATGGAATCTGTTCCCTTTACAGTCGCTTCCACTGATTCATCGTCACAGAAGGTAATGGTAATCTCCTTTGCTCCATCTATAACATGATTATTGGTTGCAATCAAAACTTCTCCGTCAGTCTGACCGATAATGATACCGGAGCCTGCTCCCTGAACCTCCTGTTCATATGACTCGAACCATGATCTGACACGCTGTACGGATGTATTGGTAACAGATACGATGGATGGCATTACGTTCTCTACAACGTCTGCCACATCCTGATTTGTGGATGCATTAGAATCCGATGTTGATGTTGTAACAGGAGAAATCTCTGTAGATGATACCGCTGTTTTTGTCTTAAACACCTTATTACCAACTGCAGTAACACCAAACATTACCGCACCCGCAATGCATCCAAATGCAACTGCACTTCCTACTAAGGCAGCAACCTTTTTACCGTTGCCCTTAGAATGCTTTTCTTTTTTCTTTTTACGTTTTTCTTTATTATCGGTCATACTCTGACCTGCATCCTGCTGATAATACTGATAACTGTAGTTACCATTAATCGACTCTCTGCTATATGGACTTTCATTCGGTCCGTAATGATACGTTGATCCCGTTGTACTGACTTGGTTATTATTTTGGTTATTGTTTTGGTTATTACTCTCTTCCATAATAAAGCCACCCTTCTATAACTTACTTGAACAATATATTGTTTACTTTCAAGAGTTATACTATCAACCGAATGTGACAAAAATGTGAATATCCTGTATTAATTTTGTGTCATCCGTAATCCTCTTCTATTACCTGAAACTCCAGATAATCAAAGGGAATCGTTTCAATAAAGCTGTCCTGAGTAAACCGTGTCTTTGCCACTCTTATAAAATCTTTCTTATTGGACTCTAACCAAATGGGTCTTGCCAGATCAAATTCCCGGCATAACATATCCAAAGCGGCGTATGTCTTTTTCGTTCTGCTTAATGACATATCGTCTACCACCACAACGGAATCCTTTACTAAATGATTATCTTTTATTAATTTTCCCCAAACGCGAAACATTCTGTCTCCTCTCTGTGCTCTCCTGTAAGGCATTGGATATTTCCGTGATAACTATCATAATTTGTGCAAATGCCTGAACAAACAGTTTAAATAAAGAAGAATAAAAGAGAAGGATTCAATTCCCAAAAGAATTCAATCCTTCCATACTTTCATCTTCTGTTCCTGTTAGAGCTTCTCGCCCCAGTCGTCATCATAATCTCCGTTCATCAGACTTTCCGGACTTGGTGGCGTAAAGCCAATCGGAGCTTCATCCGGAACTTCTTCCGATTCAGCCTCCTCAAGCTCCATATCCGGTTCTGCTTCCCAAGGTTCCTCAAATGAAGCCTCCGGTTGAAAACCAGCGGTCTCCGGTGCCGGCACCTCTGGAATTGGTGCCTCCTTGGAAGGAGCCTCAACATCTTCCATTCCTTCAATCTCCCTCAAACTGCCGATAATCCGGGCAATTTCATCTAACTCGCCGATAACATTTGTCAGATCATCCAGATTACTCTGGCTTAAATCAGCCGATGACTGTGCATTTGCCGCCATCTCTTCACTGGCTGCCTGCTGATTCATCAGACTATCAATGATTACATTATTACTTTCACTTAAATTCGTACTCAGACTATCCAGACTGGACATATTGCCATGAAGCTCTTCTACCACTCCGGAAATACTTTCGAATGCATTAGTAACCTCATCAATATATTCCGCCTGAGCATCCGATGCCTTTACAGAATTATTGACCAGCTTCGCTGTGTGGTTGGATAATTCTGTAATACCCTGTAACAATTCCGTGATTTTATCAATAGACTGCTTTGTATTATCTGCCAGCTTTCGAATCTCGTCAGCAACAACAGAAAATCCCCGTCCGGCTTCTCCCGCTCTTGCAGCCTCTATGGATGCATTCAATGCAAGAAGGTTGGTCTGGGAAGATACCTGATAAATCAACTGGGTAATTTCCTCTGCGGATTCAATTTTAGATTGCAATTCCATTGCCACCTCTGTAACATTTTGATTGGTTATGGCAATATCTGCAGACTTCTCCTTCAACTGAGCAACCAGCTTTCCACCGGTTTCCGTTGCCGATACTGCCTGATTTGCAGAAGAAACGGTGCGATCCTTTACTTCAATCAGTTGATCTATAATTTCCTGAATCTGAGCGGTCATATCCGTCTGGTTTTCAATATTTAATGCCGTCTCCGTTACACTGTGGGAAATCGCATCTACACTACGGGCAACCTCTTCTGTTGCGGCATGGAAATTATCCAGGGTTGTCTGCAATGCCTCAATATGCTGATTACCATCATTTACAACCCCAACCATATTCTGGGTAACCTCTTCCTGATACATCAGATGATATTGTATTTCCTGCTGGTCTGTCTGCTGCATTCTGACTACATTAGATGCTGTTACATATAAGATATATGTCATAACACCGAACAAAAGCAATGCTGCAAGCCACATACTTCCCATGGATGCACCGACTTTAACAAACATAATGATCGTTTTTATAATCAGAAATACACCACATAATCCTGCACACATGGCACTGAACATCTCATCCAAATATGTTAAAGTAACAACAATCAATGCACACAAAGGAATAATATTATGCGCCTCATTATTATTAAAAATTGAAATTGCAGCGACAACAACAAAACCCCCACAGGCAATAAATTTTACAAGCTCACTGTCTGTCATCAGCTTATACATCACAACGCAGCCTGCAATCAATGCAACACATAACACAGCCTGAATCACCAGCCAGGTGGTACTAAAAAGTTCTTTCTTTGCAAATAAACTGAACACAAGACGAACCACTGTCAGAATAATAACGAGCTGCAGTGCCGTTTCGTTGTTTCTGCTCAAACGTACATTATTTGAATTCATCACAAAACACCCCTTTCTTATCTTTGATTATTCCTGTTCTTCCCGCGCTACAGAAAGCATTAATTTGATACGATTCTCCTGATTAACCTTTGTTGCTCCCGGATCGTAATCAATCGGAACAATATTGGCATTTGGATATATTTCCTTAATCCTTCTTACCATGCCCTTTCCCACAATATGGTTTGGCAGACATCCAAACGGCTGTGCACAGATGATATTTCCATAGCCGGATTCGGACAATTCCAACATCTCTGCCGTTAACAGCCAGCCTTCTCCCATCTTATTACCAAGACCAACCACACCGGTTACCAGTTCTTTAATATGTTCATATTTTGCAGGAGGTGTAAAATCGCTGTACTTGGTTACAGCATCCACGATATTACCCTCTAACACCTTACAATACTTCATCAGTGCCTGACACACTTTCTTCTTGGCAGGATTACCACCATATAAATTAATATCCTCAATACGGTTATCTACCTTGAACATCATGAAGCCCATTACACCCGGCACCATAACCTCACAATCCTGACTAACCAGAAATTCTTCCAGATTGTTGTTTGCCATAGAGGAATATTTTACATAGATTTCTCCAACAACTCCAACCTTCGTTTTCTTCTCACCAGATAAGGGAATCTTTGCAAAATCCTCAACGATTGCTTTCATGTTTTTCTCTACACCCTTTGGGGTATATCCCTTTCGCTGACGGAATTGCTGGGATAAGATTTTACACCATTTATCAATGACTTTATCTGCATCTCCCTTATTCACTTCATAGGATCTTGTCTGGTTCTTCAACAGCATAAACAAATCCCCATAAGCAAGCCCGATAAATGCCTGATAGATCATCTCCAATGTCAGCTTAAAGCCCGGATTACTTTCCAGTCCGGATACATTCAGAGAAATAACCGGAACCTGGGAAAGTCCCGCTTTGACCAATGCCTTACGAAGCAAATGGATATAATTGGAAGCTCTGCATCCGCCACCGGTCTGAGTAATGATCAATGCTGTTTTATTCACATCGTATTTACCGCTTTGAAGAGCACTTATCATCTGTCCAATTACCAGTAATGCCGGATAACATGTATCATTATGTACATATTTTAATCCCGTATCCACTACTTTTCTTCCGGTATTCTTTAAAAGGGCTACCTTATAACCATTCTGGGTGAAAATCGTTCGAAGCAAACGAAAATGAACCGGTAACATATCCGGAATCAGGATTGTGTAATCCTTTTTCATTTCCTTTGTGAACAACACCCGTTCCGGTGATGCTGACAATCCTGAACCGCAGCTGTTATGATTTACGTCATTTTCTTTCAGATTGTCCATTCTTACTTCTCTCCTTTCTGTCCTGAAGCAGCAAATAAACTACGAAGTCTGATCTTAACTGCGCCAAGATTTGTAATTTCATCTATCTTTATCTGAGTATATATTTTTCCCTGTTCCTCCAGTATCCGGCGAACCTCATCTGTTGTAATGGCATCTACACCACAGCCAAAGGATACCAACTGAACCAGATTCAGTGCCGGATCCTTCGCATCTGCTACAAACTGTGCTGCCGCATACATTCTGGAATGATACATCCACTGATTCAAGACTTTTGTCTTTGGATGATTTGCAATATCCGATATGGAATCTTCCGTTATAACCGCAGCACCCAAATCACAGATTAACTTATTGATTCCATGGTTAATCTCCGGATCAAGATGATACGGACGACCGGCAAGAACAATAACCGGTTTGCCCTCTTCCTTTGCAAGGCGCAGATATTTCTTGCCTTCCATACGAACAAGGTGCATATGCTTTTCATATTCCTGATACGCATAATTACAAGCAACGGAAACCTCCGAAAACTTAAATTCACCAAAATATCGGTTTAACAATTCATGGAATTTCTTCGTAAAATCCTTTCTACGATGGATTCCCAAATAATCATAAATAAATTTTACATCCCGAAGTGCCTTTACATTGGCAGAAAGCACCTCCGGATAATATGCAACAACCGGACAGTTATAATGATTATCACCTAAACCTTCATCCAGATTATAGCTTAAGCATGGATAAAAGATTGCATCTACGTCTTCCTTCAAAAGATACTCGATATGTCCATGCATCAGCTTTGCAGGGAAACAAACCGTATCCGACGGAATGGTATGTTGTCCGCTTAAGTAAAGACTTCTGCTTGAATTCGGAGAGGTCACTACATTAAAACCAAGCTTAGTAAATAATGTAAACCAAAACGGAAGCAGCTCATACATATTCAGTCCCATTGGGATTCCTATGGTTCCCTTTGACATTTCTTTCGGAATGTCAGACTTCCGATATTCATCCAATAACCGAAGCTTATATTCATATAAATCATAACGATTACCTTCCACCTTCTTTGCGGTAGGCTTGTCACAGCGATTGCCACTGATAAAACGTCTTCCGTTGGCAAAGGTATTAATCGTTAATTTGCAGTGATTATTACATCCGTTACAGGTTGTCATTGTGATATCATGCTTAAATTCTGCCAATTCATCTGCCTGAATAATCGTGCTCTTTCCGGTACTGTTTTCCTTTGCATATAATGCAGCACCGTAAGCTCCCATAATTCCCGCCATTTCAGGACGTACAACATCATGTCCGATTTCCTGTTCAAAGGCACGCAAAACAGCGTTATTTAAGAAAGTTCCACCCTGTACTACAATATGCTCCCCTAACTGACTTGCAGAGGCCGCACGGATTACCTTATACAACGCATTCTTAACAACCGAGATAGACAGACCCGCTGATATATTCTCAATCGTTGCGCCATCCTTTTGTGCCTGTTTTACAGAGGAATTCATAAATACGGTACATCTGGAACCTAAGTCTACAGGCCGGTCGGCAAACAAACCTAATTTTGCAAACTTATCAATCGGATATCCTAAAGCTCCCGCGAAGGTCTGTAAGAAAGAACCACAACCGGAAGAGCATGCTTCATTTAAGAAAATATTGTCGATTGCGTTATTTCTAATTTGGAAGCATTTGATATCCTGACCACCAATATCAATAATAAAATCCACATCCGGCTGGAACTTTTTCGCAGCCGTAAAATGCGCCACCGTTTCTACAATACCGAAATCAACACCAAAGGCATTCATGATCATCTCTTCACCGTATCCGGTTACCGCAGATGCTTCTATATGAATATCCGGGTATTGTTTGTATAATTTTTCCAAAAATGCCTTAATGATCGGAACCGGATTGCCACCATTTGGCAAATATTCCGAACAAAGAATATTGGCATCCTCGTCTGTAACAACCGCCTTTACTGTTGTAGAACCGGCATCAATACCTAAAAATGCAGAACCCTTTAAGGTATCCACATTCTTAATATGGTCGGAATTCTTTTTATGACGGTCTATAAACTGCTGATACTCATCCTCCGAGGTAAAAAGAGGTTTACAGCTTGCATATCCACCGGAAGCGGTATAATTCTTTACAGCCTCCTGCAGTTCCTTCAAATCAAAGGATTTGGTCTCCTTTTTAAGAGCCGCACCCATTGCAACAAAGTATAAGGAATTATCCGGTGCAATTCCCTCAAGCTTTAATGTATGGTCAAATGCCTTACGAAGCTCTGACAAAAACGTAAGAGGACCTCCTAAATATACAACCTTCCCTTCAATCTCACGTCCCTGTGCAAGACCTGCGATAGTCTGATTCACTACTGCATAGAAAATACTGGCTGCAATATCATTCTTCTGTGCACCCTGATTTAAGAGGGGCTGCACATCTGACTTGGCAAAAACACCACAACGGCTGGCTATGGTATAAATCTTTTCATAATGCTTTGCTGCTTCATTCATCTCTCCGGCTTCCATATTCAAAAGGGTCGCCATCTGATCAATAAAAGCTCCCGTTCCACCTGCGCAGGAACCATTCATACGAACCTCTAATCCATCTGTTAAAAACAAAATCTTTGCATCTTCTCCACCAAGCTCAATTACAACATCGGTACCGGGAATTACTTTATTCACCGCTACACGGGTGGCATACACCTCCTGTTCAAAAGGGATTCCAAGATCATCGGCAATACCCATGCCGGCAGAACCGGAAATGCAAAGACTCATATTTTCTTCGTCCGGGAATTTGTTCATAATATCTTCAAGCATTCCAACGGTTTTCGTTGTAATCTGAGAAAAATGTCTTTGATAATCCTTATATACAATCTGATCACTATCGTCTAAAACAACACATTTTAATGTAGTTGAACCTACGTCCAAACCTATTCTCATACCACTACCTCTTTTTCTTCCGTATTTTTGTATTCGAAAAGTAAACATATACAATTATATTAACATATACGAAAAGTAATTGCCAACATTTTATCATCTCTGCCTATAATATCCATTTATTATTTGTAATTTAAAATGTGTCCCATTTTCTCCTGCTTTGTTTTCAAATAAAAGGCATCATATTTGCCCGGCTCCATTACAATCGGAACCCGCTCTACGATAGACAAACCGTACCCCTCTAACCCATATACCTTTAATGGATTATTGGTCATAAGGCGAAGCTCCTTTACACCAAGGTCTACAAGAATCTGTGTTCCAATCGTATAATCCCTTGCATCCTCCGGAAATCCCAATTCAAGATTGGCTTCCACAGTATCCAAGCCCTGATCCTGCAGCTGGTACGCACGAATCTTGTTGATCAAACCGATTCCTCTGCCCTCCTGACGAAGATACAAAAGTACACCTCTGCCCTCTTTTGCGATCATTTTCATTGCGGCATCATACTGTTGTCCGCAATCGCATCGTGCAGAGCCCAATGCATCACCGGTCAGACATTCCGAATGCACTCTGCATAAAACCGGCTTTCCATCTGTAATATCTCCCTTTACTAAAGCAACATGATGTTCTCCGTTTAACTTATTTACATATCCGTAAATTGTAAATTCCCCGTAGCGGGTCGGCATCTTTGCACTGGCAACACATTCCACAAACACTTCATGTTCTTTCCGATACTGAATCAGGTCTTTAATAGTTCCGATTTTTAAATTATGCTTTTTTGCAAATGCAAGTAAATCTTCCTTTCTCGCCATCATACCGTCATCACGCATAATCTCACAGCACAAGCCTACCGGCTTTAATCCTGCAAGCTTACATAAATCCACCGTTGCCTCCGTATGTCCGTCTCTTTCAATCACGCCACCCGGACGAGCCTCTAATGGGAACATATGTCCCGGTCTTCTGAAATCCTCCGGTTTTGCATCGTCTTCCACAAATTTTCTGGCAGTAATGCCTCTTTCATAAGCGGAAATTCCTGTTGTCGTATCTACATGGTCAACGGAAACGGAAAAAGCAGTGCAATGATTGTCTGTATTGGTAAGACACATTTGTGGCAGATGCAATTTATCCGTATAGCTTGCATCCATAGGCATACAGATCAATCCCTTTGCATAGCTTGCCATAAAGTTCACATTTTCTGTCGTTGCAAACTGTGCGGCACAAATCACATCACCTTCATTTTCACGGTTTTCATCATCTAAAATCACAATAACCTTTCCTGCTTTTAATTCTTCTAACAACTCTTCTGTTGTATTAAATTCTAACATCGTTATCCTCCTTGTCTGCTTTCACTTTGATAATTCACTTCTCTTAATTCCATTACACTACCGATTAGATAAAACCATTCTCTGCAAGGAAATTCATGGACACCTTTGAAGATGTTCCGGATTCCTCTTCTCCCTGATATCCTAACAGCTTATCTACATATTTTCCGATAATATCATTCTCTAAGTTAACAATATCTCCAGCCTTTTTCATAAGCAACGTTGTATTGGCTGCTGTATGAGGAATCAGCGACACTTTAAAGCATCTGTTATCCACATACGCCACCGTTAAGGATATACCATCAATTGTAATGGAACCTTTCTCAATTATATATTTTAAAATTTTACCGGAGGTTGTAATCGTCACCCATGTGGCATTATCCTCCTGAACAAAGCTTTCAATGGTTCCGGTTCCGTCTATATGTCCGCTTACGATATGTCCTCCAAACCTGCCGTTTGCTGCCATGGCACGCTCCATATTTACTTTTCCTCCCTTTGACAAATTGCCAAGGGAAGACCTTCGTAATGTTTCCGCCATTACATCTACCGTAAAGGTGTTTGCTGTTTTTTCCGTAACCGTAAGACAGACTCCATTTACCGCAATGGAATCTCCCAGCTTCATGTCCTCAAAAATGACATCACCCTGTAATGTCAGTTTCGAGGATTTTGTACCCTTACTGATGGAAACTACCGTTCCTAATTCTTCAACAATACCTGTAAACATTCTATCTCTTCTACCTGCCTTATCTCAATCTGACTTTCCTGATCCGGTCACTACACTTCATAATCAAAGCAGCTGCGGATTTGTGTATACGGACGTACTTTTTCATTTGCAACCGCTACATGAGCCGGATGACCGGAATATCCCTTCAACGCCTCGAAGCTTTCAAAGCTGCTTTCCAGCATAAGATCTGTGTTGGAGGAAGAAAGTCCGTCTATATGAACCTTGATTTCCAACAAGCCCTCAATTTTTCCGGTCAGACCTTCCAGACCTTCTTTTATGCCTTCCCTTACCGTCTTCTTTTCTTCCTCTGATAACGTTTCCTTTAATGTCCAAATAATCATATGCTTAACCATAATCATACCTCCTCTTTCTTATCTTCTGAAATTTCTTCTATCTTCTTTTCTACATCATAGGTTAAAAGAATATCCTCTCCAACGGGTTTTGCCGACACGAATTTTACTTTTAACGCATCTGTAGCAAGTTCAACACCCTCACCACCCACAGGAGTGAAAAATCCCACCCCTCCGAATATTTTAGGTGCAACATACGCCTCTATCCGATTCACGATACCGGCCTGTAGTGCTGAATAATTCAAAGCCGAACCGCCTTCGATTAATATACTGTCTATCTTTAATTTTCCAAGCTCTATCATAAGATCCTGTAAATCAATCCGGTTATTTTTTTCTTTTACCACCAAAACCGTAACATTATTTTTTTCCAGAAATGCCTTTTCTTCATTCCAGAATCTTTTATATTCGGGATGGGGTGCAGTTGTTGCTACAATGGTTGGCACCTCATCTGCCGTATCTATGATTTGGCTGGACAGCGGGATTCTTAATTTGGTATCACATACAATCCTTGTGGGATTCGTTCCCCCTTCCATACGACAGGTCAGTAACGGATTATCATTTAATACCGTTCCAATACCAACCATAATACCAGACAATGCATTTCTTGTTTCATGCACTCTTGCTCTGGAGGCTTCTCCGGATACCCAGCGGGAATGTCCGGTATGAGTCGCAATTTTACCATCCAGTGTCATGGCATACTTCATGACCACATAGGGGGTCTTGGTTGTAATGTAATGGAAAAATACCGGATTTAGCGCATCACATTCTTCCTTCATAAACTCGGTAACAACCTTTATCCCTGCATCCCTTAGCTGCTGAATCCCTTTTCCCGCCACCAAAGAATTAGGGTCATTGGAACCTACATACACCGTGGAAATCCCATGTTCAATAATTGCCTCTGTACATGGAGGCTGTTTTCCGTAATGACAACACGGTTCTAATGTTACATATAATTCTGCTCCCTTTGCATCCTCTTTGTGCTTTAAATTCTGAAATGCATTCCGTTCTGCATGCAGCTCTCCATATCTGGCATGATATCCCTCTGCGATAATCCTGCCATCCTTTACGATAACGGCTCCAACTAATGGATTGGGGTTGACTTTTCCAAGTCCCAGTTGTGCCAGTTCAATGGCACGATACATATACTTTTCCCGATTATCCTTTTTATCATTCATTCTGATACACCTGTCTTTTCTCAAGTTATCGCGGCAGTCGCCAAAGTATTGTGCAAGCACATACCTTGGCTCGTTGCTTCGCGTATACTATGCGAAACGCTCTTTGTGGGTTTCGCAAGTTATCGCGGCAGTCGCCAAAGTATCGTGCAAGCACGTACCTTGGCTCGTTGCTTCGCCTATACTATGCGAAACGTGCTTCGCGGTTTTCGCAAGTTATCGCGGCAGTCGCCAAAGTATTGTGCAAGCACATACCTTGGCTCGTTGCTTCGCGTAAAAAAAGCTTTGAAATATATCCATACTTCAAAGCTTTATCCTCTCTGTTTATCTGCACATGTCTCCATGACAAATTCCTATTCCATCCTCTTTCATCCAGACTATACTGTCGGCACCAGAATCTCACTGGTTCCTGCCTTACGGCTTGCGGGCTCAGGCACTCTATACCAACACCGCCGGTGGAGAATTTCACTCCGCCTTGAAGATTTATTCACTTACCATAAAGCATTATACTCCCGGACTTATAATTGTGCAACCTAATTTATCCTTGAAGTTCTATTTTTCACAGATAAAACATATCTTTATAGTAACAATATTCAGGAGGAACCATATGGGAACAAATACAAAAATCGTAGTTGTAAAAGCAAAAGAGCTTATCTATACAGGAATTTTAGTTGTCCTTGCTCTTATTTTCATTATCATACTGATCAACATGTTTACAGCAAAGCAGAAAACCAAAACAACCGGAAGCTATATTCCCGGTGTCTATTCCTCAACGATTACTTTAGGAGAAAATACCTTAAATGTTGCTGTTACCGTAGATGAAGACAGGGTTACAGGGGTTAACATCGAAAACCTCAACGAAACCGTAACAACCATGTATCCTCTGTTAGAACCGGCTCTTAATGAAATAAATGACCAGATTACCACTGCCGAAAGCATTGATGATATTAAATATTCACAGGAAAACCAATATACATACATCATTTTAAATCAGGCAATCAAAAACGCAGTAGAACAGGCCATTCCCACAAACAAATAAAAAAATAATTGCGAAGCTCCCTTTAGGCATTTGGGGTGCTTCGCAATCATCTGTAAACAAATCATGGGAACAAACCATGATTATTTTTCTTTTTTGACAATATGTAATTTATCCTTATAAATGGAATCCGGTGGTACAATACCTCTTACCATACTGACCGGATATACATTGGAATTACTACAGATTACAGAACCCGGATTCAAAACTGAGTTACAACCAATCTCCACATGATCACCAAGCATAGCACCAAACTTCTTTAAGCCGGTATCTATGTCCACATCGGTTCCTTTTACATGGACAAGGGTTTTATCTGCTTTTACATTTGAAGTAATGGAACCGGCTCCCATATGGGAAAAATATCCCAAAACAGAATCTCCCACATAATTATAATGAGGCACCTGTACGTGATTAAACAAAATTACATTTTTTAATTCCGTAGAATTACCAACAACACAGTCATTTCCTACAAGAGCATTTCCCCGGATAAAGGCCCCCGGTCTAACCTCCGTATGCTCCCCGATAATACAAGGACCTGCGATATAATTGTTAGGATAGATTTTTGCGGATTTGGCAATCCATATATTTTCGCCCTTTTCTTCATAGATTTCCTTTGAAAGGGTTGGTCCTATCTTCTTAATAAAATCTCCAATCAGAGGAAGCACCTCCCATGGATAGGTATACTGCTCCATTAATTCCTTTGCCATTGTTTCTTCCAATGTATACATGTTTTTAATCGTAATCTGCTCTTTCATAATAGCTCCTCTCTACTTGTTACCCTTCTTCTTTGTTACAGCTTCTTTCTTATAAAACTGTGCGGTGTAATCAAAACATTTTCTTAATTGATACTGATAATTGTTCTCTCTGACATTATCCGTCTTCTGCCTTACAAAGGTTTCCAACTTCTTCATATACTCATCTTCTGTAACACTGCCTTCCGCCACATAGGAAAGTCCCTTTTCCCAGCTCGCCGTCAATTCCGGATTCAACAGGGAACGAATGGAATATGCCACTACATCATGTATCATCTCTCCCATTTGTGTCGGCGTGATAATCTGAGTCTTCTTGTTCAGATTCAGATATTTATTATTGACCAGCTTTTTTATGATTTCCGCCCTTGTTGCAGAGGTTCCGATACCACATCCCTTAATCTGCGCTCTTAAATCTTCATCCTCTATTAACTGTCCTGCATTTTCCATTGCAAGAATCAATGTTCCCGAACTGTATCTCTTTGGCGGAGAAGTCTCTCCTTCTTTTATATCAAAGGAAGAAATGAATAGTTGCCCACCTTTTTTCAAGGACATGGCAGCCTCTACCATCTTGGCAGAATATTTTTCTTCCTCATCCTTCTTTTTCCCAAAGGAATACTCCGTAATCGGAAGATATCCCTCCTCGGTAAGAACTTTAAAGTTCGCAAACAACTTTTCACCCTTACAATTCAATATCAACGCAACCTTCTGATAAACAGCAGGTGGATAAAAAATACTCAAAAATCTGCGGACAATAATCTCATATACCTTCTTCGCCACATCATTCAGTCCCTGAAAGGCATTCAAACCCTGACCGGTAGGAATAATTGCATAATGATCCGTAATCTGTTTGTCATTCACATATCTTGTCTTCGCAATCCCCTTATAGCTTCCACTATTTAATATATTCTCTGCATAAGGCTTCATTGCAGGTATATTCTTAAGTCCGGATATATTTTTATAGATTTCCTTACTTACTGCAGTAGACAATACTCTCGCATCCGTTCTCGGATAAGTAACCATTTTCTTTTCATATAACTCCTGGACAATCTGCAATGTCTGATCCGGACTGATTTTAAATAAACGGGAACAATCATTTTGCAGCTCTGCCAAATTATACAGTAACGGCGCATTTTTATTTTCCTTCTTTTTTTCCGTTTTTTCCACAATTGCAGAAACATTTCCCTCATCATTCTTTTCTGATGATAATTGGGCAATCAGTGCTTCCGCCTGACTCTTTTCTTTAAACCCATTCTCCTTATACAAGGCAGGAGATTCAAAATAAAGACTTCCGGGAACCGCTTTCCATTCAGCCTCAAAGCCTCCGTCCTCTAACAGGACATTTCCTACAACTCTGTAAAACGGTGTCTTTACAAATTGTCTGATTTCCCGCTCTCTGCGGACAATCATGCCAAGAACACAGGTCATAACACGACCAACTGAAATCACACATTTTTTGAGACCTAAATAATCTCTTACGGAATAACTGTATTTTAAAGACAACACCCTTGAGAAGTTAATACCCATAAGGTAATCTTCCTTGGCTCTAAGATATGCCGAAGCGCATAAATTATCATACTCATGCAAATCCTTTGCCTCCCGGATGCCTCGAAGAATCTCTTCCTCTGTTTGGGAATCAATCCATACACGGCGTTTTTTTGTCGTATCCGGAACCTGCGCCATATCATCTACCAGGCGGTATATGTATTCACCCTCCCGCCCGGAGTCGGTACATACATATATACATTCCACGTCCTCCCGGTTCAATAGGCCTTTCACAATATTAAATTGTTTTGCTACACTTCCGATCACCTCGTATTTGAATTTATCCGGCAAAAAGGGAAGGGTATCAAAGCTCCATTTCTTTAATGCCTCATCGTATTCTTCCGGATAACTCATGGTTACCAGATGTCCCACACACCATGTAACAATAGCTTGATCCGATTCGATGTAGCCATCCTTACTTCCCCCATTTATTTTTAAAGCCTTGGCAAATTCTCTGGCAACACTGGGTTTTTCTGCAATATATAAATTTTTCATATTTAACCAACTTTCCATTGCTACTTAAACGGCATTGTATTATTCTAACTTGATTTAATTCTTTTGTAAATAGAAATGGTTTTTTCTCTTCCAATATGCTATCATACCTTCGTAATCATAATAGAAACAAAATTTATACATATACTGATAAACACAACAACAGAAAGGATTATATTATGGCATACGAAGATTATATCAAAGCTCAAAAACTTGGATTAAAGGCTTTTAAAGAAAAGACATCCCGAGGCGAATATCCATATCTGCCTGTCTTAGATGAGATTCTTTCCTTCGAAGACACAGACGGCGAGGTTAATCTCGGCGTTATGAGTATTCCCTTACATCAGGTTGTGGGAACCAGCACTGCCGGTCGTACCCAGGCATTTGCTTCTAACTTTATGCCTCTTTTAGATTACGGAAGTGAATTTTCCGTAAAATGGTCAAATCTTGTAGATGCACAGATTAACGAGGGAATCCATGATGCAATCAAGGTTTACGAATATATGAACAACTATTATGTTGTAGAGGGAAATAAACGAACCAGCGTGTTAAAGTACTTTGATTCCTCAGATATCGTAGCAGAGGTCACAAGAAAGATACCAAAATACAGTGACGACCCAAAGGTTCAGATTTACTATGAATACATGGATTTTTATAAACTGAACAAAATTAACTATCTCCAATTTTCAAAATTAGGAAGCTACCGAAAATTAATCGAAGCTACCGGATATAGTTCCACCGACAGCTGGAGCGAGGATCAATGCCGGGATTTCGGTTCCTTCCACACTGCCTTTTATCAGGCATACGGTTCTCTTGGAGGATATAAGCTTAGAAATATCACCTGTGGAGATGCGCTTTTATTTTTCCTTTCCCTTTATCCTTATGACGAAGCAAGGGAAATGACAAGAAATGAAATAAAAGATAAGCTGCAAAAAATCTGGTCTGAAATTTCTTTATTAAGCGAGGATGACTCTGTTGAATTATTAATGGATCCTACCGAGGATAAGAAATTAGTTGACAATTTCCTGAATAAGCTTAGAACCTCCACCATAAAAATTGCATTCATTTATGATAAAGAACCATCTGTCTCAAACTGGATTTACAGCCATGAGCTTGGGCGTCTGCATTTGGAAGAGGCATTTGGAGATGCTATTGAAACATCCAGCTATATACTGAATAACATAGAAGAAGATGGAGAAGATATTTTGGAACAGGCATGTGATGATGGTAATAAAATCATATTCACCGTTACCCCACAGCTTATTAAGGCATGCATCAAGGTTGCCGCATCTCATCCCAATGTTAAAATACTAAACTGTGCTCCGAACTCATCCCACAACGCCATTCGAACCTACTATACACGAATGTATGAAGCTAAATTCCTGACAGGAATGGTTGCCGGAGCCTTATGTGAGAATAACAAGATCGGATATATTGCCGACTACCCGATTTACGGTGTAACTGCCAGCATTAATGCTTTTGCCTTAGGGGCAAAAATGGTGAATCCGCGGGCTACCGTATATCTGTCATGGTCATCAGTAAAACAATCCGACACAGAAAAATTATTTTGGGACGAACAGATTAATTATATCTCTGCCCAGGATATGATCACACCAAATGATGATTCCAAAAAATTCGGACTTTACTCCATTCATAATGACGAACGAACCAATCTTGCAATGTCGATCTATCACTGGGGTGTATTTTATGAAAAACTGGTAAACAGTATCATGAAAGGCTCCTGGAAAATAGAGGAAGAGGTTATGGAAAGCAAAGCAATCAATTACTGGTGGGGATTATCGGCACAGGTAATCGATGTAATATGTTCCAACCGGATTCCACGGGAAACAGCAAAATTAATCGAAATTATGAAGTATTCCATTAAGCAGGGGATTTTCCATCCATTTTCCGGTCCGATTACCGACCAAAAGGGTATCCTGCAAGTAAAGGATAACGAATTACTTCCTCCGGAATCAATCATGACCATTGACTGGCTGGCTGAAAATATCAACGGTTCCATTCCTGTAATTGATGATTTAAAGGAATCAGCTAAACCGGTAGTTGAATTACGGGGACTTGACCCAGCCACACCGGATAAAGGAGGGGTGTCTCTGCTATGAATGTACTTGTACTTGCCGATGAAGAGTCGAAATACCTGTGGGATTATTTTGAAAAGAGCAAATTAGATAATATCGATCTGATTATTTCCTGCGGAGATTTGAAACCTCAATACCTGTCATTCCTTGCTACCTTTGCAAAGGTTCCGATTCTTTATGTTCACGGAAATCATGATGAGATATATGATACAACACCTCCTGACGGATGTATCTGTATTGACGATGACATCTACGTCTATCAGGGCATACGCATTTTAGGTTTAGGCGGTTCCAAAAACTATAACTACGGAACCTATCAATATACCGAACAGGAAATGGCTCACAGAGTCCGAAAATTATGGTTTAAATTACGAAAAAACAACGGCTTTGACATTCTTGTTACCCACGCCCCGGCCTATCAATTGAATGACGGGGAAGATCTTCCCCACTCCGGATTCAAAATATTCCGGAATTTATTGGATAAATACAAACCAAAATACTTTTTACATGGTCATGTGCATCTAAACTACAGCTGGAAGCAACAGCGGGAATGTATCTATAACGAACATACTACCGTTATTAACGGCTTTGAAAAATATATATTTGAATATAAAGCGTAAAAAAAGAAACCGGTCATCAACCGGTTTCTTCTTTTTATACAATATAAAGTTCTATGTAAGATTATACGTAGAATAAAATATCTTCATACTGTGGGAATGGCCAATATGTCTTATCCACCAATTCCTCTAACTTATCAGCAGGCTTACGAACCTCGCTCATTGCACTGAATACTTCATCATGGAAGCATCTTGCAGCCTGTTCCATATTCTCTTCCATTTCAAGAGCCTTTGCATCCAGCTTTTCAAGATTTGCAACAGCCTCAGTCATTGCCTTAAGTTCAACTGAAATATCTTTAAGAATTGCTTCCTGTACAGAAGTATCAACGCCTACAGCCTTTAATTCATTTACACCCTTTGCGGTATCTCCGGCATACTTCATAACTGCAGGAATAATCTGCTTCTTAGCCATATCCAGCATTGTCTTTGCTTCAATGTTAATCTGCTTTGCATAATTCTCATAATAGATTTCTGCACGGGATTCACACTCTGCAGCAGATAATACACCGAATTTTTCAAACATTGCAATATTATCGGCATCCTTAAATGCAGCAACTGCATCTACAAGACACTTAATATTTGGAAGACCTCTCTTCTCTGCTTCTGCAACCCACTCCTCAGAATAACCGTTTCCGTTAAAGATAATTCTCTTATGCTTAGCGATTAACTCCTTGATCTTATCATGAACAGCCATATCAAAGTTATCAGCCTTTTCCAGCTCGTCTGCAATCTCACACAAAGAATCGGCTACAATTGTATTTAAAATGATATTTGGTGTTGCAATCGACTGGGTAGAACCAACCATACGGAACTCAAACTTGTTACCTGTGAAGGCAAATGGAGATGTACGGTTACGATCTGTTGCATCCTGTAAGAAGGAAGGAAGTGTGCTGACACCTGACTCATATTCTTTACCCTGTAATGAGCTTGTAGCTTCACCGGTTGTATCTAACTGCTTTAATACATCATCTAACTGCTCTCCTAAGTATACGGAAATAATTGCAGGAGGTGCCTCATTTGCTCCTAATCTGTGATCATTTCCTGCTGAAGAAGCAGAAAGTCTTAACAAATCAGCATGCTCATCAACAGCCTTTAAAATTGCAGTAAGGAATAACAGGAACTGAACATTTTCATGAGGAGTCTTGCCCGGCTCAAGAAGGTTCATGCCATCGTCAGTAGACATTGACCAGTTATTATGCTTACCAGAACCGTTTACACCGGCGAATGGCTTTTCATGCAACAGGCAAGCCAGATTATGACGCTCTGCAACCTTTTTCATCGTTTCCATTACAAGCTGATTGTGGTCTGTTCCTACATTAGTTGTTCCGTAAATCGGAGCCAACTCATGCTGACAAGGAGCAACTTCATTATGCTGTGTTTTTGCTGTGATACCTAATTTCCATAATTCAATATTTAAGTCCTTCATATAGGAAAGAACACGATCTCTTACAGTACCAAAATAATGGTCATCCATTTCCTGTCCCTTAGGAGGCATTCCACCGAAAAGAGTTCTTCCTGTAAAGATTAAGTCTTTTCTCTTTGCGTAATCTTTTTTATCAATTAAGAAGTATTCCTGCTCCGGTCCAACAGATGTCGTTACCTTTGTTGCTGTTGTGTTACCGAAAAGCTTCAAAATACGAAGTGCCTGTACATTAACAGCTTCCATAGAACGCAATAAAGGAATTTTCTTATCCAAAGCTTCACCTGTATAAGATGAAAATGCGGTTGGAATACAAAGTACGGTGCTTCCGTCCGGTGATTCCTTAACAAATGCCGGTGAAGTACAATCCCATGCCGTATATCCTCTTGCTTCATTTGTTGCACGAAGACCACCGGAAGGGAATGAAGATGCATCCGGTTCACCCTTTATTAATTCTTTTCCTGAAAACTCAAGAATTACTTTTCCGTCTGCTGTCGGTGTAATAAATGCGTCATGTTTTTCTGCGGTAATACCGGTCATTGGCTGGAACCAATGTGTATAATGAGTAGCACCTTTTTCAATTGCCCAGTCCTTCATGGCATTTGCAACCGTATCTGCAATTGCAGGGTTTAACTCTTTGCCAAGTTCAATCGTCTTTTTTAATTCCTTATATACTGCCTTAGGAAGACGCTCTCGCATAACTGCATCATTAAATACATTTGATCCAAAGATTTCTGCTACATTTTCACTCATAATAAATACTTCCTTTCGTTATATAATATTATAAATATCCAAGCAAATTCATTAAAAAAGGGTATTCTCCTAAATGAGAACACCCTTGTCCTTGCTTTTCGTATTTGCCTTTGATAGACATACTATAAACCACTTCATTAAAAAAAGCAAGCTTTTTTTTTAATTTCATACAAATAATTAAATTTGTGCTTAATTTTATTAAGCCATTACCTCTTTTGGACAGCATTGCCCTATTGGTACTCCAGCTTATTCGGAAGGCTTACACCCAAATCCTGCAATGTCTGATTCAATGCATCTAAGGTTTCAGTCATATTGGTATCATTACAGTTATAACCCATATGACCAATCCGGATCACTTCACCTGTCAATACATCAAAGGAGCCTGCCAATAAAATATTGTATTGATCTTCCATCCGGTCTAAAATATCCTTTGCCGTCACACCATCCGGAATACAGAAAACAGTAACGGTGTTGGAATATCCGTTCTCTCCGTACAGCTTCAAACCGGAGCGAAGCAATGCCTGCCTTGTTTTCTCGGCGATTCTTTTATGCCGGGATGTAAAATCAGGATCTTCATCTATATTCTCCAATGCCTGTCTTAATCCATAAATATCACTGATTGGCATAGAATATGGGAACCATTTATTCTCATAATAATTTTTAAATATCATCAGATTACAGTAAAAAGATGCCACCGGTGTTTTCCGGTTTTCCATCATTTTTTTTGCAGCCTCGCTTAATGTAACAAGGGTAAGTCCGATCGGACAGGAAATTGCCTTCTGGGAACCGCCACATAATATATCAATCTGTGCTTCATCCACATTTAACTCATTACCAAACATTCCTGATACGGAATCCACCACCGTTAAGATTCCATATTCCTTCAGCAACGGACAAATCCCTGCAACATCATTTAACATTCCGCTCGGTGTATCACAATGGACAACTGTAGCATATTTGAAATCAGAATCCTTTTCCAAATACCGACGAAGGTCTTCCACATCCACTGTTTTTTTATAATCAGTTGTGTACAAGACCGGATTGCCGCCGTAGATTTTCACAAAATCAGCAAAGCCTTTTCCAAATACACCATTATCAATTACAAGCACCCTGTCTCCTGCTTCCGTAACCGATGCAATTGCTGCCTCTAATCCAAGAATTCCTTCTCCGCTTAAGATCAGACTTTCATTCTTTGTATGCAACATCTTACTGTATAAATTACAGGTATCTTTATAGTAATCATAAAATTCCAGATCAAAATCCGGATTACCTGTTTCCAGGCTTCTTGCGGTTCTCACATTTTCAGCGACCATTGTGGGACCCGGTGTCATCATTTTATACATCATTTTATCCTACCATTTCTAAATTAGTTATTACGGGATATCATTCTTACGCCTGCTGATAAAGGCTCAATGATAATCATAACAATCAGCATTGCCATTCCAACCTGAATAATATTACCGGGAACTGACTTTAATGCAGCAGCCATTCCGTTCCCCATGATAAATGCTTCGAAAACATAATATCCTAACAGCTTAATACCCAATGCGGCAATCATTGCAACAACCTTCGCAATATATCCCTTCCACTTTGTACAGATCAGACCGACTACAAATCCCATCAATCCACAAGTAATAATGGTACATGGTGCCCACAAGGCCCAACCACTCATAATATCGAACAGACCCATTCCAAGTCCTCCTGCAAGTGCTCCTGTTCTTTTTCCATACAAAATAGCTGCAATAAAAAGTGGTACATTTCCCAAATGAATCAATCCTCCTGCACCACCAAAGCTTGGCACCTGAATATTAACAAATGCTGTAAATACCAATGTTAATGCAACAAACATACCATCTAATGCAATCTGTTTTGCTTTGCCGGATGATGTGCTTACTTTTGTTTCTTCTACTTTTGTTCCTTCCATTTTTTCATAATCCTCTCTTTCCTTCTTTTCGCTGCATTATAACCCAACATTGGCATGGTCAAAACATCCAGTTTTTATTATTTTAACCATGCCAGTTATTATTTCAAAAACGGAGTTTTTTCATATCCCTTGATTTTTCCCCACTTATATACTATGTTATACAGGTAATTGTAAAATTAACTTAGATCACATAATTCTGCTTAGAATTTGCGAAACGCTTAGTAAACTATATCATTGTGCAAAATTTAATATGATATATAAGCAGGCTCTTGTAGCACACCGGCACTTAACGAGGAAAAACGTTAGTGTATTCCGAGTTTAGTACCGCTGTGTGCGGATGAAGCGCAAGCGTGCCTGCGATATATCCATATTAAATTTGCACAAATTATAAAGGAAAAAGCGTTTCGCGATTACCGGTATTACTTGCATTACAGAAAGGAATTTATTATGAATCAGGCTCAGACATCCATCGCTATTGTTAATGATTTATCGGGAATGGGACGCTGCTCCGTTACGGTTGCACTCCCCATATTATCTGCTATGAAAATCACATGTGGCATTGTTCCCACTGCAATCCTTTCGAACCAGACGGAATTTCCGGAGTATACGATGGTTGATTTTACAGAGTATATGGAAGAATATATTCAGACATGGAAAAATCTGAATTTTTCTTTCGATGGAATCTACACCGGATTCCTTGGTTCCGAAAAACAAATTCAGATTATTCTTAATATGATTCATGATTTTAAGTTTAAGGATATTATCATTGACCCTGTTATGGGGGATCACGGAAGCTTATACGATTCCTACACCGACAGCATGTGTAACGCGATGAAAAAATTAACGGATGCTGCTACGGTAATCACTCCAAATATTACCGAATTATGTATATTAACAGATACGGATTACAGTGACAATTTGACTATAGACAATATTAAATCTATGTGCCGGAGACTCGCCCATGATACGGATAAAAAAATTATCGTAACCGGCATTGAAGCACACGAAAAAATCGGAACCGCATGCTACTGTAATGAGGATTTTTACGTATATGAACAGGAAAAAATACTTCCTTTAAGACCGGGAACCGGGGATGTTTTCGCCTCTGTTATAGCAGGCTGTATACTAAAGAATATTCCATTAAAAAAAGGAATTGAACTTGCATCTGATTTTGTTAAAACATGTTTGGAATCATCTGCCGGAAAGAATATCCCTATTAACAACGGTGTCTGCTTTGAAGAATATCTTTCCCTTCTCACAGATCTTTCCTGAATACCGTCTTATGACAGCCTCTTTTTATCCTTCAGACTGCTGTAATAATCCGCATATTCCCTGGATATCATTCTGCCCTTAACCATGTTATCAAGGGTTGCCTGAAACTCCGAACGGGGTACATCTGAATAGCACAGCTCCTTAAGGATTTCTTCTATCTGATTCTTATATTCCGTAATACTGTAGACCTTATCCTGATACAGAATATATGCCGCATATACTTTTTTGAAGTAGGAATTTAATTTGTCCGACTGTGTTATCTTATCCTTCGGCACAAAATCCAGACACAGCAAATCCATAACGGTATAAGCACTTCGATTAGTTAACATAATATCAGCGTACAGCTTATACAGATTTTTATATTTCAGGTTACGGTTTTGAGCCTTAGATTCAAAATAATCCGGCAGAAATTCCCGGAATACTCCGGTTACCAGATTTTCCTTTTTAAATGCAAGATACTCTTTTGAACGGTCACACCGAACCTTTGGTTCATATTCCATATGGGTGATCAAGTCTCTGGAAATGGCTATTTTACGCGGCTCCTTTTCCAGCAGCAGCAAATACACCTTATTATGCACTCTCCATATAAATGCAGGACACTCCTTTATATGATAGGAATCTGATGAATCTATGATGATTGGTCTGTGGTCTTTTTTCACATGATATTTTCGATAGATTTTCTTCATATATTGTTGATTATACCCATCAAACCGGTTTGTCTCTTCTGTCTCATGGCCAGTCTCCTCTTTTGTGTGTGTTTCCGGTTCTTTATCCTTCTTCTGTTCCATTACATTTATCTTCTTTGCAGAATAAGCACGAACTGAATTTTTACCGCCCTTGGAATCTGTCACCGCAACAAAGCTATCCTCTACCAGATGAAAAGTCTGAGATATGATAATTGCCACCACTGCCGATAACAGTCCCAGTATAAAAATACCAAACTTCCCACTTAAGCAGGAAACAACCATCAATACAACAGCCAGCACCGCAAACAGCAAAACTCCACCAATGCACGCTCTGGTCTGTCCATCACCATATCTTAATCCATTCCAAATCTTTTTCACAAGCTCACCACCTAACCGAAAAACCATTTTTATCATCATATCATACTTTTCCCTTTTTTTGTTCTAATTTCCCTGTCAAGCTCATATCTTTTTATAAATTCTGTCAGGAAATCCGTCATGCATTTTAATTATATGAAATATATTACTCTGACCCTCCTGATTTTCGTGCTGCTCTTTGCTCTGAAAAAATATTCCGGACAAAGCTACATATCTACCCTTCATGAATTTACCAATTCCGAACTTCCCATCTATTGTGTTCAGACAAACAACAAACAGCTTGCCCTTACCTTTGACAGTGCGTGGGGAACGGAAGATTTAGACCAGATTTTACAGATTTTAGAACAATATCAAGTGACAGCTACCTTTTTTGTAACCGGACAATGGGCAAAGGAACATCCGGATGCCATTATAAAAATAGATCAGGCAGGGCATGAATTAGGTAACCATGGAATGAACCACAAGCATATGCCACAGTTATCCAAGGACGAGATAAAAAAAGAAATTACAGATTGTGACACAACCGTATCTGCACTTACCGGAAAAAACATGAATGTTTTCCGGGCACCCTACAGTGATTGGAATGACTTGGTTGTAGATACTGCCAAAGAATGCGGTTACTGGTCTATTAATCAATCTGTAGACAGCCTCGACTGGAAGGATTACGGTATAGACGCCATTATCCAGCGGGTCTGCAATCACAAGAATCTGGAAAACGGAGCAATTCTTTTGCTTCACAACGGTTCAAAATATACAAAGGATGCTCTCTCTCCAATGTTATCCGCATTAAAAGAAGATGGATATTCCTTTGTACCGGTATCTCAATTAATTTATAAAGAAAATTATTATATTGATCATACAGGCAAACAATTTGATCAATCTGAAAAAAAATGAATAAGCTATTTAAATCAACACATACTATATCTGTCTAAAAAATCAGATTAAAAGGAGGCCAATATGAAAAAGATTTTATTTCGTATTTTATTTACAGGTGCGTTGCTGATTACCATGACCGGTTGTGGTTCCAGCACAACCTCCGGTTCAACAAGCGGCAACAATGACCCTGATTTGGGGCAGAATGCATCTACAAAGGAAGATTCCGTGGCAGAAGATGTTGTGGATAATGTAGGCGATGCTGCCGAGGATGTTATAGATGGGGTTGGAAATGCAGTAGACGACTTAGTAGGTGACAATGGATTTGATAATTATTCAGATGCTCATGACTATTTTCTTGATACAATGGGAAATTATCACTCAGATGCAAAATTTGAACTAAGAGATGAAAAAAAGGATCTGGTTGACTATCAGGAAGGCTCAAAGGGATATCATTTCAATTTGTATGACACCTCCGATGATTCAGGGAAAATGTTTGGAGAATTCTATGTAGATGCCACTTCCGGTTTAATCTACCGGGTTGGAGATGACGGAAAGATTCAGGAATATCCCACAAAAAATCAGAACCGGACAAATAACAAAAAAACATCAACGACAGAAAAAAGATAAGAACAAAAAAAGGATTTGCACATTGCAAATCCTTTTTCATTATCAAATCAACCTTAAAAAGTGATATCTCTTTTGTGAACCAAAAGCTTTCCTCCATGAACAATCTGAATAATTCCAATGGCCAAACCCAATGTAATCATAATTACGCCAAAAACAATATTCCAACTACCGACTCTCTTCATTGTCTTATATATTTTTTCGTTCATAGACACCTCCTAAAAATATAATTCTTACTGTGCGCCATACTGCTCATAATATGCATCAATAGCTGCTTTGATTGTATCATCAATAATAATCTTTCCCTTATATGGTTTATTATACAAATGCTCCACAACTTCCTTCATTGTTACAATAGAAGTTGTCTTAAAACCATATTTTTCTTCGATTTCTTTTAATGCAGACTTGCTGCCCTGTCCCCGTTCCATACGGTCAACAGATACAACCATTCCTACCATCTCAACATTTCCCTGAGCTTTAATAATCGGTAAAGTCTCTTCAATAGAAGTTCCTGCTGTAGTAACATCCTCAATAATCACAACCTTATCTCCGTCTTCAATCGGACTACCTAGAAGAATTCCCTTATCTCCGTGATCCTTTACTTCTTTACGATTGGAACAATATTTTATATCCTCGTCATATCTTTCCGCAATTGCCATAGTTGTTGCAACGGTAAGAGGAATACCCTTATATGCAGGTCCGAATAATACATCAAAATCAAAACCAAACTCATTGTTGATTGCTTCTGCATAATACTCACCTAACCGCTGTAACTGGGAACCAGTGCGATAAAATCCTGTATTTACAAAAAACGGTGTCTTTCTTCCGCTCTTTGTAACGAAATCACCAAACTTTAATACATTACAATCAATCATAAATTCAATAAACTCTTTTTTATACTGTTCCATACTTTATCTCCTTATGCTGTAACATCATTCCTGCTCTGATACGAATGGGAAAGCACCAGCAACCGACGATTTCCAAATCCGCTCATAACACAACAATCATAACACAAAAATCCAATAATTCATAGGTATTATTTTCAAAACCCAGAGAAACCATTCCCTATCACCGGGTTACTTAACACAGCCAATGATTTCATTTATGTCAGAAATTCCCTTTTCCTCCATGAAGCGCTTCATACCGTCGATAATCTCCATTGTTACATACGGATTATGGAAATTAGCAGTTCCTACAGAAACCATGGTTGCACCTGCCATCATAAATTCTATGGCATCCTCATAATTTTGTATTCCGCCCATTCCGATAATCGGAAGCTTTACGGCATTTGCCACCTGATAAACCATTCGCACTGCAATCGGCTTTACAATCGGTCCGGAAACTCCCGCTGTTTTATTTGCCACAGCAAATTGTCTGCGGTTAATATCTATTTTCATTCCTGTTAATGTGTTGATTAAGGAAAGGACATCTGCTCCACCGGCCTCTGCCGCCTTTGCCATAACCGTAATATCTGTTACGTTGGGACTTAATTTCATAATGATGGGCTGTTTTGCCTTTGCCTTTACTGCCTTTGTAATCTGCTCTAATGCTTTCGGATCCTGTCCAAAGGCAATACCACCTTCTTTAACATTGGGACAGGAAACATTAATCTCCAGCATGTCTACCTTTTCATCCCCCAGGCGCTCTACAACCTCGACATAATCTGCTTCGGATTTTCCGCATACATTAACAATAATTTTGGTATCATATTGGTGCAGGAAAGGAATATCTCTTTCGCAAAACACATCAATACCCGGATTCTGAAGTCCAATGGCATTCATCATACCGCCATAAATCTCGGCAATACGAGGAGTCGGATTACCCGGCCACGGAACATTGGCAACGCCCTTCGTCGTTACAGCACCTAACTGATTCAGATCCACAAAATCACAATATTCTGCACCGGAACCAAATGTACCGGATGCAACGGTAACAGGATTTTTAAACTCAACACCTGCAATATTCACTGACAGATTCATTATAATTCCACCTCCCTTGCATCAAATACAGGGCCATCCTTACAAACTCTCTTGTTCTTTACATGGCTGTGGGCATCCACATCTGTAGACTTGCAAACACAGGCAAGGCATGCCCCGATACCGCAGGCCATCTTTTCTTCAAAAGAAAGCTGTGCTTCCATATTATGCTCAAAAGCATATTCACGAATCGCCCGAAGCATCGGTGTTGGTCCACAGGCATAGATAATATCTCCCTTGATGTTATATTCCTTAATGGCATCTATTACATTACCCTTCACACCGGTCTTTCCGTCTTCACTGGCAATATATACCTCTCCACGGGGTTCTAAATCCTCTAACAAAAATGTTTCATCCCGAAAACCAAGCACGATATTTTTTTCACAATTTAGTTCCTTGGCAAGCTCAACCATTGGTGGAATACCGATTCCTCCTCCGATTAAAATTGCTGTCTTATCCTTCTTTGTGAACCCATTTCCCAAAGGTCCCATAACATCAACCGTATCACCGGCCTTTAAGTGAGAAAACTCTTCCGTTCCTTTTCCCACAACACGATATACCAAACGAATGGTTCCCTCCTGTTTGTCAATCTCACAAAGACTGATTGGTCTCGGTAACAGATTGGCTCCATTCTTACTATACACAGAAACAAACTGTCCCGCCTTTGCACATTCTGCAATCTCCGGCGTATATAAGATCAGACTGTAAATATCACTTGCTAACTGATCCTGTCTTCTGACCTTTACTGTTTTTTTAACTGCTCCCATAAAATGCCTCCATTTATCATAAGTTCATGTTAAATTAAGTAAATTATCTTTTTGCCAATGCTCCGGTAATATCCTCAATCATATCAACAACAGCCTGACGGGATGCATCTGCATAATGCTCCGGACCAAACTTTGCGTATTTGTCCTGCTTATAGGCAGCTATAATTCCTCTTGAAGAATTTACAATTGCACCTAATCCATCCTCATTAAAATAATGAACCAGATCCTCCGCTTTACCACCCTGAGCACCATAACCCGGTACTAAAATATATGTTTTTGGCATAAGCTTACGCAACACTTTACCCATCTCAGGATAAGTAGCACCCACTACGCATCCTACATTGCTGTAAACATCTCCCATACATTCATTACCCCATTCAACGACCTTGCGGGCAACCAATTCGTAAAGAGGAGTTCCATCCACCAACTGATCCTGAAATTCTCCGGAAGAAGGATTGGATGTCTTTACCAAAACAAAAATTCCTTTGTTCTCTTCCTTACATACATCCACAAAAGGCTTTACACCATCGGTTCCAAGATATGGATTCACTGTAACAAAATCCTCCGAAAAACCGGAATATGTATGACTTCCGACTGTAACCTTGCCAAGATGACCGGTTGCATAAGCTCCCGATGTAGAACCGATATCTCCACGCTTAATATCTCCGATTACAACCAGACCCTTTTCTTTACAGTAAGCACAAGTCTTTTCAAATGCCACAAGTCCCGGAATTCCGAACTGCTCATACATGGCAATCTGTGGCTTTACGGCAGGAATCAGATCACAGGTTGCATCTACGATTCCTTTGTTAAACTGCCAAATTGCTTCTCCTGCACCCTCTAAGGTTTCTCCGTACTGTTCAAAAGCAGCTTTTTTAATATGCTCCGGAACATATGCAAGCATCGGGTCTAACCCTACTACTACCGGTGCATTCAAGGCTGCAATTTTTTCTACTAATGTATTTATCATAACTTCCTCCTACTTACAGAGAAATTGCGAAATACCTCCGGCACTTCGCAATTTCCATATCGTTTTCTATTCTTTATTATAACTGAAAATGAAATATCTACAAGTGATTTTTACTACTTTATCTCATTCATTTCACAGATGGTTCCATTTTGGTAATCTATTGCATTCTGAAGAGTGATCATGCTGATTGCCTCCAATGCGTCTCTTGTTAAAAAGCCCTGATGAGACGTAATTACAACATTCGGGAACGACAGCAGTCTTGCGGTAACGGAAGACTCCAAAAATTCATTTTCCCTGTTTTCATATACATTTCTGCTTTCCTCTTCATATACATCCAGACCGACACCAAAAAACTTTTTATTACGGATTCCGGCAATCAAATCCTCTGTATTCACAAGTCCGCCCCTTGAAGTATTTACAAGCACCACATCATCCTTCATCATGGCAATGGTATCCTTGTTGATTAAATGGCGGGATTCCTTCGTTAACGGACAATGAAGGGAAATCAAGTCACTTTCCTTTAACACATCCTCTAACGGCTTATACTCCACAAATCCCACATCCAGACATCCGCATTCCAATTCTTCCAGTCTTTCCTTTACAATCTTACTGCGGTTTCTTGAATCCAATTCCGGATTGGGATACATATCATAAGCAATTACCTTCATACCAAATCCACGACAGATTCTTGCCATGGCAGCACCGATTTTTCCGGTTCCTACAATACCTGCTGTTTTCCCATAAAAATCAATTCCCGTCAAGCCGTTTAGGCTGAAATTATTCTCTCTTACACGTATATAGCTTTTATGCACATGACGATTCACACAAAGGGCAAGGGTCATAGCAAGCTCTGCTACCGCCTGTGGGGAATATCCCGGGACACGCAACACGGTAATTCCACATTCCTTTGCCTTTTTTAAATCCACATTATTAAAGCCTGCACAACGTAACAGCACAAGAGAAATTCCGATTTCCTTAAGCTGTTCTAATATCGTTGCCGACAAATTGGAATTTACAAAAGCACAAATTGCATCATACCCCTTTGCCAGAGAAACCGTTTTTTCCGAAATATCAATTTCCTGATAAGTAATCTCAATCTCCGGATACTTTTTCAAAGCCCGGTCAAAGGATTCTTTATCATAGCTCATTGCATCATAAAATAATATCTTCATCATTCAAATCTCCTTTTCCTTATTGTGTGCCAATGTCTTTTTCTTATGCAAAAAGGCAAATCATCACCCGATTTTTAAAAGAATTCCGGTTACAGACTGCATCCGTTCTTCAAACTGCCGGTAAAAATCTCTGTTTCCTTCATACAAAGTAACAAAGAAAACATTTAAAATCAACATGTCCACTTCCTTTATCTTTTCTTCCGAAAATCCCTGTAGCTTTTCGGTAACATTCTTTAAGAAATAATGCCACCGGGTAATAAACTGTTGATTTTTTTCGATATCTTCCGTATCAATCCATTTTTTTACTTTTATTTTGGAGCGATTCGTTTTCTTACATTCATGCACCTGTAAAATGTAGTCAAAGCTATCATTTTCATAAAGCCTTCCCAATGGAAAGATACGACAGATTCCCGGTCGAAGGGAATGGATGCTGCATCTTCCGTTATCATCTAAAAACCGGCAGCTGTTACCCCTTCCGTTCATCTTAAGATTCGGTAAGATGATGCCTTCCACAACATTTAAATCCAGTTTATCTACAAGTAATTCCTCAAACTTGACGTTTAAGCCTGTTGTCAGGCGGTACACATCATAGGGATCAAGGACAATGGAATTCCCCATACCCTTACAGCAGGCAGAACAGCCTTCACAATTACCACAGTCCGCCTTTACCATATCGTTTAGCTTATATTTTTTTCCATCTGTTATCTCATCTAAATTTACATTTCTTTCCATATCCTACCTCTTTCCGTCAGGCAATCCGAACCGGTTCTGATTCTCCGTTAAAAAGAGTGATTATAAAATAATCTTCTTACTTTACAATCACTCTTTATCTTCTATCAATATACTACAATCTCTTTATTTTCTCAACCGATTTACTTCATCTGTTGCTTTCTTGAAATAGCAAGAGCCAGTACAACAAGCACAACTGCAAACAACAGCTCTACGCCCATATACTTCATGATATCCGGCAGCATCCCGGATGTATAACGATCCAATGCCGTAACAGCTTCGCTATACCAGTATGCCGGAAGGAAATGGGCAACCTTTACAATGTTATCACCTAAAAATTGCCTCGGGACAAAAATACCGCAAAGGAATGCCATTCCAAGAGAAATAATATTGGATACCATTGCCAGCAAATCCACTCTGTGAAGCAATCTGCTGATTAAAAATGCGATTGCCAATGCCACCAACATATAACACAGCATATTGATGATATTCAGCAATCCGGAAACATTCAGCATCTCATTCTTAAACCCTGCCACAGATACCAGTACAAAAACTCCACATATCATCAACCCCGATACAAAAACACTTAGCATCAGTTCTTTATTAAAACGGGAAAAACGATATGCCGAACATTCCATTCTTTTTTTCATCTCGTCCCTTGAAAACACCAATAAGCAGGGACTGATACCCTCTATCATGACACACATTAAAACCCATGCCAGATAATTATAATAATAGTACCTGCCTGTATGGACGGTATCATCCCCTCCATCCGACAAGGATACCTCCACATTGACATCTAACGCCTTCTCTGCCTTTTCCATGGCTTCCGAGACGGAAAATCCCGCATCTATGTAAGTAGCAACTGCACTTAAGCACCCGTCCAGCTGCGTTTCAAAAGCAGCGGAAGCCCGAGTTCCCGGAATGGTTACAACCTCTAAGAAATCTTCCGCCGTTCCTTCCTTTAAATGACGTTCAAATCCCTTTGGAATCCGAAGGGCACATACAATATTCCGATAGTACAATTCATCCTGAATCACTTCTTTTTCATCTGCTTTGATTTCTACTAATGTATTTCTTTTTGAAAGGTAATCAATGACACCTTTGCTTGCCTGGCTATTGTCATAATCAAATACCGTAAATGTACACTTTTTTTCAACATAGTCCTGATTATCACTTTCTGCCAAAGCCGGAACAATGAAAAAATATAATATGATTACAAAAATAGTAATATATCGGATAACAGAGCCTTTATATTGATTCAACACCTTAAAATACGCCTTAAACACTTGCATACCTGTTCCTCCTTAAAATAAATGAACTGATAATCACCAGCAAAATCGACATCGCCGCCATAATTCCAATATTTTGAAAATACTTTGTATAATTATCATATACGTTCAAGGCATAAAAACTGTCGGAAATCAAAACAGCAGGATTGATACGATTTAAAATCGGGAAATTATGTTCCACCATATCTTTAATTCCCCCGGTACACAAATCAGCCATTACGGATAAGATCATGGTAACGGATGCCGCCAGACCGGTCTTTCCCGCCTCGTTCATTTTTGAAACGGAACCTATAATGACTCCCATGGACAATCCGATACTACAGCCAAGGAGCAGAATCAACAAAATAGCCGGATATTGATTACCAAAATCAATTCCCAAAATAGTCATATAGATCAGGGTAATCACTTCTATAGCAAACTGAACCATTAACAATGCCAGATATTCAGACACAATCACCACAAACTTAGGATTAGGGGACAGACACCTTCTCATTCCCAACGGACTTACATTTGCCTGAATCCTTCCAATCCGCTCTACTGCAACAAAAGAAGAAAACAAACATGCCATGGCAAAAATCGCATAAAAATAATTGTTGTATTGATCCTGATTGGAGTCCGAAGTGCGTTGTTCTACGTAATAAGAGGGATTCTTCCCTATGCTCTCCGCAACTGAGGGAAGCAGCCCGGGATTGGTTTTCAAAATATCTTTTACAATATTTTCCTTCTGTTTATATTGTTCTAATATAACCTGTAAAACAAGGGCATTATAACCATTTTCATTTACGACCAGACGAATATCCGCAACATCAATGATTGCCTCAACACTTTTATCCTGCAATAACTGCTTTGCCTTTTTCTCATCCGTCTTTTTAATCCTAAGTACAGGATCGTCCCCCTCCGACAAAATCTCCAGAACATTCAGCAATCCATTTTCCCCATCCTGATAATCCACCACGGCAACCGGAATTACTTCCATCATTTCTTCTTTTTTCATCAGATCATGAAATGCCATAAACATAAATGTTGTAAGTCCAATCGGAAAGATCAGAGTCCAAAACATGGTTGTTTTATTCCGGAATAGGGATTTTAATGCATATTTAAAATTATGTACAAACATATCTCTTCCTCCAATCCTAATCTCTTAATTCCTTTCCCGTAATCTCAAGAAATACATCATTCAATGTAGGCAGTTCGGAATAAACTCTTCCAAAACTGATATTTTCTTTTTGGAAATAATCCAACACCCTGACAAGATTATGGGTTCCCCCTGCATAATAAAGATTCAGTATGCCATTTTCATAGGTAGTCTCATAAACATGGGGTAGTTCCTTTAATGCAAGAAGATTTTCTTCTTCCAGTCCCAATACCTCTACCCGGATTTTCTCTGTATTCTTTATCATTCCTTTCAGTTCGTCTGTAGTTCCCACTGCAATTTTCTTTCCTTTATCCATAATTGCAATACGGGTACAGATCTGCTCAACCTCTTCCATATAATGGGAAGTATAAATAATGGTTGCACCATTTTTATTTAGGGATTCGATTCCTTCCAGAATTTTGTTCCGGCTTTGGGGATCCACAGCAACCGTAGGTTCATCCAAGAAAATCAGCTTCGGCTTATGGGCGATTCCACAGGCAATATTTAACCTTCGAAGCAGACCGCCGGATAGCTTTTTCGGGTGCATTTTTTTATAATCCTCCAACCCAACGAAAGCAATTGCTTCCTCTACATATTCCTTTCTTAACACTTTATCCTTTATATACAGTCCACAGAAATAATCTATATTTTCATAAACCGTCAACTCATCAAATACCGCTACATTCTGCATTACAATACCGATGTCTTTTTTCAGGTCGTAGCTGTCCGGTTTCATTTCCTTTCCAAATACTCTGATTTCTCCCTTATCGTAAGTAAGCAGGGATAATATACAGTTAATGGTTGTTGTTTTTCCGGAACCGTTTGGACCTAACAGCCCAAAAATTTCTCCTTCATTGACTTCAAGATTCAAATGATCCAAAGCCAGTAAATCCTTATACCGTTTTACCAGATTTTTCACTTCTATCGCCTTACCCATATCTGTTCCTTTCTGTGCTACCACATTTCCAATTCTTTTATATAGATATTTTCGAAACGCTTTTCTATACTCACAATTCATACTACCTTAATATAATATATAAGCAGGCTCTTGTAGCACACCGGTACTTAACGAGGAATCGCACCTGCGTATTCCAAGTTTAGTACCGCTGTGTGCGGATGAAGCGCAAGCGTGCCTGCGATATATTATATCAAGGTAGTATGAAACAGTATCCGTTTCGAAATTATCTATATACTACTATACATCAAACCAAAAAGGAACCAAGTGAATAAAGTCAGTTCTTACATGTGACATTTATCACTTTTCTGCTATAACAATTGCCATGGGTTTCATTAGATTGTATAATTTATTCGTGTTACATAAAGATAACACCCTCTGCATAATAGGAAAACAATAATCGGAAACCGGGAAAGGAAGGTCAAACAATGCACAAGATCATGGATAAAACACTAATTTACATATGCTGTGCCATTTTTTATCTCCGTCTTTCCCATATTACAACCCAAAGCACTGTTGTCTGCCTTATTGCCATATTGGCAGCCTGCAACAACACCATTACAGAACAGATATGGCAGACGTTTCATGAAGGGAAGCCTTCCGCTGTCAAATTTGACTGCTATCAAATTTTACCGGTTATTCTGCTGTTGCTTATGTTTTTCGTTCCTTACAGCATTGCCTTTCTTCCGGTTTTGCTGTATGACTGTTATCGCTATAAATATAAATTATCTCTGGTTTTATGCATATTGAATTTATTTTGGAGTTATCATATATTAGGATTTCAGGCTTTTACTGTTCTGTTGCTGCTTTGCTGTTTTTCAATACTTCTTTCCGATTACTACAGGCATGATTCCTCCCTTAAGGAACAACTGATCCTGCAAAGAGATACCAGCACAGAACATTCACTGCTGTTAGAAAAGCATAATAAGATGCTTCGTCAGGAACAGGATACTGCCATTTATGCCGCAACCTTGCAGGAACGAAACAGAATTGCAAGAGAAATTCACGATAATGTAGGTCATCTGTTAACACGGTCTATCTTACAAACCGGTGCCATTTTGGTAATCAACCAAGACGAAGCTTTAACAGAACCAATTCATGCATTAAGCGATACCTTAAATACTGCCATGACCAGTATTCGTAACAGTGTCCACGATCTGCATGATGAATCCATTGATTTAAAGTCGGCTATTTGTGATATACTGTCAACAGCTTCCCAATTTGAAGTAACCTTAGACTATGATATCAGCAATCATCTGAACACAGACATCAAATATGCCTTTATCGCCATCACAAAGGAAGCTGTAAATAACTGTATCAAACACAGCAATGGCACAAAGCTTCATGTACTTGTCCGGGAACATCCCGGATTTTATCAGCTGCTGATTGAAGATAACGGAACGGATATCCACATACCGGATTCAACAGGAATGGGTATTACCAATATCATAGAACGGGCAAAAAACATGAACGGTACAGCAAAATTTTTTACACAGGATGGATTCCGTATACTCATTACTGTACTGAGAGGAGAAGAGAAATGAAAATTATCATAATAGATGATGACCAATTGGTATCACTTTCTTTAAAAACAATATTAGAAGCAACGGGAGAAATTCAGGTAATTGCCCAAGGCAGTAACGGAGAAGAAGCAATTTCTCTATACCGTAGCTATCAGCCCGATATCTTACTAATGGATATCCAAATGAAAAAGACAAACGGTTTAGAAGCTGCCACAACCATTCTAAAGGACTATCCGGAGGCAAAAATCCTGTTGCTGACAACCTTTTCCGATGATGAATATATTATCAAAGCCATAAAAATCGGAGCAAAGGGATATATCCTAAAGCAGAATTTTGAAAGCATTGCCCCTGCCATTACCGCAGTTTACAATGGACAGTCCGTTTTCGGAAACGAAATCATGAATAAAATCCCTTCCCTGATTCAGGAGGATTTATCTCCCTCCCTTTCAGAATTTGATCTCAGTCAAAAAGATTTCGACATTATCAAACTGGTGGCGGATGGTCTTAATAACAAAGAGATTTCAGAGCGCCTGTTCTTAAGCGAAGGAACCGTAAGAAATTATATCAGTCATATCTTAGAAAAATTAGAGCTTAGAGACCGAACACAATTAGCATGTTTTTATTACAAACAGCTAAATTAATATATCAAGGAGAAGCTATGGATTTACAACGCTTAACAAGCTATTTACGACAAGGGATACAAAACTACAACATGATAGATGACGGAGATAAAATAGCGGTTGGTCTGTCCGGCGGAAAGGATAGTCTTGCAATGCTGATGGGGCTAAAAAAACTGTCTGAATTCTATCCAAAGAAATTCCAACTGGCAGCCATCTATGTGGATATCGGCGTCAATTACACCAACGCTGAAGGTAACATTATCTTTGACAAAAACAAAGCCATTCAGAATATGGAAGCCTTTTGCCAAAGCTTAGACGTTCCTTTTTATGCTGTCTCCACCCAGATATACGATATTGTTTTTGAAATGAGAAAAGAAAAGCATCCCTGCTCTCTTTGTTCCAGAATGAGAAAGAGTGCATTAACGGAAAAAGCCAATGAGCTTTCCTGCACAAAAATCGCCTATGCACATCATATGGATGACTTTATCGAGACCAGCATGATGTCTTTATTGGTGGAAGGCCGATACCACAGCATACTTCCGGTTACGAAATTAGAAGAATTTCATTCTGCGATTATCCGTCCCATGATCCTGATTCCGGAGCATAAGGTAATCAGTTTTTCCAAAAAATATAAGCTGCCGGTAATGAAAAATCCATGTCCTGCTGACGGATATACCAAACGTCAGGAAATCAAAGAATGGATTGCAAAAAATCAACAGCAGTTCCCTAATATTAAAAATGCGCTTTTCTCCGCAGTATTAAAATATATCGATGAACATAAGGAATAAAAAATCCTTTCCCTTCGGTTTGGCCGGAAGGAAAGGATTTTTTATCCCTCTATATGTGAAAGAATGGCTTTATATACCTTGTCTTTGTTTTTTTCATTTAACAGTTCATGACGCATACCGTGAAATAAGGTAGCCGTTACATTGGTATAACCTCGCTCCTTCAGGAAATGCACTGCCTTTCCGTAGTCTCTCGGACTTAAAGTACAAGGATCGTCACTTCCTGAACCAAAGAATATCGGTAGTGACGGATTCTTTACCTCCCATCCATCTTTATCATAGGTCATTTTTGTAAGTTGAATCAGATTCACATAGCCCTGAATAGTAAAGGTATAATTACAAAAAGGATCGTCATTATATTCTTCCACCACCTCCGGGTCGGAGCATACCCAGGAATGAAGCCCTTCCTCCTTAAACCAGCTTTCATACATGTAGTTTTGTATAATATAGTCAATCAGTTTTGAATGTTCTCTTCCACCTTCTACCATCTCCAGTCCTTTAGCAAAAGCAAGTACCGGCCGCATACCGGGAATTTTAGAAGGACTGCCAAGAACGATCAGTCTGTCAATTTCATCATCGTATTTCTTCAAAAAGCAGCGGACGATCATGGAACCCATACTGTGACCAATTAAACAATACGGAAGCTCCGGGCTTACCTTATCCTTCATTAAGGAAACCAACTGATGCACATCCTCAATCAACGCCAAATATCCGCCATCATAAAAATATCCCAGATCATCTTCTGATTCTATACTTTTTCCGTGTCCCCGATTATCATGTATCACACAATAATATCCCTGATTAGCAAGAAAAGTCATAACATCCTTATACCGTTCCTTATGCTCGCACATTCCATGAACAAACTGTACAATTCCTTTAGGCGGTGTATCGGGGTATACTTCCATGCAGTCAATTTCTAATTGATCCTCTATTGATTTGAATTGAAAATAATTTGTTGTGATATTCATAAATCCTCCGAATGTTAATTTGCGTTTTACCGTCATAACATCATTCTACACTAAAAGTATGCCCGTTTCAAAAAAATGTTAATCTGAAAAAAAGTGCCATTTATGTAATTGCACACAAATGGCACTTTTCATCGTTATTTTAACATATACTTATCTCGTCCGCTTAATCTCGCCATAGCTCTGGCAAGAGATGCGGTAGAAACATGATATTCCATAATACTTTGTTTTTGCTGCAACTGCTCTCTGGCACGTTCTGCAGCAGCTTCCGCTCGGAAAGCATCAATTTCATCCGGTCGTTCAGCTGAGTAAACCAAAACATTTACCTCATTATGGTTCACTTTCAAAAAACCATCCGAAACAACCGCAATCTGTTCCTTTCCATCCGGTGTACGGAATCTGAGATTACCGATTTCAATTGTTGTGGTCATCTGTTCGTGATTCGCCATAATTGCCATTTCACCATCCACACCGGGGAAAACAAGTATTTCACATGGTCCGTCATAGAAGACTCTGTCACATGCAATTATCTTTAATGAAAATGTATTCATCCCTATCCTCTTCTTTCATTCTTAACTCAGGGCTTTTGCTTTTTCCTTTACATCTTCAAGAGTTCCTACATTAAAGAATGCAGCTTCCGGATATTCATCCATTTCACCATCTAAAATTGCCTTGAAGCCCTTTATCGTCTCTTCAATCGGAACAAATACACCCTTTACACCGGTAAAGTTTTCCGCAACATGGAACGGCTGTGAAAGGAAACGCTGCACCTTTCTTGCACGATATACGGTAACCTTATCCTCATCCGATAACTCTTCCATACCAAGAATTGCAATGATATCCTGTAATTCTTTGTACTTTTGAAGAATTTCCTGTACACGTCTGGCTACAGTATAATGTTCCTCGCCTACAACATCAGCTTCCAAAATTCTGGAGGTTGATTCCAAGGGATCAACCGCCGGATAAATACCCTGTTCTACAATCTTACGGGAAAGAACGGTTGTTGCATCCAAATGTGAGAATGTTGTAGCCGGAGCCGGGTCTGTTAAGTCATCCGCAGGCACATATACAGCCTGTACAGAAGTTACAGATCCATTCTTTGTTGATGCGATTCTCTCCTGTAATTCTCCTAAATCGTTGGCAAGTGTTGGCTGATAACCAACCGCAGATGGCATACGTCCAAGTAAAGCCGAAACCTCAGAACCAGCCTGTACAAAACGGAAGATATTATCAATAAATAACAACACATCCTGTTTCTTTACATCACGGAAATATTCTGCCATCGTAAGACCGGTTTCCGCTACTCTCATACGAGATCCCGGCGGCTCATTCATCTGACCGAATACCAACGCTGTTTTAGAAAGAACGCCTGATTCCTTCATCTCTGTCCACAAATCGTTACCTTCACGGGAACGCTCTCCTACACCGGTGAAAATAGAATATCCACCACTTTCATTGGCAATATTGTTGATCAATTCCTGAATCAATACGGTTTTACCTACGCCGGCACCACCAAACAAACCAATCTTACCACCCTTTGCATAAGGTGCTAATAAATCAATTACCTTAATTCCTGTTTCCAACATTTCAACCACCGGACTCTGCTCTTCAAATGTTGGCGGTTCTCTATGAATTACCCAGTGTTCACCATCATCGAGGCTCTCACCATCATCCAAAGTTTCACCTAATACATTAAACAAACGTCCTAATGTCTGCTCTCCAACCGGAACCTCAATTCCCTTTCCGGTTGCAACGACCTCCATATCACGCGCAAGTCCTTCACTTGCAGCAAGCATGATACAACGAACAACATTATGTCCAATATGCTGGGAAACTTCCATCACACACTTTTTGCCATTATTCATAACATAAAGCGCATCTTTAATGGCAGGTAATTCTCCATTTTCAAATTCTACATCCACTACAGGTCCGGAAACCTGTACGATTTTACCTGTATTTTCCATTATGTGAATCTCACCTTTCCTGCTTCTTCTTTTTCTTCTTTAAAGCCTTTGCGCCACCAATTACTTCTGTAATTTCCTGAGTAATCGCTGCCTGTCTCACACGGTTATATGCAATTGATAACTCTGCAAGCATCTTTTCCGCGTTATCGGTTGCTGACTGCATCGCCATCATTCTGGCATTCTCTTCACTGGCAGAACCCTCTACCAGAACGCCATATAAAAATCCTGTTATATAATTATAAACGAGCTTTTCCAAAACAACGCGGGGAGAAGGATAAATCAAGAACCAGTCATCTGCCTCTTCCAACGCGTGTTTATCAAAGTTACCGGTGCCAAGCATGGATGCATCTGTCAGCTCACTTTTAATAAATTCATGGGTCTTCAACGGAAGAATCTGTTCAATTCGAACCTCTTCCTTTATCGAGTTCAACATACAGGTATAAATAACATATACCTCATCCAACTCCTCCCGGTTATACAAATCCATAATAATTTCAGTCATAACACGGGCTCTGTGTATCGACGGATTATTCGTTGAAAACACAAAATCCCTCATGACATTTTCATGCTGACTGTAAAAGAACTGCCTGCCAATCTCGCCTACAACAAACAACCTATAATCCTCTGCATCATCAACAAGCTTTTGTGCTTCCTTTATTACATTATGATTATAAGCACCTGCCATACCTTTATCACCGGTTATAACAATATAACCCTTTTTCTTAACCGATTCTGTCTTATCACTGCTTCGATTATCGAAATACAAATGCTCCATATCAGGAAAATGTAACAAAACATCTGATATTTCTTTTTGTAATCCGTTAAAATACGGTTCTGTATTCTGGAGTTTCGTCTTTGCTTTCCGAAGCTTCATAGAAGACATCATGTACATGGCTTTGGTAATTTTCATTGTATCCTGAATACTCTTTATACGATCCTGTATTTCCTTTGCATTTGCCATAACAACACTCCTATTCCACTATCCTTCATAGTGTTCTACAAAGTCTTTGGCAGCATCTACAATACGGTCCTTAATATCATCCGTTAAATCCTTAGCATTCTCTAACTGAGAAATCAGATCGGAATGATTGGTATGGAACTCCTGTAATAAATCCATACGGAATTTCTTAACCTTGGAAGCGTCCATATCACTGAATATATGGGCATTTGCAGATACTAATGTTATAACCTGTTCCGCCATACTAAATGGATTACCAAGAGGCTGTTTTAACAATTCCATCAATGAACGACCATGAGATAACTGTTTCTTTGTATTCTCATCTAAGTCAGATGAAAACTGTGTAAATACTTCCATCTCACGATACTGAGCCAAATCAATACGTATAGAGCCGGCAGCCTTTTTCATTGCCTTTGTCTGTGCCGCACCACCAACACGGGATACGGAAAGACCAACGTTTACAGCCGGACGCTGTCCTGCATTAAACAACTCACTTTCCAAATATATCTGACCGTCTGTAATAGAAATTACATTTGTCGGAATATATGCGGATACATCTCCTGCCTGTGTTTCAATAATCGGAAGGGCTGTAATGGAACCGCCTCCTGCTTCCGGCGTCAGACGGGAAGAACGCTCTAACAATCTTGAATGTAAATAGAATACATCACCCGGATAAGCTTCACGTCCCGGACTTCTTTCCAACAATAGGGAAATTGCACGATATGCAACCGCATGCTTAGAAAGGTCATCATATATAATCAACACGTCCTTTCCCTGATACATAAAGTACTCAGCCAGTGCAGTTCCCGAATATGGTGCAATGTACTGCAAAGGTGCCGGATCTGCTGCTGTAGCGGATACGATAATGGTATAATCCATTGCACCGCCCTTCTTCAAGTTATTTACAAGCTTGGCGATGGTTGATGCCTTCTGTCCAATCGCTACATACACACAAACAACATCTTTTCCCTTTTGATTTAATATGGTATCCATGGCAATGGATGTCTTACCTGTCTGACGGTCGCCGATAATCAACTCTCTTTGTCCTCGTCCAATCGGGAACATGGAATCAATAGAAAGGATACCTGTCTCCATAGGAACCGATACTGATTTACGGTCAACAATACTCGGTGCCGGATTCTCAATCGGACGATATCCATCGGCTACGATTTCACCCTGTCCGTCAATCGGAGCACCTAATGCATCAACGATACGACCTTTAAAGTTTTCTCCTACCGGAATACCTGCCATCTTACCGGTACGTACAACTCTGGTGCCTTCATGGATTTCTGTATCCCGACCGAACAGGATAACACCAATCTCATCTCTTCTGACATCCTGAACCATTCCCTTTACGCCACTGTCAAATACAACAATTTCACCGTAAAATGCATGGTCGATACCATCTACATTGGCGATTCCATCACCAACCCAGTTTACAATACCGATTTCTTTGTTTTTTGCCTCTAACTCAAAGTCATCAATACTTGCCTTTAATATAGAGACAATTCCTTCCTCGCTAACGGAACGATTTGCCGTAGCAGAAACTGCATTGGCAATCCGATTTTCCAACTGGGCAATACGACCCTTTTCACTCCAGTCATATTCCTTTGTTCCTACCCGGAGCACAAATCCGCTTTTTATAGACGGATCCTTTTTCAGATCAATTTCAATATCAGCATTACCAAATTCCTTTCCAAGGAATTTCTGAATACCTGCAAGCTGTTCCTCATTCGGAGGAGTAACATAAACCAACTCTGCCCTTTCGGCTTCCTTTGTCGGCGTCTTCAAAAGATCCTCCAACGCCTCACAAATCTCATCAAATAAATTAAAATCGTCATTATCGCAAAGCAATTTTAAAAAATTGCGGATTTCACTTGGAAATACCCGGTCAATTACAATATGTTTTTTTGTAATCTCTACCGTAGGATCCTCAAATTCCACTCGAATCTGAGGCACTGCATCCAATATATCCTTAACCTGTTTTAGTAACTCCTTGGCATTGGCTACGTTTTGCAAATCTGACGCATATGAAATACTTGTAGAAGTCACTATCAATCACCTGCTTTACCTAAAAATTCATTATAAAGAGAGCTGTCAATATTCGCTCCGCTTTGTGTACCTACTACCTTCGTTGCTGCATCCACTACCATGTCGGCAATTTCCTTCTCAGCATTTTTAATAATTTTCGTCTTTTCTTTCTGTGCATCACTTTCAGCCGTCTGCTTAATCTGACGTGCCTCATTCTGTGCATTATTTATAATCTTCTGATACTCTGCATCTGCATTCTGGCGAGCCTTTGCAATGGTCTGTTTTCTTTCTTCTTCAAAACCGTCAAGCATTTCATCATAGCGGTTTTTCAGAATCTGAGCCTCTGACTGTTTTGCAGCAGCATCATCTAACTGTTTATCTGCTTCCTTCTGACGTTCTTCAATTACCTTTGCAATCGGTTTAAAGAAGAATATTTTCATAGCAACGAAAAGAACTAATAGGTTAATTACAGTAAAAATAATATTTGCTGCATCTATTTTCAGCATATTACTAACCTGCCTTTCCTAATTACTTACCTAATAATACAATAATCATTAATGCGATAACAAAACAGTAAATAGCAGTTGCCTCTGCAAGGGCACAACCAATAATCAAAGTTGAGTTAATCTTACCTGCTGCTTCCGGCTGTCTTGCGATTGCTTCTGTTGCTTTACCTGTTGCAACACCAATTCCTACACCGGCTCCAATAGCACCTAATACTGCGATACCTGCTCCAATAGCTAATAAAGTTGACATATTCATTTCTCCTTTTTCTTTCATTTTTCAATAGGTGTTTGTATCATACCTAAATCACTCAATTTCCTCACTAATATAAAGTGATGTCAAAAATACGAATACATATGCCTGAAGTAATCCGTCAAACAAATCAAAGTAACAGCTGAATACTGCCGGAACAATGACCGGAACAATAATTTTAATTAATTCCATGATAACGAATGCACCTAACACATTACCAAAAAGTCGCATACACAATGATAATGGTCTGGTAAACACTTCAAGAATGTTAATCGGGGTTACAATTGCTACCGGCTGAGCAAATTTTTTCAACCATTTCTTAAATCCCAAATGGTAAATACCTGCGGCTTCCACAAGTATAATACTCATTACGGCTAAGGCGATTGTAACATTCAAATCCTTTGTCGGGGACTTGAAACCAAACAAACCAATGATATTGGCAACACCAATATACAAAAGCACCGTAACCAGATATGGAACGTAAGCAGTTCCTTTTTCTCCGATCATTCCGGATACTAAATTGGTTAACTTGGTATACACTAATTCTGCAATAGCCTGACGTTTACTGATATGGTCAATCTTTAAATTTCTTGTAAATATAAAGGCAACCACAATCAAAACTGCCATGATAATCCAGGTTACGACGACGGATTCATAAATTGGAATCCCTTTTCCGATTGGAAGCGTAAACACTGTTTCACATTCCAGTTCCTTCATCAGGTCTTCTGCCAAACTGCCCAAAAAACCATCTCCTTACCTTTTAGTTTCTTTTAGGTATCTGCAAAAATGTTTATTCAAACTACCAATAACCACCATTACAGCAACCTGATTTGTCCTATTTCTTTCATACAAAAGAAATATTTATGTAAAATGCAGCCATCTGCATTTCCTAAGTTTAAACCGATTTTCTTAAGATATCAAGTGTCGAAATGTCAAAATTCATCCCCTTTTTTCATATTTTTTTAGTCAAAAATATCATTAAAAAAAAGAATCCGTAACATGTTTTTTTCATCTGTAGAAAAAGCAACATTTTCTGCCCCATACAAATTCATACAAACATGGTTTCTTCATGTCGACTTACATTCAAAGAAAAAGAGAAACCGACATCCGGTTATTAACCGGACACCGATTCCTCTTTTCCAATCTTATCCTTCAATTGAAATGAAATGTTTCTCTTCTACCTTTGGTTTCTTGTCAACCTTTGGAACCACCAGTGAAAGAATACCGTTTTCATACTTCGCTTTGATATCTTCTTTTGTAACGTCCTTTCCCACATAAAAGCTACGGCTGCATGAACCTTCATAACGCTCCTTGCGGATGTACTTACCGGAATCTTCTGATTCTGTCTTCTTCTCGGTATGAGCACTGATGGTCAGATAACCATCCTTCAATTCAGCTGATATATTTTCCTTCTTGTATCCCGGAAGGTTAATATCCAATTCAAACTGATCATCCTTTTCTTTGATATCTGTTTTCATCATATCATGATTCTCAACATAATATTTGTTATTTCTTGTTGGGTATCCAAAAAAATCATCTACAAAATCTTCTCCAAAAATACTAGGCATCAACATAAGACATTCCTCCTTTAAATTAACTCTAACATCTGTTAGATTGTATCAGTTACATTCTAAGCAGTCCGGAATCTTTTTATCAATTCCCTTGCTGTAATTATGTTATACCACTCTTATTAGCACTCGTCAATAGTGAGTGCTAATAATTTTTGTGAAGTTTCTGTGAACACTACATTTTAAAATATGACACAGATTCATTTAACTGAACAGAGATATCCTTTGTGTCGGAAGCCTGCTGATTGATGTTCTCGATATTAGTCTTAAACTCAACCATGCTGGCATTTGTTTCTTCACATCCGGCAGCATCCTCTTCTGAAATAGCCGACAGTGTATTAATCTCGTCCAAAACCTTTCCTTTCACTTCCACCAATCGTTCCGTCTTTAGTGAAATCTCATTCATGGCATCTGCACTCTGTAATATCTTTTCATCTACAACATCAAAGCTGTTACTTACCTTACTTAATACCGTTCCTTCATTATTAACCGCATCCTTTACCTGATTTGAGAGAATAATATTACGCTGGGAAGATGCGATTACATCTGCAACAATTTTCTGAATCTTTCTTGTTGATTCATCAGACTGGGTTGCAAGATTGGAAATCTCACTGGCAACAACAGAAAATCCTCTACCCATTTCGCCTGCCCTAGCAGCTTCAATGCTGGCATTTAATGCAAGCAGTGAGGTCTGGCTGGCAATTTCTGCTATCATATCTGCGGCCTGACGGATTGCCTCAACTGATTTGGAGGATTCATTGATTCCTGAAACAACATCGTCCGAAATCTGAACCATAGTATCGTTCGCCTCCATCAATTTTTGCAGCTGTTGTTTTGCTTCTCCACTTTCTATCTTTACTGTATTGGCAGCCATAGACGCGTCTGCAGCCAGCCTGGTAATCTCTGTAATATGATTCCCCATGTCAATCATTTGCTCTGCTGTATTCTGGACACTTTCAGCCATATCAACATTACCCTTTGTAATCTCATCAATGGCTGCAACAATACCTTCCGCAACCTGATTACAGCCATCAACCCCATTGGTAATATTCTCCATATTGGCATCCAGACTTCCGGCCTCATTCAATACCCCACTGATTACATCCTGCAACTTTTGCTGTAATTTTGCTTCTGTCATAATTAAATGATCAATCTCTAAAATCAGACTGGAATGGCTCACCTCTATACCGATATTACCATCTGCCACGCTGTCCAAACCTTTATTTACCTCAGCAATCACCTTACGAATCCGGAATGCTACCAACGCAACAATGACTGCAAATAAAACCGTAAATACAACTGCAATCATAACAGATCCTACAGTAGCACTTTTTATTTCACTGATTACCGTACTCTCCGGTTCACCGGAAAATGCCATACCTACGACATCTCCCCTTTCTGACCGAATCGGAACATAATACACATAATAAGTGCCATCTCCAATGGAAACATTGTCAGAGAAATATTCCTCTCCGGAGCTTACCTGCTTATAAATTGCCGGATCTGCTTTTGTACCTTCATTCCGCTGACCATCATCAGTCTTGATCGATGTCAGGTATCTGGTATCTCCGACGAACAATGTCATCTCAATCTCATCCCCTAACAGGCTGTCAACATAATCATGATCGGCTTCTATCTGATCCGGCTGATTCATATCCTCCTGATAATATCTGGCAAGACTCTCCGCTGCGATTCTTAATCGCTGATATGTGGATGCTTCCATAATGTTCTTTACCTTCATGCCGGATACTACCGTTAAAATGACTGCCGTTAAAATCAACGGAAGCAATCCTATCATAAGTAAGGTTGTTAATAATGTTAATTTCTTTTCTTTCTTCATAATTCTGCTCCCCCTTTTTTGTTAGAGAAAATACTGAATCCATATTGTAGATTTTCAGCAATTTAATCCATTTTATCACATTTTAACTATTTTGTTAACCTTTTTTATGCAATTTCACTATATTTTTCTTGGTTATTCGACTGTAAGGAACATTCTTCCCATAAAAAAAACGACATTTCCATGTCGTTTTTCATCTCACTATTCCATTCCTTCCAATCGGAAGTCTTTATACTATACCACTACCTGGTTTTTCCCATGTTTTTTACCATAGTACAGATTCTGGTCCGCCTTTTCTATAAGCCCCCGAATCGTGTCCCCTGTACTACCCTGTGCAACTCCCAATGTCATCGTAACATGCAGGTGTATATCATCATGTGTAATACAAGTGTTGGCAATATCCTCACAAATACGTTGTGCAACACTGCCCGCAACTTCGATATTCGCCCTTATAAGAATGAGAATTTCTTCACCGCCCCAGCGGCAGACATAATCATCCGACCTGACATCATCCGAAATCACGGCGGAAATCATTTTTAAAACCGTATCACCACAGGCATGACCATAGGTATCGTTTACCCGTTTAAAATTATCAATGTCTGCCATAATCAGACAAAATTCCTGTTCCTCAACATTTTCCAGTGCCTTCTTCAAATGAACATTCATACTTCTACGATTCAGCAAATGGGTCAGAGGATCATAATTTGCCATCACGCCAAGATTATAATTTTCCTGTTCTAAGCTCCGCTTCATATATCTTACTTCAATGGAAAACAATACAGAACATACATATAAGAAAATAAATGTTAAGGCCGTATTGTAATAATAACATACATTTTCCATGTACAGGATGTCGTCCGTATTATATACATGAGGTACCACATTCATAATCAGCTTCATGAAATAATAACATATAACAACCACCGCTGATATCATCATCGGAATCCACACATTGTCTTTGAAATAAGAAAGTGTATAAGTCAGATAAAAAATGACCGGAATCAATGCAATGTTATAAAGCATGAATCCAAAGCTCCATCCAAGCAGCACCGTTGCCAGTATGGAATGAAATAAAATCTCAATCAGGGCTGCGACAAACAGCACCGTATATCGTTCTGTTTTAATAAAAATAATACCAATGACAATGTAGAAAAACGTTACAAATACGTTGTAATACAGTAACGTCTTTATATTCATGATAAAGAAAATACACACAAAAGTAAAATGTATAAAAGCAAGGAAAAATGATATTGCCGGATATTTTACTTTATCATTCATTGGACGCACACCATTAATTGTCTGGCGAAGTGTGTGATAAAATTCTAACATAATTATATCTCCAAATTGTTATGATTGCTGCTCATTACAAAACAAATGTTACCTCTTATGACTCCACGGAAAGTCAACCTGATATATTCTTATTCGTCATTTAAAAGCTCATATTAAAGATACATTCAAAAAAAACATTACCATATTACAACTTTATTCAAAAAAACACAAGTTTCAATCCTGACAGACAGATTTCGACAATAGAAAAACATAATAAATAATTAGGAATTACCGATTTACCTTACCTACCGGCTCATTAAATTTGCTTTGCCTCATAAAAGCTTTTTTTCCTGCCTTTTGCATCATTTTGTCATACTGTTCATACATATACTGAACATTATTTTCCATTAAGAAATAATGCTTAATATATGGAATCAGCAAAACCATAATGGCAAGAAAAAGCATCATAATAGGAATATTGAAATTCCCCAACAGATATAAAAATACCAGCACCGTCATAATGGCAAACAGCACCGTCACCATCAGATGAATCAGCCGTTCATGGGCAAAGAACTGTATTTGGACCAAATGCCTTTTTGTTTCCTCCATCCAGTCAATATTTTCGTCATCTGATTTTAATAAATCATCAATATATGCCACATACTCCCGAATACGATTTCCCATATAAAACGCCCTCCTTCCGTTTCACTCCACCATATGGATTCAGAAATTTGTTTCCTATTATTTTAGTACATTTTTCATTCAGACTCAACTCCATAGATTTTATTTTACAACTCCATAGATTTTATTTTACAACTCCATAGATTTTATTTTCCAAGTTGACAATTCCTGTCAAATATGTTATCTTTTCGTTAGTTGTTGGCATCGTAATACAACGAACTGCATATAGTATATCAAATACGATGACAGGGAATAGTAAGATTTTGAAAGCATACAGAGAGCTGCTGGTTGGTGAGAAGCAGATGTAGAAGGAATCCGAACTCGCCCTTGAGTAGCCTTATTGAACAGAATACAGTAGGTAAGGACGGAACCCAACCGTTATATGAGGGAGGATATACGACGAATGTCCGTATCTGCAATGAGTGCATACAATGATGTATGAAGTAGAGTGGTACCGCGTAGAGCAATAAGTCTTACGTCTCTAATATGGAGATGTCGGGCTTTTTTTTATGAATAGACGTACTTATATCCTAACGCTATATTTTTATGTAATCGCAAAATTATGCTGTTAAAAGAAAGGATGGTAATTTATATGATGGATGCAACAAAGTATAAGAGAAATTATTTTATGCCCCCTGTAGAATGTCTGGATTGGACAAAAAAAGAGTACATTGACAAAGCGCCTGCATGGTGCTCAGTGGATTTGAGAGACGGTAATCAGGCACTTGTAGTTCCAATGAGCTTAGATGAGAAGATTGAATTTTTCAAAATGCTTGTGGAAATCGGATTCAAGGAAATCGAAGTGGGCTTTCCTGCCGCTTCCGAAACAGAATATGATTTTTTACGTGCATTGATTGAACAGAATTTGATTCCTGATGATGTCACCATTCAGGTTCTGACCCAGGCAAGACCGCACATTATCAAGAAAACCTTTGAAGCTGTCAAGGGTTGTAAGAAAGCGGTCATTCACGTATATAACTCAACATCCTTAGCACAACGTGAGCAGGTCTTCAAGAAATCAAAAGACGAGATCAAACAGATTGCCATTGACGGTGCTCAGATGCTGTTGGATTTAACAAAACAGGATGGTGGTAACTATCAGTTTGAATACTCACCGGAATCCTTTACCGGTACAGAAGTAGACTATGCATTAGAGGTTTGTAATGCTGTAATTAATGTATGGAAGCCTACACCGGACAATAAAGTAATCATTAATCTTCCGGCAACCGTAGAGATGTCTCTTCCTCATGTGTATGCAAGCCAGATTGAATACTTCCATAAAAATCTTGCAATGCGGGAGAATGTAATCATCTCTTTACATCCACATAACGACAGAGGCTGTGGTGTTGCAGATGCAGAATTAGGTATTCTTGCCGGTGCAGACCGAATTGAAGGTACATTATTCGGTAACGGCGAAAGAACCGGAAATGTAGATATTGTTACACTTGCCATGAATATGTATTCCCACGGAATTGATCCAAAGCTGGATTTCAGTGATATGCCAAAGATTACCGAATTATATGAGCGTGTATCGGGAATGAAGGTTTATGAGCGTTCTCCATACACCGGTCAGCTTGTATTTGCTGCATTCTCAGGATCTCATCAGGATGCAATTGCAAAGGGTATGCAGTGGCGTGTTGACAATGACTTAAAAGACTGGACCGTTCCTTATTTACCAATCGATCCACATGATGTAGGCAGAAAATATGACAGTGACGTAATCCGAATCAACTCTCAATCCGGAAAAGGTGGAATCGGCTATATTTTACAGCAGAATTATGGATTCAATCTTCCTGCCAAGATGAGAGAAAATGTTGGTTATGCAGTTAAGAGCGTATCCGATCATTTACACAAGGAATTATCTCCGGAAGAAATTCTCGGAATCTTCAGCGAACAATATGTAAATATTAAAACCGCAATCAAGTTAGATGAGTGTCACTTTGTTCAGGAAGGAAACGGTGTCTTCTCAACAGCTATTACCATTAAACGAAACGGTATCCAGAAGGTATATCACGGAACCGGTAACGGACGTTTGGATGCGGTATCCAATGCCATTAAGAAACATTTTGACATTGATTTCAAATTAGTTACTTATGAAGAGCATGCATTAGACAGCGGTTCCAACTCTCAGGCTTGTGCATATGTAGGAATTGAAATTACGCCGGATAACACAATTTGGGGCTGTGGCATCAAGAACGATATCATTGATGCATCTGTATGTGCATTACTTTCCGCAGTAAACAAGCATCTTGACCAGCAGCATATCCAATAATAAATACAACACAAAATAAGACCTGTCTTTACCTTTTCGATTTGTAAAGACAGGTCTTTTAAATTATAAATTATTTTGTTCCAAATACCAACGAATCGTATCATGTGCCCTGTCACATTCTTCTACAAAATGTTCATGCTCATCTATGACATCCTGATATCGTTCTTCTTTACATGCAAATTCCTGTTTTTGAGCTATCAATGCCATCTCTTCGATTCCAAGACTTCTCATGGCACCCTTCAATGCATGTACCCGGATCTGATATTCTTTAAAATCCTTCTTGTCATAGCAGGTCTGTATTTCTTCCATTCGTTCCTGCTGCACTTCCAGACTGTATTCCAAAAGCTCTTTGTATAAGTCTTTCATACCTCCCATGTTTTCAAGAGCGTAATCCATGTCAATCCTCATCGGTGTAAATTCCGGTTCGGATTTCTTTACCAGCTGTACCTTCTGATCCTCTTCCGGAACCAATACATTAACTTGTTTTCTGTCATGCTCATCCCTGAATACAAGCTTCGTTCCCGGAATCCATTTTCGAAGCATTTCATTGATATCCTTAAGCGTAACCGGTTTTGGAAGAAAATCCTGGAATCCATTAGACAAAAACATGTTTTTTGCATCATTTACCGCATTTGCAGTCATGGCAATAATCGGTATATTTTTTCCATATTCCCCATAAGAACGGCGAATAATCTGTGTGGTCTCTATTCCATCTAACTCCGGCATCATATGATCCATAAATATTAGATCAATATCCTGCTGTCTCAATCTTTCAATGGCTTCTTTTCCACTATGCACCAATTCCGCAGAAATCTCATATAATTTTAAGATACCCTCCGCCACACGTAAATTCACTTCATTATCATCCACAACCAATACCTTTGCATCCGGTGCGGAATATACGATTTTAACCGTCTTTTCCTCAATAAACTGATTATAAATAGCCTCTCCGTTTAATGCCGTAATAATATTCATTGCACAATACGGAAGCAAAACCTCAATAACATTATCGGACAGAAGGATTGTATTTTGTACATTATGGGTTACGAGCAGCTGGATTTTTGCGGCAATCTGATCAAAATAATTCTTTTGATCCATATACTCTCCTTCTCCAACAAACAAATGGGTAATCCGACCTTTCTCCACGGCATCCATCATGGCAGGAAAATCCGTAAACTCCTTGCAGGGAATCTTCAATGTATCCCAGATATTTCTTGTAGATTCTCCGTAATATAAATCACCGGGTCTTAAATGCTGTTCTTTATCAATATAAATACCAACTGACATATTATCATTGGATTTCAGTCTAAGGAATGGTGTACTATCGGAAATCGGCTGCGGAATATCCACAATAACAGTAGTTCCTTTTCCAAACTCACTGTATAGCTTAATGCTTCCATGCATCAGTCTTACCATCTGTTTACAGATTGCCAGCCCCAATCCGGTTCCCTCTATGTATCTGTTTTTCAAATAATCGGTACGATTAAATGATTCAAACAAATGTATCTGATCCTCTTTTTTAATTCCGACACCACTATCCTCTACCTGAAAACGCAGGTGATTTTCCCCATCCTCATCATAACAGGTCACCTTAATATAGACATAGCCCTGTTCGGTAAACTTAATGGCATTATTTACAATATTAATCATAATCTGGCGAATCCGCAGTTCATCCCCCACAAGTGCCTTTGGCAAATTGGGACTACTGTCAATGATAATATCAAGATCCTTATATCCCTTTCGGAATATTGCCGTATTGGATACGTCCTGAAGCAGTGAAGCCAGGGAATACACTTCATTTACAATATCCATTTTCCCCGATTCCAACTTAGAAAGATCCAGAATATCATTAATGATTCCAAGCAGATTCTCACCGGAGGATTGAATGTTGTAACAATATTCCCGAATCTTATCGGAAGCATCCTCTTCCCTCATAATTAACTCGCTCATACCAATAATTGCATTCATCGGTGTCCGGATTTCATGAGACATATTGGCAAAAAACTGATTTTTCTCCTTTTGTACCAGCTCCAGCAAATCATTTTTCGTCTCTACCTCCTCTACCTTTCTCTGGTAAAGCAGCACCATAAAATTCTCTGTTATCAAAAATGCCTCACAGAATATAATTGCCATTCCATAATAACGAATTGGCATAAATTCCTTAATCACATCATATTCCCTTATCAATCCGATTATAATGGCTGCATTGGTTATAATAAAAAATCTTGCATTTAGCTTCGTAGAACCTACAATGGAAATTAAAGCACCGGATATCATGTAGATACAAATGCCCATGGCAAAGCTTCCCACAACAGCCCCGATTAACTGGGTTGCAATCATGATACAGAATATAAACAATGTCTGCGAAAATAATAAATCCTTTATCCAATACAAGCTGATAACCGTTGCTACAGATGTGATAAATGCTAAAAAGCTCACCTCTGCCGCCACATCCGAATCAAGAAAAATCCATGCGTACACTGTATGTATCGTTACAAATAAAACAAATTCAAATAATTCAATTCTAACCGCCCATTTTCTTTCAATCATAATTTACCTTCTTCAGTATTAAATTTTACGCCTATATACGGATTCACTTCCCATAATATGAATCCCATACGACAGAGACGAGATACACGCCGTAAATCCCGCTCTTGTCAGCGACTGTCAAATGCCCCATGAATAGCTGCATTTTCCTCTCCGCCAAAACAAAAAGGCAGTTTTCTAGTGAAAGAAAACTACCTTCTTACTGTTTTCATCCTTCTATATTTTTTCAGTTGATAACTATGCATACAAAGGATACTTGTCTGTAATTGATTTAACCAGTTCCATGGCTTTTGCCTCATCCTTATCAATAACAGCAGCTTTCATTGCTTCTGCAATGGTAACCATGTCATCCTCTTTTGCACCACGGGTTGTAATTGCAGGAGTTCCTAAACGGATACCACTTGTTACAAACGGTGACTTCGGATCATTTGGAACGGTATTTTTATTGGCTGTAATATGAACACTGTCTAAAAGCTTCTCTACTTCCTTACCGGTTAATCCTAAATTCTGTAAATCAACCAGCATTAAGTGATTATCTGTACCACCTGATACAATCTTGAAGCCTCTCTTTGTTAATTCCTCAGCTAATACGGCTGCATTCTTAACAACCTGTGCCATATATTCCTTATATTCATCAGATAATGCTTCCTTAAAGCAAACTGCCTTACCTGCAATTACATGCATTAAAGGACCACCCTGAATACCAGGGAAGATTGCCTTATTGAAGTTATATTTTTCATTGACTTCGTTGCTGGATAAGATCATACCACCACGAGGTCCACGTAATGTCTTATGAGTGGTTGTTGTAGTAACATGTGCATATGGAATTGGGCTTTCATGAAGTCCTGCTGCAACAAGACCTGCAATATGTGCCATATCTACCATTAATACAGCTCCAACAGAATCTGCGATTTCACGGAAACGCTTGAAATCAATCTTTCTTGCATAAGCAGAAGCGCCGGCAACAATCAGCTTTGGATGGCACTCTTTTGCAATCCGCTCTACCTCATCATAATCAATAAATCCATCATCATTTACACCATACGGTACTACATTGAAGTACTTTCCTGACATATTAACAGGAGAACCATGTGTCAAATGTCCGCCATGATCAAGATTCATACCCATGAATGTATCTCCCGGCTGCATAACAGCAAAGAAAACTGCCATATTTGCCTGAGCACCGGAATGTGGCTGAACGTTAACATACTCACAACCGAATAATTCCTTTGCACGTTCTCTTGCCAAATCTTCTACAACATCTACATATTCACATCCACCATAGTAACGCTTTCCCGGATATCCCTCTGCATACTTATTGGTAAGAGGGCTTCCCATAGCTGCCATTACTGCTTTACTAACAATATTTTCTGAAGCAATCAACTCCAAATTCTGATTCTGACGATGAATCTCGTCATTCATGGCATTTGCAATCTCTGGATCAACTTTTGTAATCTCATCAAAACTGTACATATCTTATCCTCCTGTAATTATAATTAGCCATCACACTAATCATTATTTTACAATTAATGGAAGGTTACTGTCAAGTAATCGTTGGAAGGATTCATGCTTGGATTCTTAACTAGGTTCTTAACCGGACGCTTTCCATCACAAATGATGGTTCCTTACAAGGACCGTTCCCACTGTCTGCTCCTCGTAGCGGTACTAAATTCGTGCTTCGCACTTATTAA